>NZ_KV827923.1:0-1856 GCF_001836265.1 Corynebacterium sp. HMSC036E10
GCCGAACTGGACCACCTACATCAGATCAGACACACGTGGAGCTGCCGCAGTTCGGGTCCTTGCATCGCCACCTGGTTGTGCCTTTGGATGTGGTTCCGTTTTTCTTCATTTGCCCAGCACATACCGGGCACCGTGGTCTGTTTTTACTCACCCGGAAAGCACACCAACCCCCGACTAGCACATGCGGGTGCCATTCCGGAGGATTGAACGCAATTCGGGCGGATATAAGGTCTTGATGCCTATATCCGCCCGATTTACCCAGCCTGATCAGCAATAACGCCGAAATTCAGACACACTTTTTGCTACTTACCCCGGGATGGTCTCCTTTTTTCGGCTTTGGTAAACAGCAAAGAACCGGTCCCAGCACAGTACCGGGACCGGTTCATGATGCGAAGGTTATCGCTGCATACCCTGCAAGAGTTGCGGCAGCCACTGCTGGCCGACAAAAGCTAGCGCACCACCAATCGCCACGAGGCTGATGAGAGTAGCGATGATCGGCACGACGATTTTGGTGTTGTCGGTCTTGGAATCGACAGAGGATCCCTCAGGCTTCTTCGAGCCTTGCTCAGCCGGGGGGACGCTCGGGGACGACGGAACGCTCTTCTCCGGGGACGGTTTCGCGGACGACGAGGAAGGAGCCGGCTTCTCCGGAGACGGTTTCGCCTTAGGTGCTTCCTTGAACTTCAGGTCTAGATCGAGTAGCGCGTCCTCGTACTGCTCCGCCTTGTAGAAGCCGATCATGACGTTTTCGGCTCCCTCCTTGGTGAGCGTTGTCTTAATGCCACTGTCCTTACTAACGTCACCTGCTGAGGTGGAGAAACTGCCCCCTGCGGTAGCCTTGATCGGCTCTGGAAGTGTGAATGTGGCAAAAATCGCGTCGTCTCCCTTGCGATCAAGTGCGCTCTGATCGCCCGTGATGTTAGTGCCACGCACGACGTAGTCGAGGGAAATCTTTCCTGACGTACCGTCCAGAATGAGCTTCACATCGGAGAACTTGACATCGAGTCCATACTGCTGGCCCTCGGGAGCGAACTTCTCATGCCCTGTCCAGCGGACCCCACCATCAAAGGCCAGCACACCCTTGCCTTTTGCATCCAGCTGCGACTTGGCAGCATTCAACTGGAACCCATACTTAAGTGGCGAGGTGTTGTCCTGGAACGTTTGGGCTGGCGGGTTGTACGCGGTGTGGCCGCCGAAGTTCTTGAGATCGGTTGGATTGACTGTAGTGACCTTGCCCTGTGCGACGGGGCCGGTCACGTAGTTGGTAAAGCTGCGCTTCACATTCCAATCCAAGCGACCATTCTCAAGCACAGGCGCCTCCGGTGCAGCCGAAGCCTGAGGCGCAACAACTGCGCTACCCAGCAGGGCAAGAGCGGTGAGTGGTACGAGCAACGGGCGTGTTCTCATGAATCCTCCTTAGAGAACAAGGTAAACCTCACCTAAGTATGGTATTGCTAACCAACTTCAAGGGCAAGGAGGTTCCCGTTGAGGCGATGACCACTATTTGGCCAGCATGGGCCTCAGAAAACGGTCGAAGGCGAACTTGCCGAAGCCAGAAAGCACGCCGAGCAATCCAAGTCCAGCGATGACGAGGGTGACACTGGTGGTGATCCGCTCGGCTGGTGATCCTTTGTCCGTTGAGCTGAGTTCCTGCGACGAGCTCGCCATTGACTCGGACGGCGCAGGGGACGGCGTTGACGTCGGTGTCGGCTGTGGTGCAGGCAGCGTCGGAACACCAGCGGCGGCGCCAGCGAAGGTGACGCTGAGATCAAACAAGGCGTCGTCGTATTGAATCGGCTCGTAGAAGCCGATCATGATCTTTTTGGCGCCCTCCTCGGTGAGCGTTGTTTTCACGC
>NZ_KV827924.1:0-282 GCF_001836265.1 Corynebacterium sp. HMSC036E10
TGAAGTGTCCCAGGTTTTGTTCCGTTTGAGTAGATGGGAAAATCTGGAATATGCCAAGAAAATTTGACCAGGATGCCAAGGACCGCGTGGTCCGTCTCGTGGAAGATCGCATCTTGGCGGAAAATATGTCGATGCAAGCCGCATGCCAGGCAGTAGCCCCAAAGCTGGGGGTTTCATGGCACACGGCTCGCCAATGGACCCAGCAGGCCCGCCGTGCGGGAAACATCCCAGAACCTGTGCCTGAAGACTTGGCCGCCGAAAACGCGAGGCTACGCCGTGAAA
>NZ_KV827925.1:0-50828 GCF_001836265.1 Corynebacterium sp. HMSC036E10
CACAACGTAAACCAAAGTCAAACCCAAGTTCAACCAGCGTTTACCTTGAACACGTAACCTCATGAAATTAACTTGTTCCCTCTCGCCAGCCCCTCAAGGCCGCTCGAAGCAACGGATGAAGATATAACCACGAACTCACAAACAACACAAACACCCAGGCAGATGGTGGTTTCTGCCTGGGTGGTGTCGTCGATAAGCAGTTGCTTATGCGCGCTTAGCGCCTGCGAAGTTCTTCTTGCCTCGGCGCAGGACCAGCCATGTGCCGTGGAGGAAATCCTGGTCAGACGGCGCCCACGCCTCGTCTTCGACGCGCTCGTTGTTCACGTACACGCCACCTTCCTTGATGGAGCGGCGCGCTGCACCCTTCGACTCTGCAAGACCAGCACCGACGAGAAGCTCCACGATATCCGTGGTTTCGCCGGCTGGGATCTCAAAGACAGAGGTTTCAGAGACTGCCGATGCGAGGGTCTTCTCGTCGAGGTCAGTAAGTTCTGCGCGACCGAACAGAGCTTGCGATGCGAGTTCGACAGCCTCACGGGCTTCCTTGCCGTGGACCAGATCGGTCATCTCCTGCGCCAAGCGACGCTGGGCTTCACGCTTGAATGGGCGCTCCGCCACTTCGGTCTCCAGGCGGTTGAGCTCTTCCTGGTCAAGGAAGGTGAACCAACGCAGGTAACGGATGACATCGGCGTCCGCAGTGTTTACGAAGTACTGGTACCAGGTGTACGGACTGGTCATCTCGGGATCCAGCCACAGCGAGCCGCCACCAGTGGACTTGCCGAACTTCTTACCTTCGGAATCCGTCACCAGCGGAACAGTCAACGCGTGAACCTGCTCGCCGTCCATACGACGATTCAGGTCAACGCCCGCAACGAGGTTGCCCCACTGATCGCCGCCGCCAACCTGCAGCACGCAATTGTGGTTGCGGCGCAGCTGCACGTAGTCATTCGCCTGCAGCAGCATGTAGGAAAACTCGGTGTAAGAAATGCCGTCGTTCTCCAGACGACGCTTCACCGTGTCGCGGCCGAGCATCGTGGACAGCGAGAAGTGCTTGCCCACATCACGCAGGAACTCGATAACGCCAAGGTCTTTAATCCAGTCGTTGTTGTTGACCAGGCGTGCTGCATTGTCGCCATCAAAGTGCACGAAGCGCTTGAGCTGGCCGCTGATCCGGTCCGCCCAATCACGGACGGTGTCCGCGGAGTTCATAGAACGCTCCCCCACATCGCGGGGGTCACCGATCATGCCGGTAGCGCCACCAGCAAGCACGATCGGTGTGTGGCCTGCTTCTTGGAAGCGGCGCAGCATGAGCAGCGGAACGAGGTGGCCGGCGTGCAGCGAGGGACCAGTCGGGTCGAAGCCGCAGTACAGCACGATCGGCTGCTCGGTTTCCTTCCGCAGTGCGTCGAGGTCCGTGGACTGGTTGATCAGCCCGCGCCACTCAAGCTCATCAATGATGTTTTTGCTCATTGGGTTTTTCTCCGTCTTCTACTTTGCCGAGATGTATGGCTCTGCTTCGTCGATGAGCAGAACTGGGATGCCGTCGTCAATGCGATAGGCAATGCCGAGGCGTTCGTTGACCAGCAGCTCCCGCTCTTGGTCATACTCCAGCGTTCCCTTGTCTTTGGGACACGCGAGGACGTTAAGAAGCTTCGGATCCAGACTCATGCTTTCGGATCGTACCCGCTGCCTCCGTGGTAGCTGTCGTCGAGTCCGGGCAACTCACCGAGCTCTTGACGCAGGAACTGCGCTTGTGAATCCATGGCGCGCAGATTGTCGTCCAAAATCCCCTGCTGCACCCGCTCAGCAGCGCGAGTGAGCGTGGTTAAAGAGTCCACAACCACGCTCACCGCAGACTTGTCTCGGTACTGAGGGGCATCAAGGTACGTATCGACGACCTCCGGGTAGTACACATTGACTACATTCCACATCGTCTGCCGGTGCTTAGGCGTCGGCTCGAGGTGTTCCCACTCGGACAATACGAACTTGGAGGCTTTTTCAAACGCTCGCGCCTGCATCATCACCTGACGTGGTGGCTTCGCCGATTCCAACCGATCAGTCGTTTGCCGCAGCGCATTCTCGAGAACTTGCGACGTGGGCAGGGTTGGTGCTGCTGGAAGTTCCTTGGTTTTCCGGGACGGCGCAAGAGCCGCGCCGGCGCCATACGCGGCCGCCGCGGCGACCGGCCAGAACAGTCCGATACCTACCGCAATATGAACCACAACCACGAGGGTGGCCAGCACCAACCCAAGCTGGTTCTTGGGTGAGGCGAAATACCGGGCTGCTTTTCCCGCAGACGAATTATTGGAATCCACGAATCTCCTTAAAGGCAGCAGCCAGGTCGCCACCAAGCGCGTCAAACACCTCACCACCGGTGAGATCTGCAAGTGCTTGCATCTCTATCGCATTAGCATCGCCGTACAAGATAACGAACACAGGCACGTTACGCAGCTGTTCTGGCAATGCTTCATACTGCCTCTTGAATTCGACATAGTCTGGGGCAACGGTGCTTTCACCATCACTCAGCAAAACTATCGACGGAATACCTCCGTTCGGGTCCGTATTCCTCAATGCCTTCAGCAAGGTTTCATACACCGCGGTTCCGCCCTCAGCCTGGAGACCATCGACGAAGTCAGATAGTTTTTCAGCAGACTTCGGATCTTCCCGGGAGAAGCGAACTGTCAACGGTTCGTGTGGTGCGAAATCAAAGGCTTGCAACGTGACGGTTTCCCGGTCGCGTAGGGAGACGTCACCGGTGAGTGTTGAAGCGGAGCCGTCGATAAGCGAGTGCATGATGCTTTTCAGCGACGCCAACCGCTGCCCTTCCATCGACCCGGAAGTATCTAGCACAAACGTTGTTCGGCCTGGTTTGCGGTAGGAGTTGTCGTACGCATAAAGCAGCTCATCGACGACTCCCTCGTTGGCTGGGAACGGCAGCTCGATGACGTGTTGGTTGGCTATCTCCACCGGCACGTTATCCACGCCGGTCACAGGCCTGCGATAGGTCTGAGCGATGTCCTCTTGGTGTTCCAGGAGCCAGCGCGACAGCTCTTCTACCCGACCCCGCGCGTCTGCATGCGCAGGGTTAGCCAGTGCCGATAACGGGTAATCTGCGGAAATCACGCCATCGGCGGGGACAACAACCTCAATAGGCACACCTTGGGCCTTTAGCTGGTGAAGTGTTGCTTCGTAGTTGATGATGCCATCGCCTCGGGACGAGTCATTGACAAACGTCTCAGCCAGCCACCCGGAAGAACCGGAAACCATAGATTGCGCTTCGAACATTTCCTTGAGCTGTGGCCCAACGCGCTCCAAGTCAGTAGGGGAAATCGCATCGCCGGTGTCTGCGAGCGCAGTCGCCACCGAGACGAGTGCGGAGAATCCCGAGTTCGAGGCTTGCGGGTTGGTCATCCCGAACGTGAACTTGCCGCTTGCGGCAGCGTCGGCAAACTCGGCCCAGGTGGGCTGCTTGGTGTCCCAGCCGAGACGCTTTGCGCTGTCCTCCCATACACCGAACGCGACGGGGCTTGTGGCAATCTTTGTCTCACCGTCCAACTTGTCGGAGGCGCCGATCAGGTTGACGTAGCGGTTCGTAGCAAACCATGTGGCATCCACTTCCCCATCGAAACCTCCCTGTTTGAGCGTTTGGGAGTTTTCTAAAGTTCCGCCGGGGAACTGCATGTCGATAGTGAAGCCGAGCTCCTCTGCTGCACGATCAACCAATTCTTCGACGTCTTTGAGCTCGGTTGCAGCGACAATGGTCAGATCGGCATTACCGCTGGGCCCTGCGCCGGATGTATCAGGAGTATTGGAAGTGCCTTCTTCGAAAGTGCTACACGCGACGAGCACCAGAGACATGAACGCAGCAAGCGCCGCGACGAGGCGATTCATTATTCCTCCTCCTTCACCGGTGCGGGTTCTCCGCCATAGCGTTGACCGACACCGTCGATGAGTTGTTCAAGCCTGTCGTAGGAGGGTGGGTCGATGGAATTGACGTAGTCCGCAGGCGCATCGAGCCCTCGATCCTCCATCTCTTGGGCCAGGTTGCCTGAGGTCGCGGGCCGGAATCCGTGGTACGCGGCCAGCTTTTGTAGCTCGGGGTCGTTGGTGAGCAGACGACCGAGTTCTCTACCTCCCTCGCTCACCCCGACGATGCCGTGGTTAGCCAGCACTGTCGGACTGAGTTGCAGCAGCACCATATCGTCGCGGATTCGGGAACTATCTCGCATCTGCTCACCAATGAACTGTGCTTCGTACACCATCACCATCGGTACCGCTCCCATGCCTTGGCTGAGGTAGTCCGCAAAAGGGCCAGAGGATGACGCTTCGCTGTATCCCTGAGCGGTGAAGAAGGGCGCGATCTCGTCGACAAGAAAACCAACGTCATTGGCGCGATCGGGTTCTCGCTGTGCTACCTCCCACGCCAACAGCGACAGATACATCGCGGCGGAGTTTGAGGTGCGGATATCTGTCGAGCGGATCTGTACATTGCGTGGCGACGGAAACGCGTCCCCGAGGTCGCGCCATCGTTTTCCGGAGCGGGCCAAGTCCATGTACTTGTTCACGTCCAGTGTGTAAGCGCCGTTCTGCTCAGCCACGACTCCCTCAGCTACCAGTAGATCCGCAATCGGCTTCCAGCTCGCTACCGCCATCGGGGAGAAGAACGGGAAATCCACCGAGTAGCCACTGCCCTGTTCGCGCACCTTTTGCGTGGCAGGCCCGGAAGACGGGAAAACGAAATCTTGTGCGGCAATATCCGTGGTGGTAGCTATCTGGCGGGACCCCGCTGTTGTCACGCTGACGCTGTAGCCCAACGCTGCAAGTCTGTCCTTGACCTTGGGGTCTTCAAAGAAAGCCCGCTTTTCAGAGCCGATTACTCCGTGGAGTTGCTGCACGTTGCCCTGAGACTGGCGATTTGATTCACCGCCACTGTCTTTTTCGTCGCCATCACTGCCAAAGGGAAGAAGCCCCCGGCCTAAAGCGACTGCGGCGATGACCACTGCAATAAAAATGAGGCCAAGCACCACGGAGACTGACCGTCCCCGGGGCTTGGCTTCATAGGTATTTGGCGCATCCATATCCCAATGCTAAAGGGAAACTCTGAACTGCGCTCTGCGAACGTGTATTTACTTCTTCCGTACTGGCTGCTCTGCCCACTGGCGCGCAGCCTTGTTCGCTTCGCGCACACGCTCCCGCTGCTCCACCACACGCGGTTTCGCAGTACCGCCGCGGGTATCGCGGGATGCGACCGCCCCATCGACAGTAAGTACCTCGCGCACTTCGGGGAGCAGACGCTTATCGACGCCCGCTAGCTCCTCATCCGTCAGATCCACGAGATCGACACCACGGGATTCTGCGATGCGAACGCAGGCTCCCGAAGCCTCGTGTGCTTCGCGGAATGGAACGCCCTGGCGCACCATCCATTCGGCAAGGTCGGTGGCCAATGTGAACCCTGCTGGAGCCAGTTCGCGCATGCGGTCTTCGTGGAACGTCAACGTGGAAACCAGTCCAGTGAACGCCGGCAGGAGGATGGAGAGCTGCGTGACCGAGTCGACCAACGGCTCCTTGTCTTCCTGAAGGTCACGGTTGTACGCCAGCGGCATAGCCTTCAGCGTGGCGAGCAAACCGGAAAGGTTACCGATCAAGCGACCAGCCTTGCCGCGGGCAAGTTCCGGAACGTCCGGGTTCTTCTTCTGAGGCATGATCGACGAGCCGGTCGACCACGCGTCATGCAGCGTGACGTAACCGAACTCTGGTGTGGACCACGCGATGATCTCTTCGGCGAAACGAGAGATATCAATCGCAATCTGTGCCAGGACGTACGCGGATTCTGCAGCAAAGTCGCGCGATGAGGTGCCGTCGAGCGAGTTGTCGGTTGCAGAATCGAAACCAAGCTCCTCTGCGATCGCCTCTGGGTCGAGGTGCAGCGACGAACCAGCCAGCGCTCCGGAACCGTACGGCGAGACTGCCAGTCGCTTGTCGGCATCCTTGATCCGGTCCAGGTCACGCAGCAGCGGCTGGGCATGCGCCAACAGCGAGTGCGCAAGCAGGATCGGCTGTGCAGCCTGGAAGTGGGTCTTGCCAGGCATGATCGCGTCTGGGTGGGCTTCCGCCTGTGCGACGATCGCGTCGATCAGATCGCTGACATCGAGTGCGACACTTCGCAGGGCATCGCGCAGCCACATCCGGAACATGGCCGCAACCTGGTCGTTGCGGGAACGTCCAGCACGCAGGCGACCACCGATCTCGGGCCCGACACGGTCGATGAGTCCACGCTCCATCGCACCATGGACATCCTCATCGGTCGGCAGCGGACCGAACGAGCCGTCGGCAACGTCGCGGCCGAGTTGGTCCAGGCCGTCGAGCATGACGGCGAGGTCGTCGTCGCTAAGCAAACCTGCCTTGTTCAGCACCTTCGCGTGCGCCTTGGATGCGAGCACATCGTATGGCGCAAGCACCCAGTCAAAATGGGTAGACACGGACAGGGCGAACATGGCTTCCGACGGGCCGCCGGAAAAACGACCGCCCCAGAGCGCACCTTCGTTTGTCTTGTGCTGCTCCATTTACTTGCCGGCCTCGCGGTCGCGCTTGTTCGCGATCTGGGAGGACAGACCGTGCAAACGCACGAAGCCCTTAGCCAGGGTCTGGTCGAAGGTATCGCCGGTGTCGTAGGTAGCCAGGTTGAAGTCGTACAACGAGTGGTTGGAACGACGGCCGTTGACCGTGATCTGGCCAGCGTGCAGGACCATGCGGATATCGCCGGTGACGTGCTCCTGGGTGGACTCGATGAACGCATCCAGGGAGCGCTTCAGCGGGCCGAACCAGAGGCCGTCGTACACCTCCTCGGACCAGCGTGCATCGATAAGACGCTTGTAGCGAGCCAACTCGCGCTCAACGGTGACGTCCTCAAGAGCCTTGTGAGCGGTGATCAGCGCGACGGCGCCCGGCGCTTCGTAGACCTCGCGGGACTTGATGCCAACCAGACGGTCCTCAACCATGTCGAGACGGCCAACACCCTGGGCACCTGCGCGACGGTTCATCTCTTCGACTGCTTCGAGGACCGTGACCTTACGGCCGTCGATAGCCACCGGCTTGCCGGACTCGAAGGAGATGATGACCTCGTCCGGAGCGTTGCCGAGCGCCGGGTCCTCGGTGTAGGCGTAGAGGTCCTTTGTCGGCGGGTTCCACAGATCCTCAAGGAAGCCGGTCTCAACTGCGCGGCCCCACACGTTCTGGTCGATGGAGAACGGCGACGCGGCAGACTGCTCAATCGGCAAGTTCTTGCCCTCTGCGTACTCGATGGCCTTATCGCGGGTCCAGGCATAGTCACGAGCCGGAGCGATGATCTCCAGGTCCGGATCCTGGTTCAGGAATCCGACCTCGAAACGAACCTGGTCGTTGCCCTTGCCGGTGCAGCCGTGGGCGACGTGGGTGCCGCCGTACTTGTGACCAGCCTCAACGAGATGCTTGACAATCAGCGGGCGCGAAATCGCGGAAACCAGCGGGTACTCGCCCTGGTACATACCGTTTGCCTTGATGGTGGGCAGGCAATACTCCTCGGCAAACTCATCCTTGGCGTCCACAACAATGGACTCCACTGCACCGCAGTCCAATGCGCGCTGGCGCACTGATTCCATGTCCTCGCCGCCCTGTCCAAGGTCGAGGGAGACCGCGATCACTTCACCGCCGGTCATTTCAGCCAGGTACGGGATAGCAACGGACGTGTCCAAACCGCCTGAATATGCAAGAACAACGCGATTAGTCATGGTAGAACGATTCTCCTTCGAAAGATTTCATGAATAGTATGAGGTTACCTGCAGGGTAAAACTTTTTAGTCGCTGCCCCGGGCGTGTCCGCCGAAGAGTTCCACGGCAAGTTCTACGCCGGTGAGCGGTTCGCGTGCAAGAACAAAAATTGTGTCGTCGCCAGCAATGCAGCCGACAACCTGGTCGAGGCCTACGCGGTCAATGTAGCTGGCCAGGTACTGCGCCGCACCTGGGGGCGTGCGCAGCAGTGCAAGTTGACCCGAGCCATCCGCGGATACGACCAACTCGTCGATCATGCGGCGGAGCTTCTCACGGGGGCCAGTCTGCGCGTTTTCAAAACCATCGGCATCGCCGTTGATCGTGTAGTAGGCACGGCCGCCGCCAGATGGGCGGATCTTCTTCGCACCAAGTTCATCCAAGTCCCTCGACAGGGTCGCCTGCGTAATGTCGATGCCTTCTGCGAGCAGCAGCTCTGACAGCTGAATCTGCGAGGAAACACGAGTCTGCTCAAGCAACTCGAGGATCCGTGCTTGGCGTGCGGTACGGGATACAGGTTGGGACATTATTGGTGCTCCAGAAGCCAGGTCAGCAACGCTTTCTGCGCATGTAAACGGTTTTCAGCCTCGTCGAAGACGCGCGACTGCGGGCCATCAATGACCTCCGCGGCGACCTCGTTCCCGCGGTACGCGGGAAGGCAATGCAAGAATATTGCATCGTTTGCCGCGCGCGCCATCAGGTCCGCATCAACCTGGTAGGGCAAGAACGGTGTGCAACGATCCTTGCCGTCTTCTTCCATGCCCATCGAGATCCAGGTGTCGGTGATCACGACGTTCGCGTCTTCAGCAGCTGCAACATCATCAGTCACGGTGACACGGGCGCCGGTTTCTGCGGCGCGCTTCTCGGCGCGCTCGACAAACTCGGCACGCGGCTGGAATTCCTTGGGCGCGATAACAGTGATGTCCATCCCCGCTGTAGCGAAACCGATCAGGTACGAGTTAGCCATGTTGTTGTCACCGTCGCCGAGGTACACCGCTTTCAACCCCTTCAAACCAGCGGCACCTTCCTCGGGGCAGAACTCCTCGATGATGGTTTGCAGGTCCGCCAGGATCTGGCATGGGTGCAGGTCATCGGTAAGTGCATTGACCACAGGAACGGTGGCTGCCTCAGCCATGTCCACGAGGTTCTGGTGATCGTAGGTGCGCCACACAATTGCCTGTACGTAGCGGGACAGTACGGCACCGGTGTCCTGGAAAGATTCGCCCTTGCCCATCTGTGCGTGCCCAGTCTCAGTCACAATCGCCTGACCGCCAAGTTGCGCAATACCAGCGTCGAATGAGAACCGCGTACGTGTCGAGGTCTTGTCAAACAGGACTGCCACTGAAAGCGGCCCTTCCAACGGCCGGTGCGACAGCGGAGCCTTTTTCAGCTCCGCTGCGAGTGCAAGGACTTCAGCCTGTTCTGCTGGGGTGAGATCGTCGTCTGCGAGAAAATGACGAGCCATTGGTCTAGTTCCTTTCTGCGGCTTGTGCGATTGCGGCTGCGAGACGCTCAACCGCCTGCTGGATCTCGTTGTCGCTAATTACCAGGGGTGGGGTGAGTCGGATGACGGTGTCGGACGGCGCGTTCAGAATGACGCCGTGTTCGAGCCCATGCTTGACGACGAGCTTCGCAACCGGTTGCTCCAGCACAACGCCCAGCATGAGTCCCCGGCCGCGCACTTCCGCGACGCCGGGAACGTCCGTGGTTTCGTCGATAAGCACTGCTGCTTTGCGACGAACATTGGCCAGGAACCCATCGTCAATCGTGTCCAGCACCGCGTTTGCCGCAGCACATGCGACGGGGTTGCCACCGAAGGTTGTGCCGTGGCTGCCCGGAGTGAACAGTGTCGCGGCTTTACCGCGGGCTATCGTCGCGCCGATGGGCAGTCCCCCGCCGAGACCTTTGGCCATGGTGATGACATCCGGCACGACCCCTGCGTCTTCGAAGGCAAAGAAGGTCCCGGTGCGACCGACACCGGTTTGAACTTCGTCGGTGATGAAGAGGATGCCGTGCTCGTCGCAAAGCGAGCGCACCGCCTGCAAGAAGCCTTCGGGCGCCGGGATGACGCCGGTTTCGCCCTGAATCGGCTCCAAGATGATGGCGGCAGTATCGGTAGGGTTCTGCTCAACCAGAGCCGTCAGCGCATCAATGTCGCCATACGGGTAGAACTCCACGCCGGCGGGCAATGGCGCGAACGGGGCCTGCTTCTCTGGCTGTCCGGTCAGCGCGAGCGAGCCCATGGTGCGGCCGTGGAAACCATGCTCGGCTGCGAGGATGCGCCCCCGACCAGTGAGACGGGCAAGCTTAAACGCGGCCTCGTTGGCCTCTGCGCCGGAGTTGCTGAAAAACACACGGGCGGTCTCGTCGCCGACGCGTGCGCGCAGCTTCTCCGCTACTTCAACCACCGGATGGGAACCAAACAGGTTAGATACGTGGCCGAGAGTGGCCACCTGCTGCGACACCGCCTGCACGATGGCTGGGTTGGCATGTCCCAACGCGTTCACGGCGATGCCTGCGAGCATGTCGATGTACGTTTTCCCGTCGGCATCGGTGACGGTAGCGCCATCGCCAGAGACGAGTTCAACCGGCGGGGCTGGGTACGTGTCTAGCAGTGACTCCGACCAGCGTGTAGCGAAGTTGCTCATGCCTCATCCTTCCTAAAGATTGTGCCGTCTGGGTAGTGGGTGCGGTCATAATCGTCTGGAAGCACCATCGTGCCCACACCACCCATGGTCAGTAGTTCGAGAAGCACTGAGTGGGCCACACGACCATCAATAACGTGTGCCGCTTTCACCCCGCCCTGGACCGCGGTCAGGCAAGCTTCCATCTTCGGGATCATCCCGGTGTCTAGGCCCGGCAGCATCTTCTCAAGCTCGGCCGCCTCGATCTTGGACAAAAGCGAATCGCGGTTGGGCCAATCGGTGTAAAGGCCCTCCACGTTGGTGAGAACTACGAGGCGTTCCGCGCCGATCGCAGCTGCCAGCGCACCCGCGGCTTCGTCAGCGTTGATGTTGTAGACCTCGCCGTTTTCGCCCGGAGCGATGCCAGAGACGACCGGGATACGGCCGGCGTCGATGATGTCCATCACCGCTGCCGGGTTCACGTCGGTGATCGTGCCCACGAGACCGATGTCAACGAGCTCACCTTCCACTTCAACCTGGCGACGCTTGGCCGTAAACAAGCCGGCATCCTCGCCCGAGGTGCCTACCGCGTACGGGCCGTGGGAGTTGATCTTGCCCAGAAGATCCCGTCCTACCTGCCCAAACAGCACCATGCGCACGACATCCAGGATTTCCGGCGTGGTGACGCGGAACCCGCCGACAAACTCGCCGCCATCGAGGCCCAAACGCTTGAGCATCGCGCTGATCTGCGGCCCGCCGCCGTGCACGACCACGGGCTTCGCGCCCACAGTGCGCAGAAACACCATGTCTGCGGCGAACGCCGTCTTGAGGTCTTCATCAATCATGGCGTTACCGCCGTACTTCACCACCACAATCTTGTCGCGGTAGTGCTGCAGCCACGGCAGTGCTTCAGCAAGGACGGTGGCGCGCTGTTCACTCGTTAGATTAGGCATCAACTCACCCACCTCCTAGCTCGAGTACGCGGAATTGATCTCGACGTAGGCGTGCGAGAGGTCGGTTGTGCGCACGGTTGCGCTGCCCGCTCCCCCGGTGCCCAGGTCCACAACAACGTCGATGTCGGCTCCGCTCAAGTCAACGTCGCGGGCGCCCGGTGCGCCGGTCGACTGCTCGCAAACGGTCTGACCGTTGAAGGTTACGGAGATGTTCTCCGCATCCATCTCGGCATCGGCCATACCTACGGCTGCCAGCACGCGGCCCCAGTTCGGATCGGAGCCGAACATCGCAGTCTTGACCAGGCTGTCACGGCCGATCGCGCGCGCTGCGTTGAGCGCTTGTGCATCGTCGAGCGCTCCTTGGACGGTGATCGCGACACGCTTGGTCACGCCTTCCGCATCCGACTGCATCATCGCCGCTAGCTTCGCGCACGCTTCGTGCACTGCGGCGTTGAGTTCTGCTTGCGTTGGGGTCACGCCACTGGCACCGCTTGCCATTGCGACGACCGTGTCGTTGGTGGAAGTCGAGCCATCAATATCCAACGTGTTGAACGTCGTGGCACAGGCTTGCTCGAGCGCAGCCTGCAACGTGGCGCTGTCAGCCTTTGCGTCGGTGGTGATGCAGACAAGCATCGTCGCCAGCGACGGCGCCATCATGCCGGCGCCCTTTCCCATCGCTCCCACAGTCCAGCCGTCGCCCTTGACGACGACTTCTTTCGCCACCGTATCTGTCGTCCGAATCGCATCTGCAGCACCCGCTCCATCATCGCCGAGTTGCTTGACGACGACACCGATACCGGCTTCCACCTTGTCCATCGGAAGTGTGTCGCCGATCAGCCCCGTCGAGCAGACCGCAACGTGGGCTGGGTCGACCCCGATGCCTTCTGCGGTAAGGCGCTGCATGGCCTTTGCGTCTTCGTATCCTTGTGCGCCGGTACACGCGTTCGCGTTTCCCGAGTTCACAATCAGAGCTTTAATGGTGCCGCCAGCTGCAGTCTCACGGCTCACTTTCACTGGCGCTGCAAACACTTTGTTCCGAGTAAATACGGCTGCACCAGCGAACTCCGGGCCTTCGTTGACAACCAATGCGAGATCACGGTTGCCAGACGCCTTGATCCCGGCGCTGATACCTGCAGCGCTAAAGCCCTTCGGGGCAGTTACTCCGGTGGTGGTCATGAATTGTTCGTTTTTCCTTTCAACAGGGGTGGAGAGTCGTTGTGAAGTGGCGGTTACGGAGCCACCGCAGCTCGCGATAGTCCTGCCCCTTCGTCCCACCCGAGTGCAAGGTTCATGCATTGCACAGCGGCACCACCAGTGCCCTTGGTCAGGTTGTCGATGGCACTCGTCGCCACCAACTTGCCGGCGTGCTCGTCCACTGCAACCTGCACGGCACACATGTTCGCGCCCACGACATGCTGGGTCTGCGGCTGCGAGCCTGCCGGAAGCAGCCTGACAAACTGTTCTCCCTGGTACGCCTGTTCGTACGCGCTATTTACCGCCTCTGCTGTAACGCCCTGCACCAATGGTGCGGTCACTGTGGTGAGAATCCCACGCGGCAGCGGTGCCAGTACCGGGGTAAAGCTCACGGAAACCCTGGCGCCAGCAACACTCTCGAGATTCTGTTGGATTTCTGGTGTGTGCCGGTGCGTCCCGCCGACGCCATAGGCTTTCAAGGAGCCCATCGTTTCCGCGCCAAGCAGATCGACATTGGCCTTCTTGCCGGCACCGGATACACCGGTAATAGCAACGATGGTCAGATCAGGCTCCACGAGCCCCGCTTCGAGTGCCGGCCAGGCCGCAAGCGTTGCCCCAGTGGGGAAACACCCCGGGACAGCGACACGGTTTGCCCCCTGCAGGGCGGCCCGCTGACCCGGCAGTTCGGGAAGCCCGTAAGGCCAAGATCCTGCATGCTCAGAGCCGTAGAAACGCTTCCATTGCTCGGCATCGCGCAACCGAAAATCTGCAGCGCAGTCAATCACGACGACGTCCTCGCCGAGCGCCTGTCCGATCTCGGCGGAGTGGCCGTGCGGCAAGCCGAGGAACACAACATCGTGGCCAGCAAGCACATCGATTGTTGTTGGCTCAATGACCCGATCTGCAAGTTCCGGCAGATGCTGCATAAGATCGCCGACCTGCTGGCCAGCGGTTGATGCTCCGGTTAGCGCACCAATCTCTAACGTTCCCGCCAGGTAGGCGGGGTGGCCGAGTAGCAGGCGGAGGATCTCACCGCCCGCATACCCGGTGGCTCCGGCGACCGCAACCTTGATCACACTTTCTGACATAGCGGACAGTGTATCAGTTATGCAGTGCGCCGTAAGTTATTCACGGATTAATATTTACCCGCGCATTTCTGCGCCGAAGCGCTCCTTAGCCAACTCGGCTGCCTTGAGGCGAGCCTCCGAGCCTTCCTCTTCCTTCAGCGTGCGATCGGGCGCACGGAAGGCCAGGCCGAATGCGAGAGACTTCTTGCCCTCGCCGAGGGATTCCGAACGGTAGACGTCGAAAAGCGTTACGTCCTCGACAAGCTCACCTGCGCCCTCAACGAGAGTGCGACGGACGTCTTCAGCCGGAACTTCCTCATCGACGACGAGCGCGATGTCCTGGTGCAACAGCGGGAACGACGACAGGCGCGGCGCCGGAAGACGCTCCTCCAGCGGGATCGCAGTCAGGTCGAGCTCCATCGCGCACGTGCGCGCTGGCAGGTTTAGCTTCTCCAGAATCTGCGGGTGCAGCTCGCCAGCATGGCCAACGACGATACGCTCGCCAGCAGCATCGCGGACAAAGAGTTCCGCACAGCGCCCCGGGTGCCACGGCAGAACCTCGGCAGCGACGATGTCGAGTTCAACACCGCATGCGCGGGCGACGATCTGCGCAGACTGGATCGCGTCCGACCACTCATAGGCGCGCCCATTGCCCCACGGCCCCTCGAGCTCGACGTTGCCGAGCGCCACCGTTGCGGCATGCAGATTCTGCTTTGGCAGCGACTGAATAAGTTCTGCGACAACGTCGTCTGCTGGACGCTGGGTAACGGCCGGCAACGGCGAAACATCCGCGCGCTTCTCAGAGGTCTGTGCAACCGAGTAGAGCGCAATATCGCCACGGCCGCGGGCAACATTGCGGCCTGCTGCCTCGAGCATCGACGGCAGAAGCGTCGTGCCCAAGATGCCGTAGTCAGCATCCAACGGGTTCTGCACCTTCACCGTGTTGCGGCGCGGATCGTCTGCGTCGAGCCCCCACACGTCGAACGTGTCGTTGGCAATAAACGGCGTCGGGATGATCTCCGCGTAGCCGGAGTACGCCAGCGCGTGCGTGACCGCGCGACGGCGACGCTGCAGCGGGCTCAAGCCGCGACCACCACGCGGTGTTGGCAGGATCGACGGGATATCGTCGAGTCCCTCAAGGCGCACGACCTCTTCGACAAGTTCCACCGGAACGGTGATATCGGTACGCCATGTCGGCGGCGTGACCTGAAGGTTCTCACCCTCGCCTGCGATAGTGCAGCCGACCTCCTCAAGACGGCGCACAACCGTATCGCGGGAGTAGTCCACACCGATGAGCTCCGACGGGCGCGAGGCACGCATGGCAATCGGCTCACGCGGTTTAACGTCACCGACAAGCGTACGGCCAGCCTCGATCGAGCCGCCAGCGATCTCGACGAGGAGCGCACAAGCGGCATCCAGAGCGAACTCGACGATGGCGGGGTCAACGCCGCGCTCAAATCGACGAGAGGCCTCCGAGCTCAGCTTCAGGCGACGTGCAGTACGAGCAACAGTCAGCGGATCCCAGGTTGCAGCCTCGAAGTGGACGTTCACGGTGTCGTCGGAAATCTCCGACGTCGTGCCACCCATAACGCCGGCGAGGGACTGGATGCCGTTGTCGTCGCTGATCACCACATCGTCTGCGGTCAGCGTCCGCTCAACGTGGTCGAGCGTTTCAAACTTCTGACCGACCTCAGCATTGTGCACCCGTAAGCCGCCGGAGATCTTGTCGGCGTCGAATGCGTGCATCGGCTGACCAAGCAACAGCATGACGTAGTTAGTCACGTCAGTCGCCGCGTTTACAGAGCGAACACCGCTGAGCATGAGTTCACGCTGCATCCAGAACGGTGCCTGCGCCTTCGGGTCGATGCCCTTCACAGTGCGCAGGCCGAAGCGCTGCGCCTTCGTCGAGGCCTCAACCTCGACGGGGATGCTCTCGCCTGCCGGCTCCGGAACAGCAGACATATTAACGCCTGCGATCGACGGATCCTGCGCGACATCCTTAAACGCCAGGTCGAAGGCGGATGCGATCTCACGGGTCAGGCCGCGCGCAGACAGCGCGTAGCCACGGTCCGGGGTGACGTTGACCTCGAACACGGTGTCGCCGGAGCCGAGGATCTCGCGAGCGTCATCGCCCGGGGTCGCTGCCCCCGCCTCCAGTGTGATGATGCCTTCGCTCTTTGTAGCCAGGCCAAGTTCTGCTGCGGATGCCATCATGCCGTTCGAAATGTGGTCATAGGTTTTGCGCGCGGAGATAGCAAAGCCACCTGGCAATACCGCACCCGGAAGCGACACGATGACTAGGTCGCCTTCCTTGAAGTTTCGCGCGCCACAGATGATGCCCTGCAGTTCACCTGTGCCGTTGGCCTGTCCGACATCAACCTGGCAGTAGCGGATGGGCTTCTTAAACCCGGTCAGTTCCTCGATCTCGGCTACTCGGCCAATGACGAGCGGGCCGGTCACCTCAGGCAGCGGCTCGTAGCCCTCGGTCTCAAAACCGACGCGGACAAAACCGGCGTCCAATTCCTCGTCGGAGGGATTGAAGCCCTGGTTGCCTGCCTGATTAAGCAGGCGGGTGATCCAATTCTTGGAAATAAGCATTCTTGGTTCTCCTTTTACGCCTGCACGCCGAACGGAATAGTGAAACGGACATCGCCTTCGACCATGTCGCGCATATCCGACAGGCCATTGCGGAACTGCAGCGTGCGCTCAAGGCCCATGCCGAACGCAAAACCGGTGTACTCCTCCGGGTCGATGCCAACAGCACGCAGCACGTTCGGGTTGACCATGCCGCAGCCGCCCCACTCAATCCAGCCAGCGCCGCCCTTCTTGTTCGGGAACCAAACGTCCACCTCGGCAGACGGTTCGGTAAACGGGAAGTAGTTCGTACGCATACGGGTCTTGGTTTCCGGGCCGAACAGCACCTTAGCCAGGTGGTCGAGCGTGCCGCGCAGGTGCGCCATCGTCAGTCCCTTGTCCACAGCGAGACCCTCCACCTGGTGGAACACAGGGGTGTGGGTGGCATCAAGCTCGTCGGTACGGAACACACGGCCCGGGCACGCAATGTAGATCGGCACATCGCGCTCAAGCATTGTTCGCACCTGCACCGGCGAGGTGTGTGTACGCATGACCTGCTTGGAGCCTTCTTCGCCGATGTAGAAGGTGTCCTGCAGTGTGCGGGCCGGATGGTCCGGAATGAAGTTCAGCGCGTCGAAGTTGAAGTACTCCGCTTCAACCTCGGGGCCTTCGGCCACTTCCCAACCCATGCCGATGAAGATGTCGGCGATGTGCTCCGACAGTGTGGTGATCGGGTGCATCGCGCCGGCGTAAGCACGTGCGGTAGGCAACGTGACGTCAACCTTTTCCTCACGCAGCTGCTTCTCGCGGTGCTCTGCTTCGCGGACCTGGCGCAGCTGGGCATAGACCTTTTCGGCGCGGCCACGCGCCATGTTCACAAAGCGACCAGCGTTCTTACGCTGATCCTTTGGGATAGAGCCCAGCGACTTGCGCGCCTGCATGATTGGGGCCTTCTCCCCCAGGTGCGCGCGATGTGCCTCTTCGAGTGCTGCGAGATCCGCAGCCGCTTCGAAAGCAGCAACCGCGTCGTCTGCTGCCTTGTTCAGGGCTTCCTCGGTCAGTTCAATATCCGGAAGTTGTGTTGCGTTGTCGGCCACGCTTACGCTCACCCGCGCCTTTCCACAAGTGCTCTGCAGCTCAGGGCGTCTGCAGCGATGTCGGTTCAAAAGCGTCCACCACTTTACCCGTGGAGCCGACACATGAATGCGCTAGGGGGACATGCGATAGGTGTCGGTATCGCGATTACCTTTCGTCTGCGTCGAGCGCCTTTGAGGATTCCCAGAGGCACATGGATGCAGCGGTAGCGAGATTCAGCGATTCCGCGCTGCCCTTAATCGGGATGGAGATCCGGTGATCAGCATTGGTGAGAAGCTCATCGCTAAGCCCGTGGGCCTCGTTGCCAAACAGCCACGCTGTTGGGCGTGCAAGCACCTCGTCCGCTTGCGCGAGGGATGTCTCCCCCGACGCCGAGGTTGCCACCGTAGCTAATCCTGCAGAATGCAGCTGCCCAATTACCCGGTGGACATCACGGTCACGTGCCACTGGTACGTGGAACAACGATCCTGCGGTGGAACGCACCACTTTCGGCGACTCTGGATCGACGGTGTCCCCAGCGAAGATGACTGCATCCGCACCCAGCGCATCTACTAGGCGGATGATCGTGCCTGCGTTGCCCGGGTCGTTGGTCTCCACACACACTGCGACTAGACGGGGCCGGCCCTTGAGGATCGACGGCACCGTCCACAGCACCGGCCTACACACCGCGAAAATACCCGTGTTGGTCACCGCGTCGGCGAGGTGCTGAGCAGCTTTGTCGTTGATGGCATGCGTGTAGACATCCATGTAGCCAGCGGCGCGAACGATTTCCTCGAAACGCTCAGCCGCTGCTTCGGTGACAAACAAGTCTGTTGCTGCACCCGTAGCCACCGCCGCTTCCACGGCGTTCTCCCCTTCCGCGAGAAAAGCTTTTGCTTTGCGACGACCCGCCGCGCGTTTCAGCTTCGCAGCGTTGACCACACGCGGGGTGCGCTCAGTAAACGGCTGCTCAGAATCCAATGCCATGGCCGATACCTTACCGCGAACAAAAACCGCCCCGTCCCACCTGGTGTGGTGGGACGGGGCGGTGTGTCGTCGAAAAGCGAAAGCGCTTATGCGGCGTTCTTCGGAGCGTTGACGTCCTCCGGCAGAGCGTTCTTTGCAACCTCGCACAGGGCGGAGAATGCAGCGAAGTCGCTGACAGCGAGCTCGGCGAGGATCTTGCGGTCGACCTCAACCTCAGCCAGCTTCAGGCCGTGGATGAGGCGGTTGTAGGTGATGCCGTTCATGCGTGCACCAGCATTGATGCGCTGGATCCACAGCTTGCGGAACTCACCCTTGCGCTTACGACGGTCGCGGTAAGCGTAGGTCTGGGAGTGCAGCCACTGTTCCTTAGCCTTGCGGTAGAGGCGGGAACGCTGGCCACGGTAGCCCTTCGCGGACTTGAGGATTGCGCGGCGCTTCTTCTTAGCATTGACTGAACGCTTCACACGTGCCATGAGTCAAACTTCCTTTTCTTATCTCGTAATCGGTTGATTGATCGGGCAGTGCTTAGGACATGCCGAGGAGGCGCTTTGCGCGCTTGACGTCAGCCTTAGCGACGTCGGTGGTGCCGGAGAGCTTGCGGCGACGCTTCGAGGAGAGCTTCTCGTTCAGGTGGCGCTTACCAGCCTGCTCGCGGCGCAGCTTGCCCTTGCCGTTGACCTTGATGCGCTTTGCGGTGCCCTTGTGGGTCTTCTGCTTCATGGTGAAAGCCCTTCAGAGTGTCGGTTATTTCAAAACTTACTTTTTGCCCTTGCGAGCCGGTCCGAAGACCATCGTCATGTTGCGGCCGTCCTGCTTCGGGCGGGACTCGACCACACCCAACTCGCCGATATCCTCAGCGAGACGCTCCAGCAGGCGGTAGCCCAGCTCAGGGCGGGACTGCTCGCGGCCGCGGAACATGATGGTGACCTTGACCTTGTTGCCCTTCTCCAGGAAGCGCTCAACATTGCCCTTCTTGGTCTGGTAGTCGTGCTCATCGATCTTGGGACGGAACTTCTGTTCCTTGACCACGGTCTGCTGCTGGTTCTTACGGGCCTCGCGGGCCTTCTGATCCTGCTCGTACTTGAACTTGCCGTAGTCCATGATCTTGGCCACAGGCGGCTTAGCGTTCGGCGCCACCTCAACCAAGTCGAGATCCGCTTCGTACGCCAGCTTGCGGGCATCATCCGTACGGACAATGCCGACCTGCTCGCCGGACGGGCCGACAAGGCGAACTTCGGGGACGCGGATTCGATCGTTAATCCGAGCTTCAGCGCTGATGAGAACTCCTAGAGACTTCGAGAAACAATGTCGTTGCCGCTCTGGGTCACATTCGGGGTGATCTCACGCGAAAAACCCGCTCACCGAAAAACGGTGGCGGGAGATCGTCCAGGCATGCCAACATCTGGCACACCATTTGACCCGTATCCAACTCGGCTCAACGCCAGCGGCTTGGGGTGGGATTCACTCCTCTTGTGGCCCGCGCATCCGTGAAATGGACACGCTGGGCGGTGCGAAGTGAATAGTACACGCATTACACGCGTGCACCAAATCGAGCTCTCCTACCCTTTTATCAACACATCCTGGAGGAACTCGCCGGTGAAGGACCCTTCGACCTTGGCCACGTCCTCCGGGGTGCCCTGCGCAACCACGGTGCCGCCGCCTGAGCCACCTTCCGGACCCATGTCAATGATCCAGTCAGCGGACTTGATCACATCCAGGTTGTGCTCAATGACCAGCACGGTATTGCCCTTCTCCACCAGCCCGTTGAGCACCAGCATGAGTTTGCGGATGTCTTCGAAGTGCAGGCCGGTGGTCGGCTCGTCGAGAATGTAGATCGTGCGACCGTTAGAACGCTTCTGCAGCTCCGCGGCGAGCTTCACGCGCTGTGCCTCACCGCCGGACAGCGTGGTTGCGCTCTGCCCGAGTCGGACGTAGCCGAGACCGACATCTACCAGCGTTTGCAGGTAGCGGTGGATCGAGGTGATCGGCTCGAAGAACTCGGTTGCCTCGGAGATCGGCATGTCGAGCACCTCGGCGATGTTCTTGCCCTTGTAGCGCACTTCGAGCGTCTCGCGGTTGTAACGTGCACCCTGGCACACTTCGCACGGGACGTAAACGTCCGGCAGGAAGTTCATCTCGATCTTGATCGTGCCGTCGCCACGACAAGCCTCACAGCGGCCGCCCTTGACGTTGAAGGAGAATCGCCCGGCCTTGTAACCTCGAACCTTCGCCTCCTGAGTCTCGGCGAACAGGTTACGAATTTTGTCAAACACGCCCGTGTATGTCGCGGGGTTCGACCGCGGCGTGCGCCCAATCGGGCTCTGGTCCACCTGCACGAGTTTGTCCAGGTGCTCCAGGCCTTCGACCTTCTTCACACGCCCGGGCACTTGGCGCGCACCGTTCAGTTGGTTTTGCAGGGTTTTCGCCAGAATCTGGTTCACCAGCGTCGACTTGCCCGAGCCCGATACACCCGTGACAGCCACAAGTACGCCCAGCGGGATACTCACATCGACGTTGTCTAGGTTGTTCTCGCGGGCACCAACAACCTTGAGCATGCGCTGCTTATCGACGACACGTCGCTGCTCCGGAACCTCAATCTTCTTACGTCCCGCCAGGTAATCACCAGTGAGCGAGTCCTTCGCCTTCAGGATGCCCGCCGGATCTCCCTGGTAGACCACCTCACCGCCATACTCGCCAGCCTTGGGTCCGATATCGACGAGCCAGTCGGCCTCACGGATCGTGTCCTCGTCGTGCTCGACAACAACGAGCGTGTTGCCGAGGTCGCGCAGCTTCTTCAGCGTTGCGATCAGGCGCTGGTTGTCTCGCTGGTGCAGTCCAATGGACGGCTCGTCAAGCACGTACAGGACGCCGGCCAAACCGGAACCGATTTGCGTCGCCAAGCGAATGCGCTGTGCTTCACCACCGGACAGCGTGCTGGCAGAGCGCGCGAGCGTCAGATAGTTCAGGCCGACGTCGAGCAGGAAGTGCAAGCGCGCCTGGATTTCTCGCAGCACTGCGCCAGCAATCATTTCCTCGCGGTAGCCCAACACCAGGTTGTCCAGGTACTCGGACGCATCCTCGATGGACAATTCCGTCAGCCCTGCGATGGACTTCTCCCCGTGCGTCGTTGATACGAGACGCACTGCGAGGATCTCCGGCTTCAGGCGGGCACCCTTACAGGTCGGGCACGGCACCTCGCGGGTAAACGCAAGGAGGCGCTCTTTTTGCGTATCCGATTCGGCCTGTTCAAGCTTGCGCTCGATGTAGCCCACAATGCCCTCGTAGGCGGCGGTGTAGGAACGTTGACGGCCGAAGCGGTTCTTGTACCGGACGTTGATCTTGGTCGACGAGCCGTGAATCAGGTGTTTCTGCTGCGTTTTCGTCAGCGAACTCAGCGGAGCGCTTGCGTCGAAACCCTCTTCCTTCGCCAGTGCCTCGATGAGTTTGGTGAAGTATTTCTTGTTCGGGCTCGAGTTCCACGGCTGGAACGCATCAACCGCAGGCGCATCCGGATCGGGAATGATCAGGTCAACATCAATCTCTTTGCGCACGCCAAGGCCGTCGCAGGCCGGGCAAGCGCCGAATGGCGAGTTGAACGAGAACGCGCGCGGCTCGTACTCCTCCACGTTGAGCTTGTGCCCGTTCGGGCAGGCCATCTTCTCGGAGAAGATCTGTACGCGCTCCGGGTCGTCAGCGTCGAGATCCACAAAGTCGAAGCCCACGAGGCCGTCCGCCAGCTTCAGCGCTGTCTCCACGGAGTCAGTGAGACGCTGCTTTTGGCTCGCCTTGACCATCAAGCGGTCCACCACAACGTCGATGTTGTGCTTGATCTGCTTTTCCAACTTCGGCGGGTCGGTGAGTTGGTAGGTCTCCCCGTCCACGTTCACACGCGCATAACCCTGGGCGGCGAGGTCAGCAAACAGGTCCTGGAACTCACCCTTACGCTTGCGCACGATCGGCGCAAGCACCTGGAATTTCGTGCGCTCTTCGTACTCCAGGATCCGGTCAACGATCTGCTGTGGGGTCTGTCGCTCAATCACAGCGTCACATTCCGGACAGTGGGCGGTACCCGCACGCGAGTACAGCAAACGCAGGTAGTCGTAGATCTCAGTAATCGTGCCTACCGTCGAGCGCGGGTTGCGGTTGGTTGACTTCTGGTCAATGGACACCGCTGGGCTTAACCCATCGATGTAGTCGACGTCGGGCTTGTCCATCTGCCCCAGGAACATGCGGGCATAGGACGACAGCGACTCAACGTAGCGGCGCTGGCCTTCGGCGAAGATGGTGTCGAAGGCCAGCGAGGACTTGCCCGAGCCCGACAGTCCGGTGAACACCGCCATTTTGTCGCGGGGCAACTCGACATCTACGCCCTTGAGGTTGTGTTCCCGAGCACCACGCACAATAAGTTTGTCGGCCACGTCTTCGCCTTTCGTCGATTCGTACTCCCAAGAAACTACCAACGTCGCGCGCTATACAAACATTCCTTACTACTGTGGCGGGCATGAGTACTTCGCTGAAGCTGCACCAGGTTTCCGTATCCGCCATGGACAACAACTGCTACCTTCTCTCTTCCGGGGAGCAAGGTTTGCTTATCGACGCCGCCGATGAGCCCGACACCCTCCACGCCATGGCCCGCGACGCCAGCGTGGAAATTACCGCGGTTCTCACAACACACCGCCACCACGACCACACCCGCGCTCTGGAAGCAGTGCTGGAGGCAACCGGCGCCACACACTACGCACCGTTTTTGGATGCCCCGGCACTTCCCGTCGCCCCCGATGTGGAACTGCGCGACGGTGACACCATCGAGTTCGCCGGCCATCGCATTCCTGTGGGTATCTTGCGCGGGCACACTCCCGGCGGCGCGTTTATCGCGGTAGACATCGACGGCACCCCGAACCTTTTCGTGGGCGACTCCCTATTCCCGGGGGGCTTGGGCAAAACCCAGTCCGAGGGTGATTTCGTGCGACTCTTCAACGATGTGAAACAGAAGCTTTTCGACGCCTTCCCCGACGACGCAATCGTTCGCCCTGGCCACGGAAAACCCACCACGCTGGGCGCAGAACGGCCGCACCTTGACGAGTGGTGGGAGCGTCGCTGGTAAGTGGCGTTGTGCAATAGGACACAGCTGGCCTGGCGCAAAATCGCTACACTCGGTGGGAGCACAATCAGCTACAAAACGTAAGGATTTGGGTACATATATGATTCGCAAAATCGCACGCCCAATGCTGGCATCGGTCTACGTGATCGACGGCGTTGAGACGTTGTTGAACCCGGCAGCCCACAAGGACTCCGCAAATACTGTCCTGAAGAAGCTGCGCACCGCTGTTCCAGCCGAGTACCGCGGCTTCGTTCCGGAGGATCCGGAATCCGCCGCAAAGATTGTCGGCGGCGTTAAGGCTGGCGCTGGCTCCCTGTTCGCAATCGGCAAGTTCCCGCGCCTGTCCGCCACCCTGCTGGCTGCAACCGCGATCCCGACGGTGATTGGCCGCCACGCATTCTGGGAGGCCGACAGCGAGGAAGAGAAGGCTCGTCGTCGCAGTGGCGCCCTGACCGACCTCGGTCTTGCTGGTGGCGTGCTGCTGGCAACTGTTGATACGGCTGGCAAGCCGAACATGAAGTGGCGTGCACAGAACGCCGCTTCCGTTGCGCAGAAGAACATCAAGCAGGCGCTGCCGACCAAGTCTGAGACCGAGAAGGCCTTTGACAAGGCTGGTGACTGGTTCTCTGACCGCACCGACCAGGTTGCCGATTACATCGACGACAACAAGGGCGACTGGAAGAAGGCCGCTTCCAAGGCCGGCGATACCGCTAGCGACTGGTTCGACGACGCTAAGAAGCAGGCTTCGAGCTTCCTTTCCGACGCTGGTGACTGGCTCGATGACGCTGCAGACAAGGCAGAGGGCAAGGTCGATGACCTGAAGCCGTCGAAGATCCAGCAGTTCAAGGCGAAGCGCAAGGTCAACAGCGTTGTTGGTGACCTGCAGGATCAGCTCAACGATCTGCAGCCGTCTACTCTGGACAAGTTCAAGGCGAAGCGCAAGGTCAACAAAGCAACCGCGAAGGCTCAAGACAAGGCGCAGGGTGCCATCGACAAGCTGGAGAAGGCTTGGGACAAGCTCGATGCTGATCCGTCCTGGATCACCAAGCTGAAGTGGAAGCGTAAGGCCAAGAAGGCTGAGAAGCGCGCGAAGAAGCTGGTGAAGAAGGCTCAGAAGAAGCTCAGCTAAGCACTGAACTTAGTTGAACGTTACGGCCCCGAGGCGTTGGGAATATTTCCCGCCTCGGGGTTGTTTGTTTTGGGGATGCAGGATTTACAGCACAATCTTTCACCTGACCCCGTCGCCGACGAGCAGTCTCACGCGGATACGTTGTTCGCACACCTCGACGCCGAGGTGGCTCGTGCCCGTGCGAGGCTCGAAGAGGTTCAGCGTGATGTTGATCCGGACAACCCGGATTCGGACGCTCTTGTGCGGCGAGAAACTGAGTACCACGGCCTCAATGCCAAATTGGACACGCTTGGCGTTGCTGAAGCCGGGCTTGTCTTTGGGCGCATTGACGTTGCAGACGATGAGCCCGAAAATCCAGTGCCGGGGCGTGAGGATTTGGACCGGCGCTACATTGGTCGACTCGGCATTGACGACCGCGAGGATAACTACCGCACGTTGTTGCTCGATTGGCGTGCCCCGCTCGCACGCCCCTTCTACCTTGCGACGACCGCCCACCCAGAGGGCGTGGAGACGCGCCGAAATATCCGCATGCGGGGGCGCAAGGTTACTGCGGTAGATGACGAGGTGCTGTCCGGCGACAACGCAGACACATCGGTGGCCGGGGTTGGCTCTGAGGCTGCGCTTCGCCGTGCGATGAATGAAGCGCGCACGGGTCATATGCGCTCAATCGTGGAGACGATCCAGCGCGAGCAGGACGAGATCATCCGCGATCCAACCCGCGGCGTGATGGTTGTACAGGGCGGTCCGGGTACGGGCAAGACTGCGGTTGCCCTGCACCGTATTGCCTATTTGATGTACACGTGGCGCGAGCAGCTCAGCCGCACCGGCGTGCTTATCGTGGGTCCGAACCCGGCGTTTTTGGAGTACATCTCCCGTGTGTTGCCGGAGCTCGGCGAGACTGGCGTAGTGCTTTCCACTGCTGATCAACTCGTCCCCGGGTTTACGCCTACGGGCAGCGATTCGATCGCGGCTCGGGAGGTGAAGGGGTCGGAGGAGATGGTGACGATTCTCAAGCGCGCCGTGCAAGCCTACGAAACTGTTCCCGACAAGCCGGTCGTGCTGACGATTGATTCAGTAGCCATTGAGGCCACGCCCGCCATGATCAAGGCCGCGCGCACTCGCGCACGTCGCTCCCGCCGGCCGCACAATCAGGCGCGTCCGTTCTTTGCAGAACACCTCACCCAATCGCTGGCGGAGGCTTTGGCCCAAAAGATTGGTGAAGATCCCCTCGGTGGTGCCAACCTGCTGTCTGCTGCAGACGTAGATCAGCTCCACGATGACCTCGCCGATGAGCCACAGGTGCTAGCGCTTATCGACGAGCACTTCCCCGAGCTCGACCCCACCGACCTACTCGGTGAGTTCCTCACCGATGAGGATGCGATTGCGCACGCTGCTTACGACTACGACGACTACACACGTGCGGCGCTGCTGCGCTCCCCGGAGGAGGACTTCTCCCCCGCCGATACTGCACTTGTGGACGAACTGGCGGTGCTGATCGGCACCGTCGATCCGGAAGAAGCCCGCCGCAAGGAAGAAGCCGAGTGGCGCGAACTCGTGGAGGAGGCCGAAGACGCGCTGGATATCCTTGCCTCGTCCGAGTCCACCGATAACGATGACGACCAGTTTGAGGCGGAGATTCTTTCTGCGGCTGACGTGATCGACGCAGAGACGCTCGCTGCTCGTCAGCGGGTCACTGATAATCGTTCTACCGCGCAGCGCGCCAGTGCGGATCAAACATGGGCCTATGGACACATCATCGTCGACGAGGCGCAGGAGTTATCCCCAATGGAATGGCGCATGGTGTTTCGCCGGTGCCCGGCAAGGTGGATGACCCTTGTCGGAGATACCGCGCAGACTTCCTCGCCAGCAGGCGTGGACGATTGGACCGCAGCACTCGAACGCTTTGTGGGTCAGCGCTTCCGTCTCCACGAGCTGACGGTGAACTACCGCACGCCGAAGGAAATCTCAGATTATGCGGCGGAAGTTCTGACACAAATTGATCCGGAGGCGACTGCACCGACGGCAATCCGATCCACCGGCATTCCGGTTGATTTTCTGCCGGCAGGTGCGGAGGTCGTCGACAAGCGGGATGGGTTGCATGCGGTGATCGATGTGCACAACGTCGACGAGATGAAAGGCCTCGAATTCGACCACGTCACCGTGGTGGAGCCACAAAAAATCGTAGAGGCCTCGCCACAAGGGTGGCAAGACCTCTACGTCGCTGTCACCCGCGCCACGCAGACGCTGACGGTGATCGGGAACTAAGCGGGAAACCGCTTAGTTCACGGTGTGGACGATCATGACGTCGCAGTTGGACTGACGCGCGACATCAGCCGGCACCGAACCGAGCAGACGGCCGGTCAGCGAGTTGATGCCACGGTTACCGACGATGAGCAGGTCAGCGTTGTTGTCGTTGACGATCGCCATGAGCGCCTCAACCGGGGTACCCGGACGGGTCGCGGTCTGGACGTCGGGTGCACCGAAGGAACGTGCGTGCTCAGCGGCACCCTCAAGGTTCTCTAGAGCCTTCTGGTCACCGAGGATGGTCACGGAGTCCTGGCGCAGGGCCTTGGCAGCCTCATCCTCGTTCTCGTAGTAGGCGGTGCCGATAACGAGGGTGGAGCCGAATGCAGCAGCCAACTTAGCGGCACGCTCTACGGCCAGGAGGGACGACTTGGACCCGTCGGAGCCAACAACAATGGTCTTGTACGGGGAATCGGCCATGTGGAAATCACCTTTCAAGATTACGGCGCGGATATCGGGGACATTCTACCCACGAAGGATTTAATTGTGTCCCTCAGACCGGGTATCGACGAGCATGACATCCACCGGCGCCTTCTTCGCCACGTTGCCCGGGATATTGCCGAAGATCCGGCCCGCCATGGAACGCATGCCCTTGTTACCTACAACGAGCAGATCAACGTCATATTCCTGCACCGATTCCACCAGCACGGTCGCGGGTTGGCCGCCTGAGGAGACCAGGTTGATTTCCTTCGCCTGCTCCTCTTCAGCAATCTTCTTTGCCTCAGCCAAAATGTTGCGCGCGTTCGTCTCCGTCACGATGTCGACACGGCTGAGCTCCGCGTTGGTGGAGTTCAGCATCGACCCAGACGCCGTGTAGTGCGCGCAGATAATCGTGAGTTTCGCGTCGTACACGCGTGCAAGGCTTGCGGCGGCACGCACGGCGACCATGGAAGTCGGTGAACCGTCAGTACCGACGGCGATAGAAGTGTAGGTGTGCATGAGGATTCTGTCCTTTCGCTAATTTCCTGTGTCTTTAATACCACGCAGTTCGCGTTTGAGGTCAGCGATCTCATCCCTGAGGCGTCCCGCCAGCTCAAACTTCAGTTCCCGAGCGGCGTCGCGCATCTGGACGGTGAGGTCGTCGATAAGCTTTTGCACCTCGTCAGAGGCCATGTTCGCCACATCTGGCTTCTCCGCGACAGCGGTGTCTGAACTCAGCGACGCTGGCGCGTCCGCATCCGCGTTCTCGTAGACCTGATCCAAAATGTCGGCGATAGCCTTGCGCAGTGGCTGCGGGTCGATGCCGTGTTCCTTGTTATATGCGATTTGTTTTTCGCGGCGACGCTCGGTCTCGTCGATTGCTTCCTGCATCGATTCGGTGATCTGGTCCGCGTACATGATGACCTCGCCGGAGACGTTTCGGGCTGCACGACCGATCGTCTGGATGAGCGACTTCGTCGACCGCAGGAAACCTTCCTTATCGGCGTCGAGGATGGCGACGAGCGAAACTTCAGGCAGGTCGAGGCCCTCACGCAGGAGGTTAATGCCGACCAAGACGTCGAACTCGCCAAGGCGCAGCTGGCGTAGCAGTTCGACACGCTGCAGGGTATCAATGTCCGAGTGCAGGTAGCGGACCTTGATGCCGTTATCCAGCAGGTAATCGGTGAGATCCTCGGCCATGCGCTTTGTCAGTGTGGTCACAAGCACGCGTTCGTTTTTGTCCGTGCGGCCGCGGATTTCGTCGATAAGGTCATCGATCTGTCCCTTCGTCGGCTTCACGGTGACCTTCGGGTCTACCAGGCCAGTCGGGCGGATGACCTGCTCGACGAACTCGCCTTGCGCTGCCTCAAGCTCGTAGTCGCCCGGGGTCGCGGACATGTAGACCGTCTGGCCGACGCGCGCTTCGAACTCATCAAACGTCAGCGGGCGGTTATCCACCGCGGACGGCAAACGGAACCCGAACTCCACCAGGTTGCGCTTTCGCGACATATCACCCTCGAACATGCCACCGATCTGTGGGACGGTGACGTGCGACTCGTCGATAATGGTGAGGAAGTCTTCCGGGAAGTAGTCGATCAGTGTCGCCGGCGCAGAGCCCGCGGGGCGACCATCCATGTGGCGCGAGTAGTTCTCAATGCCGGAGCAGAACCCGACCTGCTGGATCATCTCCAGGTCATACTCAGTGCGCATACGCAGGCGCTGAGCCTCCAACAACTTTCCTTTGTTCTCCAACTCCTCGAGGCGGTCTGCAAGCTCTTCTTTAATCGCCTCGATCGCCTTTTCCATGCGCTCGTCAGTGGCCACATAGTGCGTTGCCGGGAAGATCCGGACCTCGTCTTCCTGGCTGAGCACATCGCCCGTCAACGGGTGGATGTAGTAAAGCGAATCCACTTCGTCGCCAAAGAACTCCACACGCACCGCGACTTCTTCGTAGGCCGGAATAATGTCCACGGTGTCGCCTTTGACGCGGAAGGTACCGCGCTTGAAGTCGATGTCGTTGCGTTCATATTGGACGTCGACAAGCAGGCGGAGGAAGCGATCACGTTCCACCTCTTCCCCGACGCGCAGGACAACGGAGCGATCCAGGTACGACTGCGGGGTACCCAAGCCATAGATGCAGGACACCGAGGACACCACGACGACGTCGCGGCGCGACAACAATGCGGAGGTTGCGGAGTGACGGAGGCGCTCGACGTCGTCGTTAATGGACGAATCCTTTTCAATGTAGGTATCCGTCTGCGCGATGTAGGCCTCCGGTTGGTAGTAGTCGTAGTACGACACGAAGTACTCCACCGCATTGTTCGGCAGCAGTTGGCGAAGCTCGTTGGCCAACTGCGCAGCCAACGTCTTGTTCGGCGCCATCACAAGGGTGGGGCGCTGTTGCTTTTCGATCAGCCATGCCGCAGTTGCGGACTTACCGGTACCGGTCGCACCCAGTAGCACGACATCGCGCTCGCCGCGGTTGAGGCGTTCATCCAACTCGGCAATGGCGCGCGGCTGGTCGCCAGAGGGTTGGAACTCTGACACCACCTCGAATGGTTTTTCGCGCCGCTCAATCTCACCGACAGGGCGAAACTCGGACTGCGCGAGGACTGGATGTTCAGCAGCAAAAGCCATGCTCGCCAGTGTATCGACGAAACCAAAAACTGGATCTATAAGTAAATCTGCTTGCAGGCAATCACTAAAGACAATACCTTTGTACTTATAGATTTAACAGCGCACTACCAGCGCACGTCGGAAAGTACAGGTGAAGCGTTCTATGCAGATGACTCGAAGACAGATGCTGCGGGCGACCGTGCTGGGTGGAGCGACCCTTGCCTTGGCGTCGTGTACCACCGCCCCCGTCGAGGAGATAAACACCTCTGGTCCACCTCGTCGCGGCGGCAGGCTCCGGGTGGGGCTCGTCGGAGGTTCTTCCACCGACACCGTAGATGCGCACATTCCAACGAGTGCTTCTGACGGCACGCGTTTGATCAACATGTACGACTCGCTCGTACGCTACGACACCAACTACGACCTGCAGTACCGCCTCGCCACGGCTATTGAGCCAAACGACGACGCGACGGTGTGGACCATCACGCTGCGCGATGGTGTGCAGTTCTCAGACGGTCGACCGGTGCGCCCTGAGGACGTCATATTCTCCTACGACCGTATTCGCGATCCCGACAACCCGAAGTCCGGTGCTGCATCGATCAACCACATCGAATCGATGGAGGTCACCGGACCGAATGAGTTGCGCATCTACCTCAATGCCCCGGACGCGACGCTCATTGACAGTCTTGCCGAGTATCAAATGGGCATCGTGCCGGAGGACTACGATCCCAAGAACCCGATCGGCAGCGGCCCTTTCAAGCTTGAGCACTTCTCCCCCGGCCAGTCGACGAAGATGGTGCGCAACGAGAACTTCTGGGGAGAGACTCCCTACCTAGACAGCGTTGTCATCATCGACTTCCAGGAGGAGGACGCCATGCTCAACGCATTGCTGTCTTCCCAGGTTGACGCAATCGGCAGCCTGAACCACTCGCTTGCACGTGTGATCGATGCAGACCCGCGCTTGGACACCCTCATTTCGCAGACCGGCATGTGGTTGCCGCTGACGATGCGCGTGGACGTTGCACCGTTTGATGATGTCCGCGTGCGCCGCGCCATGCGCCTTGCCGCGGACCGCCCGCAATTGGTGGACCAGGTCTACTCCGGCGAAGGTCAAGTGGGCAACGACATGTTCAGCCCGTACGACCCCGCCTACCCGGAGGACATTCCCCAGCGTGGGCAGAATATCGAGGAGGCCAAGCGTCTTCTCGCGGAGGCGGGCTACCCGGACGGTATCGATGTCACCCTCAACGCCGCTGAAATCCAGACCGGCGCGTTACGTAGCGCCCAGGTATACGCAGAGCAGGTCCGTCCTGCTGGCATCAACGTAACTATTAACCAGGTTGATTCCTCGACATTCTTCGCCGACGGCAACTACCTGGAGTACCCGTTCGCGTTGTCGTTCTACTACACGCGAAACTTCCTCCAGCAGGTCAACCAGTGTGCAACGGCGGATTCACCGTTTAACGAGACCCACTGGGTGGACCCGGAGTTCACTGCGTTGGCCAATGAGGCCCGAACGATTGTCGACGACGAAAAACGCAGCGAAATGATCCACGAGCTGCAGCAGCGTCTCTACGACGACGGCGGCTACATCATCTGGGGCTTTGCCAACCAGATTGACGCGTACCACAAATACGTGGTGGGGCTTCAAACCCACCCCGGCGGTATGCCGCTGGGCCAGGCCATGTTCGAGCGAGTTTGGATTGCGGAGGCATAAGCACACATGGGCAAGTTCATTCTTCGCAGGCTCGGGGTGAGTGTCTTCATCCTGTTCGCTGTATCCGTCATCATTTTCTGCGCGACGTTGCTTCTGCCTGGCTCGCCGGCTACGGCAATTTTGGGCCAGCAGGCAACGCCGGAACGTATCGCGGCGCTCGAGGCAGAAATGAATCTCGACCAGCCTCCGGTCACCCGCTACTTGCTGTGGCTGGGAGGCATTTTCACCGGTGACTTGGGCACATCGACGTCCACCGGTGGCCCAGTTTCTGAACTGCTTGGCGAGCCACTGGTGAATTCGCTGGTACTCATGCTGCTCGCCGCGGCAATTTCGATCCCTGTCGGCGTGCTCCTGGGTGTGTATGCGGCGTGGTGGCGCGGTTACAAGCGCGATTCGGCGATCACCTGGGTGACGTTGATTCTCGCTGCGCTGCCGGAGTTCGTCATCGGTATCGCACTGGTCACGTTGTTCGCTACCTCGGTGTTCCAAATTTTGCCGGCAGTGACCATGTCACCTCCGGGCAGTCGTGTGTGGGAGTTCCCAATGCAGCTGGTGTTGCCAACCTTGACTCTCGCGTTCGTCGTCACGCCTTATGTGGCGCGTATGACTCGCGCAACGATGATCGAGGCACTGGAATCGGGCTACGTCGAGATGGCGCGACTGAAAGGCGTGCCCGAGCGTCGCGTGGTGTTCCGTCATGCGCTGCCCCACGCGGTCGGGCCTATTGCACAGGTCGTCGCAATCCAGCTCGCGTGGCTGGCTGGCGGCATTGTGGTCGTCGAGTATCTGTTCCGCTACCCCGGCCTCGGCGTCGCGCTCATCGATGCGGTGAACTACCGCGACGTACAAGTTGTTCAGGCTGTCTCACTGCTGATCGCCGCGGTATATGTCGTGGTCAACCTACTGGCGGATCTTGTCAGCATTGCGGCTAACCCGAAGTTGAGGAGTAACTGATGTCTGCACCAGTACACCCCCAAGAACCAGGGAAAACCCCGAAACCCGTGGTCGACGATTCTGAACTGAAAACGTCGGTGTCCAAGCCGGAACCATTGCTGTCCCGAATTTGGGCACAGTCCGAAGGCAAGGTCGGACTCGTCTTGACGGGGCTTGTCATCGCGTTGGCGGTCGTCGGGTATTTCTTCGCCGAGCAGATCACCGGTCGCAGCACAACGGAGTTCATCGGCCTGCCATTTACGGACATCGGAGTGTTTGGCACCGATAACCTTGGCCGTTCGGTGCTGTCTCGCTTCGTTGCCGGTGGCCTCATCCTGTTGGTGACCGCGTTTTTGGCCACGGTCCTCGGCATGGTTGTCGGCACCATCATCGGCATGATTGCGGGATACGCAGGTGGCAAAGTCGATTCGGTGCTGATGCGGCTCAACGACGTGATTTTGGCGTTCCCACAGCTAATTTTTGCCATGTTGGCCATCGTTATTTTTGGCCCCTCAGCAACCGTGCTCGTCCTGGTCATTGGTTTGACGCACGCGCCTCGCATTGCCCGTGTGGCACGTGCTGCGACGATGTCCGTGACAAACGAGGACTACATCCGCGCCGCCCAGATGTATTCGGTGCCGCACTGGAGAATTCTCATCCAGGAGATCGCGCCCAACATCACCGGCCCGCTGGCTGTGGAGGCGGGTCTGCGTCTGACCTACTCCATTGGTTCGATTGCCTCGCTGTCCTTCCTTGGCCTTGGCATCCAGCCGCCGGCTGCGGACTGGGGTTTGATGATCAACGAGAACCGCATCGCACTATCGCTGCAGCCGTGGGGCGTGCTTCTGCCGGTGGCTGCGGTTGCTGTGCTGACTATCGGCACCAACATGTTGGCCGACGCCACAGCGCGCGCCACCGCAACCACTGCTACACCGCCAAAGCGCGGCCGCAACCAGACCATCGACCCGGAACGGGTGCCGAAGCACGAGCCCATCCGCCACAACGGATAGCAGCAAAGGGGAATGACGAATGACTACCGCGATATCCGCGAACCAAGACGGCAACACCAAGTCGTCAGATGATTTTGTGCTCAGCGTGAGCGACCTTCGCCTGGGCACGTTGGAAGGCGCTGAGATCCTCCACGGTGTGGACTACACGCTGAAACGGGGCGAGATTGTCTGTCTAGTCGGCGAGTCCGGCTCGGGCAAAACTACTGCCGGTTTGGCTGCTATGGGTCATCTTCGCCCGGGACTGATGCTTTTCGACGGCACCGTGACCCTCCATTCCGCAAACGGAACCGACTATGACGTCCTCAACCTCAGCGAAGCTGATCTGCGGGAACTTCGCGGCAGCCGCATCGCGTATGTGCCGCAGGATCCGGCACTGAGTTTGAACCCGACGATGCGTATCGGTGAACAGATCCGTGAAGTGCTCGACGTGCACTCCTTCGATGGCGATGCTGGTGCTCGTGTCCGCGAAGTCATGCGCGACGTGGATTTGCCGGACACCGACGAATACTTGGCCCGTTGGCCGCACCAGCTCTCTGGTGGCCAACAGCAGCGCGTCGGTATCGCAATGGCGTTCGCCATGTACCCGGACGTGCTGATTCTCGACGAGCCTACGACCGGCCTCGACGTATCCACCCAAGCCCACGTGCTGGACACCGTGCGCGAGATGACGCACAAGAACGACATCGCTTCGTTGTACATCACGCACGATCTTGCAGTGGTGGCTGAGTTGGCGGACCGTGTCGTGGTTATGCTGCGCGGTGACATCGTCGAAGAAGGCCCTGCGCAGGCGGTGCTGTACAACCCACAGCACCCGTATACTCAAAAGCTTCTCGCCGCGATTCCAGATTTGCCGGGTCGAAAGAACATCACCGGCCACGGCATCGCCTCTGCCGTCCAGGTTGAGGAGCGCGATAGCGCTGCCCCGCTGCTGCAGGTGAACAATCTGGAGATGGCCTACGGCGACAACAAGGTCCTCCACGGCATTGATCTCACGCTCGAGGAGGGTGAGTCGATTCTTCTGCTCGGCGAGTCTGGCTCCGGCAAGACAACGTTGGCTCGATCAATCGCAGGTCTCAACCCTGGCTACACCGGAGAGGTGCGCCTGCGGGGCGAACTGCTTGAGCACGGCAGCCGCGAGCGCACCGTGGATCAGCGTCAGTACGTTCAGTACATCTTCCAGTCGCCGTTTTCCTCGTTGAACCCGCGGCGCACGATCGGTGAGTCGCTGAGCGTGCCACTTGTCATGTCGGGCAAGTTGTCGCGGAAGGAGCACCGCAGGGTCGTCGAGGACGTCTTGGAAGCTGTCCAGCTCGACCGGAGTTTCTACGACCGTCGCCCGGGTGATCTGTCCGGTGGTGAGCGCCAACGCGCTGCGATTGGGCGTGCGCTCGTGAATGCTCCTGACGTGTTGGTGTGCGACGAGATCACGTCGGCTCTCGATGTGTCGGTCCAGGCATCGATCCTCGAGCTTCTTGCAGACCTTCGCGCAGAGCGCGGTCTATCGATGCTGTTTGTCACCCACAACATTGCGCTGGCACGTCACACCGCCACGCGTATTGCGGTGCTGAACAAGGGCGTTATCGTGGACGAAGGGCCAGTCGATGATGTTCTTGAGCGGCCAACGCACGAGTACACCAAGTCCTTGTTAGCAAATATCCCGGAACTTTAACTCTCTTTGAAGAAAGGCTTTTAAGTGCCCATTACTCCGCACCCGTTGACGCGCGATCTGAAAGCTTTGCCAGTTCCGGATCTTTCGTCCACGCTCGAGGCTTACATTCATGCGCTTGAGGCGGTTCTCGACGAGACCGAGCTTGCAGAAGCGAAGGCGATCGTCGCTGACTTCGCGCAGTCGCAAGCCCCGCGTCTCGACGAGGCACTGCGGCAGCGCGCAGCAACCCGTGAGGCCGAAGGCACGAACTGGCTTTCCGACGAGTGGTATTCGAGCTACCTGGCAACCCGTGGGCCACTGACACTGACGACGAACGTGGGTTTCCAGCTGGCGCTGCCATCTGAGGAGACTGGCTTGGACCGTGTGGTTGACGGCATCCGGCGAGCGTTGGTTGTTCACCTCCAAGCTGCGGGAGATGACTTGCCGGACTACGTGGACGCGCGCGGCAACCGCATTACCCAAGACCAGTGGTTTGTCTTTGGCGGAGGGCTGCGCCACCCGAGTGCCGGTGAGGATGAGATCATCGTCGCCACCGCAGGCACTGCCAACCGCGAGATCGGCGTGTTTGTCGATGGGCACCTTTACGCAGTACCCGTGACCGACGAGGCTGGCGAGCCGATTGCAGCTCCGAACCTGCGAAACGCGCTTGAGACGGTTCTGGACGCCCCGCGCAAGCAGAGCGTGGACTTCAACGCGGCATCGCTGCTCGGCTCCGAAACGCTTGCAGAAGTACTGCCGGACATGTTGGCACAGGGCGACAACGGCGATGTGTACAAACGTCTGCAGGAGTTCCTCTTCACCGTCGACCTGATCGACTACGGAGTAACCACACACGCTTCCGACGAGGAGCGGATCAACGAACTGACCTTCCTCCCCCGTGGTGCATGGACGTACAAGCCGCTGAGCTACCAGTTCAGCCTGACAGATCCCTGGAGTGCAGTGCACGTTGAGCACTCGTGCCAGGACGGCGGAACCCTCGTTACCGCGATCACGCGCATGCAAGAAGCGGAGATCGGTGTCGGCGCAGATTTCGTCGCAAAGCCGCAGGAACTGCGCTGGGATCTCGATAACGCGCTCACCACGCGCATCGAGAAGAGCGTTGCCGAGGTTGCGGGCGCGGCGGAGAAATTGCGTACCCGCATCGTGCACGTGCCGTTTGACCAGCCTGCGGACCTGCCGTTGAAGTTCAGCCGCGATGCTTCAGCGCAGTTAATGATGACTATCGCGCAGCAACTGACCTACGGCCGAGTACGCGCGGCATATGAGGCCGTTGACATGCGTGAGTTCCGTGCCGGACGCACGGAGTGCTTGCGCGCCGCCACACCCGAGGCTGCTGCTTTTGCGCGAGCGCTTGTGGAGGGTACGGCTGAACAGGCTGGCCTCGAGGACGCCATCAACGCGCATCGGGCATGGGTGAAGCGGTGCAAGTCTGGCAACGGCTTCGACCGACATATCCAGATGATGGCGACTATCGACGACACTCACGCATTCTTCAACGACACGCGTGTAACCGCTGCTCGTCGCGATTTCTTATCCACGACCTCGATCGGCGGCGCTGCTCAGATCGTTCGCTACTGCTTCGCACCGGCGTTGCCAGAAGGGTTCGGCATCGCGTATACCCCGCTGCACGACGATACGGAGTATTGCGTCTCCTGGAACGCAGCGACTGCCGAACAGCCGGAAGAGTTCCTGGCCAACCTGACAAAGGCCGGCGAGTTGCTCTGGCAGTTCTGCGCTACGTTGAGCACAAACGCTGAGTAAGGACAGTCAGACGGCGTACTTTCGCACTTCGGCAAGCCACTGGTCAAGTTCGCCTGCGTCCTCCCACATGGAGTAGAGCTCCGAGCCACCTGGTCGAAGAATCGAACGGGCGCGCCGTCTGATCCACTGCCGATCGTCGAATGTGAACGGCGAATCGACGCCGGCACCACTATGTCGCTCGGGGAGATGTCCGTTAAGCATGGCAGCAAGCGCGATGACGGATGCAGCCTCATCAGTTCCCAGCGACCCAAGCCCACAATCGAAACGGAATTGGGCAATGTCGAATGTGCCGTTGACCACTGCGTCAACCGCTTCGATTGCGGGGTCGTTATCAAACGGCCCTGTATCCCAAGTTCCCATACCGCGTCACGCTAAAAGGCGTAGGTAAATCAATGATTGCCATAGAGTGAATTTCCGCGGTATTTCCAGTGAGAAACTCACGCGTCAATCATCCGTACGACCTTTTCTACCTGTGCTGCAAGTGCCTCGAGCGGCCCGTTGTTATCCACAACGATGTCGGCTGCCGCCCGTCGGGTGTCGTCGTCAACCTGCTGCGCGATGCGCGCCCGCGCGTCCGCTTCAGTGAGCCCCCGCTTGTCGACGAGCCTGCGTACCCGCTCGTCCACATCAACATCGACGACGACCGTCATGTCCATGTCGTGGTGTAGGCCGAGATCCACAAGCAACGGCATGTCGTAAATCACCGCGCGAGCGCCTGCCTTCTCTGCCTCATCGAATCGCCGGTTGGATTCAGCGCGGATGGCCGGGTGCGTTAAAGCGTTCAATTTCTCCGTTTGCTCCGTCGAAGAGAAAGCGCGTTTCGCCAGCTCTGCGCGGTTTAAGGCGCCGGTGTCGTCGATAAGGTCCTCGCCAAAAACCTCCGCGACCTGTGCGAGCACCGGTGAGCCTGGTTCCATGATCTCTCGTGCGATCTGGTCGGCGTCCACTACCGGGAAGCCTTCGTCTGCCAGCATTCGTGCGACTGTGGATTTGCCGCTGCCGATTCCGCCCGTGAGTCCAACTTTCTTCATGCATGTGAAGATAGCAAAGCGCCCCGCCCACCATGACGGTGATGCGGGGCGCTGACGCTGATTGCTTAAAGGCAATCCCTAAGCACGAACTCGTCGTGGCTTAGTTGCCAGCAAGCTTGTCGCGCAGAGCAGCGAGCTGCTCGTCGGAAGCCAGCGAGCCGATGTTCTCCTCAGCCTGGTCAGCTGCCGGAGCTGCAGCTGCAGACTCAGAGGAGTAATTGGCCTGATCGCCAGCCTGCTCTGCAGCCTCGGCTGCAGCGGCGCGGTGACGCTCGATCTGGGCAGCGTGTGCCTGGTGGCGACGCTCTGCCTCGGCGTAACGAGCCTCCCACTGCTGGCGAGCCTCGTCGTAGCCTTCCATCCACTCGTTGGTCTCCGGGTCGAAGCCCTCCGGGAAGATGTAGTTGCCCTGCTCGTCGTAGGAGTCGGCCATGCCGTAGCGAGACGGATCGAACTCTTCGACGAAGTCCTCGTCAGCCTGCTTGAGCGACAGGGAGATACGACGACGGTCCAGGTCGATGTCGATGACCTTGACCATGACCTCTTCGTTGACGTTGACAACCTGGTCCGGAACCTCGACGTGGCGCTGAGCCAGCTCGGAGATGTGGACGAGGCCCTCGATGCCCTCTTCGACGCGGACAAACGCACCGAACGGAACCAGCTTGGTGACCTTGCCCGGGACGATCTGGCCCACAGCGTGGGTGCGGGCGAAGACACGCCACGGATCCTCCTGTGTCGCCTTCAGCGACAGGGAGACGCGCTCGCGGTCGAGATCGACGTCGAGCACCTCGACAGTGACCTCGTCGCCAACAGCGACAACCTCAGACGGGTGGTCGATGTGCTTCCAGGACAGCTCGGAGACGTGGACGAGGCCGTCAACGCCGCCGAGGTCAACGAATGCACCGAAGTTGACGATGGAGGACACGACGCCCTTGCGGACCTGGCCCTTCTGCAGCTGGTGCAGGAAGTCGGAGCGGACCGCAGACTGGGTCTCCTCCAGGTAAGCGCGACGGGACAGGACCACGTTGTTGCGGTGCTTGTCCAGCTCGATGATCTTTGCCTCGAGCTCCTGGCCGATGTACGGATCCAGGTCGCGAACACGACGCATCTCGACCAGCGATGCCGGCAGGAAGCCGCGCAGGCCGATGTCGAGGATGAGGCCGCCCTTGACGACCTCGATGACGGTACCGGTAACCGGCTGGTCGTTGGCCTGCAGCTCCTCGATGGTGCCCCAAGCACGCTCGTACTGAGCACGCTTCTTGGACAGCATCAGGCGGCCTTCCTTGTCCTCCTTGGTCAGGACAAGCGCGTCGATCTCATCGCCGACCTCGACCACGTCCTCCGGGTCAACGTCGTGCTTGATGGAGAGCTCGCGGGTGAGGATGATGCCCTCGGTCTTGTAGCCGATGTCGAGCAGGACCTCGTCGTGGTCAACCTTGACCACGGTGCCGGTGACGATGTCACCGTCGTTGAAGTACTTGATGGTCTCGTCGACTGCGGCGAGGAATTCCTCAGGGCCACCGATGTCGTTGATGGCAACCTGGGGTGCGTTGGTAGTGCGCATAAGTAGTATGTGCTCCGAAAAAATAGGAGATCGTGATTGGACAGAAGCGTCTCTCTCAGCAGCGTAAGCGCCGAAACGCTCGCGGTTGCTGATCTCGCAGCGGGCTGGTCGCCACACCCTCCTATTACGATGGACGCCAAGCTCGCGCGTAGACACGCCCGCACGAGTTTAGACACTTTCCGCTGCTAGAGCAAATGATCTGGACCCCGGGCACTGCAACGCAGTTTATAAGCAAGGGACTACCATGACGTAAGTCCATAACTCTACAACTCAGAAAGTGTGTTCACCCTATGTGGAAACGCAGCCTTGCCGTCGCAGCATCGTTCGTCGGCATCGTCGTCGGAGCGGGTTTTGCCTCCGGCATGGAAGCACTCCAATACTTCGTCGCCTACGGCACCCAGGGCTTTTGGGGTGTAATCGTTGCTGGCGTGACCATGCTGCTAGCCGCCACCGCGTTTGTCACATTCGGGTCGTATTTCCTCGCCGACGAACACAATGAAGTCTTCTACAAGGTGGCATCGAAGCCTGCCGCGTTCCTCATGGACTGGTCTGCGGTTATCTGCATGTTCTCCGTTGGCTTCGTCATGTTTGCTGGCGCAGGCTCGAACCTGAACCAAGCATTCGACTGGCAGATTTGGGTGGGCGCGGTACTCATGCTTGCACTGATGCTTATCGTCGGCCGATTCGACGTTGACCGCGTCGCCTCTGTCATCGCTTGGGCAACTCCCCTGCTGGTGATCTTTGTGCTCATCGGCGCGATCTATTCGTTCACCCAGATCAGCGTCGACTGGTCTGAGGTGGATAACTTTGCGCGCAACGAAGTAAACCGCGCTGACGGCACCCCGTACTGGTTCTTGGGTGCACTCAACCACACGGGACTAAACGCCCTATGCGGTGTCTCGATGGCGATCGTGATGGCCGGTGATGAGTTTGACACTAAGAGCACGCGGATTGGCGGAGTCCTTGGTGGACTCATTTACGTGGCACTTCTTGCCCTTCTTGTAGCCGCGCTGCTCATGCAGGTCGAGGCAGTAAACGGCCACGACATGCCACTTTTGACCGTGCTGGATAACGTCCACCCAGTCCTGGGCTTCATCATGACCTGGGTGATCTTCCTCATGGTGTTCAACACCTGTTTGGGCATGTTCTACGCGCTGGCAAAGCGACTCACCAGAAAGAACCCAGAACGCTTCTACCCGGTCTATGCCATCGCCTGCATTGTCGGTTTTGGCCTTTCCTTCGCCGGCTTCCAGCCGCTCGTTTCCAACCTGTACCCGATCCTGGGCTACCTCGGCCTGTTCGTGATGACAGTGATGACCGTCGTCTACTTCCGCCACCGCACCCGCCTGAAAGAAGAAGGCGAGCGCCGCGCTCAAGCTGTTGAGGCCGCGCTTGACGACGACACCTCGGACGAGATTGAAGATCTCGCTGAAGACTCCAATCTCGAGGAGGATGAATTTAAAGAAGCAGTTGAAGACGCCGTCGAGGATGCCTCCGACGAGAAAACCGTCAGTGACGTGTAGGCCAATCAGGCCTCGCTAACACCCCAGCGGGGGTAGGTGTCGGGGGTAGAATTTTGGCACTTACCCCCACGTAACTAAAGGATCCAAAAAGCCGTTCACCTGTCCACATAAGCTGCGACTTATTAGACATTCCGTCACATGCTTAACAGTTACTGTGTATTGCTTGTGCGCCCGCTCAGTAGCAATTAAGGTTTTACCTGGTTCTTGAGGAATAGCCCCAGAACAGAGTGAAATCTAAGCACTGCCTGAGGCTCGGTACCTAATCGAGAACCCCGCCGCTAGGTGGTAACAAAATAGAAAGAGGAAATGGCCTGGGGGGTTGGGCCACGTCGGGGGATACGGTAACTGGGGACGCCGTACTCGAGGCGGGCATCAGATGAAGTTTGCGTGCTTCACGTGATGCCCGCCTCGTGCTTTCCCGAAACGTACTCGCGGCTAGTGCGCCGCCTCTTCCCAGTTTGCGCCAGTACCTGCAGACACCTCTAGCGGGACGAGGAGTTCGATTGCCTTGTCCATTTCGCGCTCCACGATCGCTTGGACGGCGTCTAGCTCGCCCGGGGCAACCTCGAGCACCAACTCATCGTGCACCTGCAGGAGGACACGTGATGCGTAGTCGCGCAAGGCGTCGTCGACACGAAGCATCGCAACCTTGATGATGTCCGCAGCAGTGCCCTGGATCGGGGCGTTCAGCGCCGCACGCTCGGCGTTCTCCCGCGCGATTCGGTTGTCACTTGTGAGTTCCGGCAAGTAGCGGCGGCGACCGAACACCGTCGAGGTGTAGCCGTCGCGACGCGCCTGCTCGACGACCTCATCAAGGTAGCGCTTTACCCCGCCGAATCGTTCGAAGTAGTTCTCCATAATGCCCTTCGCCTCACCGGCAGAGATCGACAACTGTTGCGACAGGCCGTAGGCAGACAAGCCGTAGACGAGGCCGTAGGACATTGCCTTGACCCGGCGACGTAGCTCTGGCGTGACCTGATCGATCGGAACATCAAACACGCGGGAGCCAACGAAGTTGTGCAGGTCCTCCCCCGCCCGGTACGCCTCGATCAGGCCCTCGTCTTGGCTGAGGTGCGCCATCACACGCATCTCAATCTGCGAGTAGTCGGCGGTAAGCAGGCATTCGTAGCCCTCGCCAACTACAAATGCAGAGCGGATCTTGCGCCCGGCCTCAGTACGCACCGGAATGTTCTGCAGGTTCGGCTCCGCCGAGCTGAGACGCCCCGTCGAGGCCACAGTCTGATTAAACGTGGTGTGGATCCGGCCATCCGGCTGCACCGTCTTAATCAAGCCTTCCACCGTGGACTTCATCTTCTGGTGCTCACGGTGCGCGAGCAGATAATCGAGGAACGGGTGCGGATTCTTCTCTGCGAGTGCTTCGATCTCAGCCGCAGCAGTCGAGTAGCCCGTTTTCGTCTTCTTCGTCTTCGGCAGCGCAAGCTTGTCAAAGAGCACGACAGAGAGCTGCTTCGGGCTAGATAGGTTCAGGTCCGGCTCGTCGACCAGCTGACGCGCCTGCTCTTCGACCTGCTCAACCTTGTGCGTCAGGTCCTTGCGCAGCCCCTCCAGAACGTCCAGATCAACGGCGATGCCAATGTGCTCCATTTCCGCGAGCACCGTGACCAGTGGCAGTTCGAGGTCCGCGTACAACTCGTAGGAGTTGATCTCGCGCAGGTCCTTGGACAACTCTGCGGCAAGCTCCAGAATCGCCGCAGCCGCATCCACGTCGCCCGAATCATCCAGCAAGCTCAGCTGATCAGAGCTGGTGCTGAGCTGGCGCTGCAGGTGACGCTGGTACACATCCTCGAGCGCATACGTGCGCTGGCCGGGACGCAGCAGATACGCCGCGATCGCAGTGTCGTGTGCGATACCGCGCAACTCGATGCCACGGCCACGCAGCATGTGATAGGCAGCCTTGGCTTCGTGCAGGAACTTCGGGTCATCCGACTCGAGCCAGGTCTTCAGCGCCTTGTCCTCATCAGCCGACAGATCGGCGGCAAGTTTCGCAATGCCGTGGCGCTGCTTATCGACGATAGCCAGCGCCGTCAGATCACCCGATCCAGGCGTCGCGTTACCGGAAAGGTACAGGGCAAGGCCTTGACCTTCATGAGACTTCAGCCAGGTGTCCAGAGACTCGTTATCAACCGTCACGTCAGCCAGCTCCACCGTCTCAGGTTCGGGTGCGCTGCGATCGGTCGGTACCGCGGCGAGCACGCGTTCGCGCAGATTCACGCCGAACTCGAGGTCGTCGAAACGCGCCGCAACCTGGGCGACATCGGCTGGTTTGAGTTCGAGATCACCCGGCGCCACGGGCAGTTCCACATCGGTGACCATTGCGGTGAGTTCGCGGTTCAATCGCACCTGGTCAATGCGTTCGCGGAAGTTGTTGGCTGCTTGCCCCTTCAACTCATCCGCATGCTCGATAAGCCCCTCGAGCGTGCCGTACTGCGTAATCCACTTGGTGGCGGTCTTCTCCCCCACTTTCGGCACATTCGGCAGGTTGTCTGACGGGTCGCCACGCAGGGCCGCGAAGTCCGGGTACTGCTCAGCCGTCAGGCCATATTTCTTCTCCACCTCCGCCGGGTTAAAGCGCGTCATCGTGGACACGCCACGCATTGGGTACAGGAGGGTCGTAGTGTCGTCCACAAGCTGGATGTAGTCGCGATCACCACTGACCAGAACAATCTCGTAGTCACCATCTGCACGAGCCTGGGTCACAAGCGTGGCGACGATATCGTCCGCCTCAAAGTTCTCCTTGCTCAAGGTCACAATGCCGAGATCCCCCAGCACGTCCTCAATCAGCGGAACCTGGCCTTTAAACTCAGGTGGAGTAGCCTCACGCTGCGCCTTGTACTCCGGGAAACGCTCCGTACGGAACGTCTTTCGGCCCACGTCGAACGCGACGGCAGCGTGCGTCGGCTTTTCGTCGGAAAGAATATTGGCAAACATGGACAAGAATCCGTACACCGCATTCGTGTGCTGCCCACCCGACGTGGAGAAGTTCTCCGCAGGCAACGCATAGAACGCGCGGAAGGCCATCGAGTGGCCGTCGATCAACAGCAAACGCTTGGATTTTTCCGATGTTGTAGTCACGGTCAGCCAGTCTAGCGGGCGCCACGACACGACCTTCCGCACCTAATCAACCTGCGATTTCACACATCGGGGTGAACTGCGATACACTTTCGCGCGTCGCCCCAGTAGCCCAATTGGCAGAGGCAACGGATTCAAAACCCGTCCAGTGTGAGTTCGAGTCTCACCTGGGGCACAAAATATTACCCCCTCGCGACCGGCAACAACGAGGTCAGAGGGAGGAATAGATCAAAAATAGTAGATAGAAAACCGCAAATAGAGCACTCTTGACACTGCTGGTGCCGTACAAGTGCCGTATGCGGCGCTTCTAGAGGATTGAATCCATCGCCGTAGTCAGCGCGTCAAGATCGCTATCAAACAGCTCCGTGTAGTGGTCTAGGGTCATCGAAATGTTCTTATGCCCCACTTGACGCGAGATTACTGAGATAGGTGCCCCCACACTTACCATCAAAGAAACAGCCGTGTGACGAAGATCATGGGAAGTGACATGAGGGAAATCATCGTCTACAGCCCGGATGCGTGCCACAGCGCAACCGAGCCAGGACTTAGGGCCCTCAGGTCGTTTTAACGGCTCCTGGGTTCCCTTTTTGGTAAACAGGAAGTCCGTCTTTTTCTTCCCCTTACATAGTTCCTTCAGCTCCTCATCGAGTTTCGATGAGAAAGCGATCACTCGCCTCGACCCCTCAGTCTTCAATGCTTCTTTAACATGAACGGCATTACCAACAGTGACCGCCTGTCGCTTAATACTGATGCGGTGGCGCGCAAAATCGATGTCACCAACTTGGAGCCCAGCAACCTCACCAAAACGCATGCCGGTAGTTGCCTGAAGCCTAATTAGCTGCTTCTTATCGCCATTCGCCTCATCTATCAGCATTTCAAGCTGTTCAAGGCTCATGTAGACTTTCTCTCCGCGCCGCACTTTAGGCAGCTGCACTCCGTTGCAGGGGTTGCTCGACAGACAGTTTTCGAGAACAGCGAGTTTTAGAGCCCCGGAGAATATTCCATGAATGGTTCGTACAGTCTTTGGCGCAAGTTCATCTGCTAAGTCGTTCACCCAATCTTGAACATCGCGTCGCGTTACCTCACCGACAGGTACATGCTCCCAGCGCGGTTTGATTCTGTTTTTTAAGTATTGCTCATAGGAATACCTAGAAGAAACAGCAAGGTTGTGTCGCCGATCCTGCATGTATCGCTCAAGGAATTCACCCACGGGAATGCGACGAGACCTAGAGTTAATCCAGGTCCCTTGGTTTTTTGAGTGCTGCAATTCAGCTATGAAAGCATTCGCTTGGGCTTGTGTTTTAAAAACTCGGGTACGCCCTTTGCCTTCCTCGCGAAAATCCACACGCCATTTCCCGTTAGGCATCTTCCTAGCCTTCATCTTCGGATTCCAGCCTCTCCAGCATGTCCTTGAATACAAGCTCTCGCATACGCCGCGTCACGTGGGTATACGCCTCGTCTGGATCTGGGCGAACCATGTGGGCCCTGGCCTCTTGGATCGCCTTATGGTCGATGAATTCATAGTCATACAGGACAATTACGGGATTTAGCTCTAAGGCTTCCGAAATCATTAGCAAATCGCCAGCAGTCCAACCTTCTTTAATCAGCGTCTGCGCGCGCCCTAAGGACATTTTGATAGCGTCCGCGAGATTTTGAGCTGTAGGGCGACCTTCCTCCCCTTTGAGGGACTCCACATAGTCCCGAATATCCGGGTACTCAGGGTTTTGGTGCCGAATCAGTCCTTTTCGGGCCATTTCTGGGTCTCCTTTTGGCTGGAAATTGCTTAATGTGACTAAAGTCACATTCTAACCGGGAGGTCTCATAACACTATTTATAACCTGCCCATATGCACGATTATATTACCATATAAACATGCCACATTGCAAACATTTAGCGGTATATAACTTTTATTAGTTCAGAAAGTTCTCTTTGTTCTATTTTTTATGTACAATAATGTGCAGTCCCCAAAGGGCGGAGACACTAACCCGAAAGGAAGGACATCATGACCAACACTCAGAACTACAACAATCCAGCCCTCGCTGAAGCAGCCAAGAAAATCGGTACTCTCTTCGACATTGATTTCGTAACGTTCGAAGGCAAGACCTACCTCACAGAAATTAATGCAGATAACTACTGGGGGTACGCAGGGCTCCCATACACTGACGCACAGCAAGCAGTCTCTAACTTGATCCTCATCCTCGAAAAAGGCGAGATCGAAGAATTCGATTACGTCGATGGGTTCCTCCCCGACCTTTTTGGAAACCCTGACCCCTCTCCTAGAAGAAAAGTCCGAGGAAGAAATCGAAGAGGCAATAGATCAAGCATTTCTCCGCCAGGATCTAGAAGGCTTCCTCCGCTTCCACTCCATCAGGGAAATGCTCGAAGAGGTCGAAGAATCAGCCGAGAAATTCCTCAAAGAGGAAATCGCAGAAAGATTCGACTACTTCATCGAATAGTACCCCCCTCAAATAGCCCTATCCGTTAAAGCGGGCAGCAGGGTGCAAACCCCCGCTAGGGCACCAGGCTCAACACGGAGCCGAGTAAACCGAAAGGTCAAAACAATGTCAATTCTAGAAACGCTAAATCTAGACCCACAGAAAATGCTAACCACCTCCGAAGCCGCGGATCTGACTGGCATGAACCCAATGACAATCCGACGAGCAATCACAGATGGCACCATCCACGCGTTCACCCCACCAAGCGGAAAAAAGTATATTTTCCAGGCAAAAGAACTTGAGAATCTCCTTATCCCAGTACGGCCAGCCGCTTAGCCCACTAAGAAAACAAAGGAAAGCCGATTCATTATGCATTCGCCAAAGAACGTCATCCACAGCGTCACCGTTTACGAGTTTATTGACGATAACGGAGACCTCGGACTCGCTGTCTTGCCTGAAGGCAACCCCTCCATGATGCAAATGGTCGCACTACTCGAAATGGGAAAACTAGAAATCGCACACAACCGAACCCTGAAAACCATTCGGGGATCCATATAGAAAGAAAGAAGAAGTTTTATGACCAAAACACGCAGGAAAGGAAACACAGCTAAGCCAAGTCAATTCCTTCGCACAACCAAACCCGAACAAATCCTGCCCGAAGACCGAGCTGCCAGTGCCGATGAATACTTCAGCTTCGACCGGTCACGAATCAATGACATCACCGTCTACAGCGACGAAGCCACCGTTGCCGACGTTGTAGCTAGAGCCATTTCACCAAAAGTTCGCTACGTCCACGATATGGCAACATGGTTCGAATTCGGAGATAACAAGGCTTGGCACGCCTCAAAGGATGCCGGCCACAGAGCAACCGCAAGCCTTCTACACCCGACAGTGGATGAAGCGGGGGAACGAATTCTCTCTCCAATCATCACCTACAAACCCGATGAACTGACGGCAGACGACAAAAAAATACTCTGGGAAACGTGTCTCAAGGACATCACTCGTTTCCGTGCTGTCGAAATCGATGGAGAGTTCGAGATCTGGGACGACCTAACCGGCAAACGTTATGTCCATGTCAATGTAACTAACCCTTTTAACACCAGCCGGGCACTCAATAACATTGTTCAGCTGGCCTCGCTAAAATCAGCAGCTCGAAGTGAAACAGCTGATTTCGACTGCCACCCGGAAATCCTTGCCGCTCGACGCTGGTACTACAACCTGGACACCGCAAAATTTGAGAAACCAGATTCGACAAAGCTTGTAACCCGCTCCATCCCACACGACATCGACCCGCCACAAGCCTCTGATTACCGGGGATCAAGATTTCAACGATTCCTCCGAGAGGTCATCCCCGACGATGAAACTCGTGAATGGTTCCAACGAGTCATCGGAAGCACCCTATGGGGGCGAGTCCTTGAGCACATCATCCTTGTACTTCTCGGGAAAGGTCGGAACGGAAAATCTGTACTGCTCGAAGCCATCAAATATGTACTAGGCGACAACGCGATCACCCTGGCGCGCTCCATCATGGAGTCCGGTACTTCCAAACACCCAACCGAACTGATGGATCTCATGGGTGTGCGCCTAGCAATCCTCTCTGAGACCGAGCAAGGCCAGAAGTTTCCTTCCTCACTTCTAAAGACACTTTCGGGCGGCGACACTATCAAGGCACGAGCTCTTTACAAAGATTTTGTCGAGTTCGAGCCGACCCATAGCCTGCTGCTCGCAACAAATTTCCCACCAAATGTGGACCCAGGTGAAACTGCATTGTGGAGCAGGCTCACCATGGTGCCCTTCACTGAGAAGTTCGTCAAAGAGGCCGATGCGAAAGAAGGCGACCGCATCGCCGACCCGAACCTCACACAAACCCTGCGGACACAGGAAGAAGTAAAAGCGATTCTGTATTGGCTCCTGGAAGGCGCGAGGAAATACAAGGACGAAGGACTTGGCCCCACACCGCCACAGATCCTACAAGCAACCCGAACCGCACAGCAGGAATCCAACCTCTGTAGCTTCTTCGCTCAAGAATGCTTCACAGTTGACCCCGAAAACGGCAAAGAAGTCAGGGCGCAAACTGTTTTCTCGATGTGGGAAGCATTCAAGGAAAAGCAAGGTGCACTGCAGTATCTCAAGCCTTCAACGGTGCGCGACGCCTACATGATCGCTGATGAGATCGGGTGTGAATATTTGAAGAATAACGGTGGGGCTGCTCCCGCGAGACTCGTCGGTATCAACCTCACCGCCAACGGACGAGAGTTCGTTAACTCCTTCGTCGGCCCCGTCCCCTGGGCACAGGAGATCCAGTCCATTTTCAACTCACCCCAGGCCTGATCTCACCAAAAACCGGAAGGGCCTAGCTCTCACTGCCCGATCTAATTCTAGTCGTGGCAGTGCACGGCTTAAACACTTTCAAAAATGTTATCTCTCCGCCCTCTCCGCCCATTCCGGTCAAAAATTCAAAAAGTTTTTTAAAGGGATCCTTAACCAACCGATAGCCGAGAAGCAAAACACTTTTTAAGAACTTGGCAGGAATGGGCGGAGAGGGCGGAACAACAGACAAGGAAATTTCAACATGAAAAACACACAAATAACTATGCCGCGAGATATTCAAGAGATGCTCGCTTATTCAGGCGAAGATGATGCGTTGCTCGCATACCAGGCAGCAGTGGATCTGATTGATGCCGGAATCCCCGTTGGTTTCCCACCGCACGATGGGAAGTGGAGTGGCCACGCACTGACGTCTTATGAAGCTATGCGTCGGGGCCATCCACTGGAACGTAGGTTCAAAATTTCGATGTATAAGCCTTTCAGCTCCGTGGAAACAACAGCCGGAGTCTACTCGGCGATACGTGAGGATCTTGCTCTCCAACACCCGGAAAACCCTGCACCTACCCCTGTCATTCCTTTGGGAGAAAGTGGCGTTATCGCGGTGTGTGTGGAAGGCGATGAAGCCGCTAAACGGTGGAAGCAGCTTGCCCCGTTTCTTGGTATGGCTGATGAGAAACCTTCATTGCGTTGGGTCTACGGAGACAGTCGTCGATACTATTATTTGCTTTCACTTGCCCCTGGTTTTGATATCAGTGCATTGAGTCGAACGGGAATGTTGTGGGGTGACGAAACGGGTGGAATTTTCCTGATGCTTAATGATTGTTGCATCCCGGTTCCTTATACCCATCCGAGTGAGATTGGTGGGCGTGAATCAGTCGCTGTGCGCGGTGGTACTGTGGTCTCTCCAAGCCCAGTTTCGAAGCAGCTTTCTTATCTACTCGCCACTGCGGCAGTTGATGAGGATCGATGCAGAGGCCTGCAGTATTCAATTGGAAAAATGTTGGCGGGCACGTTGGATTCAGGGTCGAATGGGCCAGCTCGAAGAGCATGGGTCAAGACTGTTTCATGGGAACAGATTCTTGGGCGCGCAGGGTATGAACTGTGTGATGAATTGTTCGCGTCTCCGTGTTCTGATGGTTGCCGTTTATGGCGTCACACGGTTACTGGTTTAGTTGTGTTCGCACATGGTCCGTACTGTCTTGAATCGTTGCGGCAGGGTCTTTGTTTGGAAGCTGCAGCAGGTCGAATCCCTCCTGAGTTCCGTTCGATTCGCAGGGCGTGGCATGAGCCGAAATCTAACGTGTTGTTAGGTATGGACACTATTAGTTTTAGTGCTCACGAGGTGGTAACAGCTCTCTTCTACGGGGGTGACTGGTTCCGCTTTTATAAGGGAACTGGCATTGGGTGACGGGTGTTTTCGCTTCCTCCACAGCACCCTCCAGCATGGCGCTCAACCTGTTGGAGGGTGCTCCCTTTAGACCCCGTTATATTCCGCATTTTCCTCCCTTTTTGCCGCAACGTGGAGTTTTGGCTAGCCGGGTTAGAAGCTTCGGAGGTGTATGTGTTTTCAGACTGTCGAGCAGGGAAAATAACACCCTTTTGCGTGACGGTCAGCTTCTGAGGTGCTTGTTTTTCATCCGGTCGCTCCTCTGATTCGTCTTCCGCTTTGGTTTCTCGAGCGGTGTATTGGGACTCCTACATGCCATCCTCCGGGCAGGTTTCCGAGGCTTTTTCTCTGGCTTCATCTCGATGATCCTCCGGAGCTTTTTACGGAAAACGGATTTTGAGCCGATTCGCGAAAAACACAAGGGCGGTGCTTTGTAAATTCAGTTGATGATGCGTTGTTGCATTTGGTGGACATGAGCGCAAGCGTCGTGTGGACAGGTTTCCTGAGAGTGTCCGATTGTTTGTGTGCGGGGGCTTGG
>NZ_KV827926.1:0-233 GCF_001836265.1 Corynebacterium sp. HMSC036E10
GAGCAATACGATCCCTGACGTTATGAAACGTCTGCCGAGAGATCTTCTCATCCTTGCAAAACTGCTTGATAGTTTTTCCGTCGCGAACCGGATCGAAATCCGCGATCTTTCTGCGTGTGTGCGATGAAATAGCCATCCGACCATTTCACCGGTTCAGTGTCCAAAAAGTCTCTAGACATCACGTCCAATAAGTAACTGGACTCCATGTCCAAAAAGTCATGAGACATGACAAA
>NZ_KV827927.1:0-1948 GCF_001836265.1 Corynebacterium sp. HMSC036E10
TATGGGCTACGCATCACGCCTCACACTATTGACAGCCGCATTTGACATGCTGTCGTGCCACACGCTTGCACCGCAATCCAATAAGCGGCTTGGCTACCTTGCTGCGTCACCCCATCACTGACCTACAACGGATCAGGCCCCACGCATCACCACCAACCACACATCAAAGATGTGCATGTCGGCGGATCTGGGTGGTTAGTATCACCGCTTCGATACTGGGCGCGTATATACGGGTACGGGAATATCAACCCGTTGACCATCGACTACGCCTGTCGGCCTCGCCTTAGGACCCGACTCACCCTGGGAAGACGAACTTGACCCAGGAACCCTTAGTCATTCGGCGGATACGATTCTCACGTATCATTCGTTACTCATGCCTGCATTCTCACTCGCGTGCAGTCCACCGCTTCTTCCGATACGGCTTCACCCCACACACGACGCTCCCCTACCCATAGTAAAAACTATGCCGCGGCTTCGGCGGTGTGCTTGAGCCCCACTACATTGTCGGCGCAGAACCACTCGACCAGTGAGCTATTACGCACTCTTTCAAGGATGGCTGCTTCTAAGCCAACCTCCTGGCTGTCTTCGCGATCCCACATCCTTTTCCACTTAGCACACCCTTAGGGGCCTTAACCGGCGATCTGGGCTGTTTCCCTCTCGACTATGAAGCTTATCCCCCACAGTCTCACTGCAATGCTCAAACTTCACCGGCATTCGGAGTTTGGCTGACGTCACTAAGATGATAGTCCCGCTCGGCCATCCAGTAGCTCTACCTCCGGTAAGCACACATCACGCTGCACCTAAATGCATTTCGGGGAGAACCAGCTATCACGGAGTTTGATTGGCCTTTCACCCCTACCCACAGCTCATCCCCTCAGTTTTCAACCTAAGTGGGTTCGCGCCTCCACAACCTCTTACAGCTGCTTCACACTGGCCATGGGTAGATCACCCCGCTTCGGGTCCAGGACATGCCACTTGACACCCTCTTAGGATTCGCTTTCGCTACGACTACCCCACATAACGGGTTAACCTCGCGACATGCCGCTGACTCGCAGGCTCATTCTTCAAAAGGCACGCCATCACACACAAACGGTGCTCTGACGGATTGTAAGCGCATGGTTTCAGGAACTCTTTCACTCCCCTCCCGGGGTACTTTTCACCATTCCCTCACGGTACTTATTCACTATCGGTCACACTGGGTATTTAGGCTTACCGGGTGGTCCCGGCAGATTCACAGCAGATTTCACGAGCCCGCTGCTACTCGGGGAAAACATGATCAGACAACATATGCAACGCCTTCACGTACGGGGCTAATCACCCGCTCCGGCACGCCATCCCAGACGTTTCCGCTAACGCACACACACCATCTTGCGGTCAGGTAGCCCGCAACGATCACACCCCACAACACCGCACACGCAACCCCTACCCAGGTATCACACGCACACGGTTTAGCCTCATCCGCTATCGCTCGCCACTACACACGGAATCACAAATTGTTTTCTTCTCCTGTGGGTACTGAGATGTTTCACTTCCCCACGTCACCTCCACACAGGCTATGCATTCACCTGCAGGTAACACCACACAACTGGTGTTGGGTTTCCCCATTCGGACATCCTCGGATCAACGCACTGTTGGCAACTCCCCGAGGCTTAACGCAGCCTCACACGTCCTTCATCGGCCCAGCATGCCAAGGCATCCACCATACGCCCGTAACACAAAACAACAATTACGGTCGCTACAAAAACTGCAGACAACTCAACAAACAAAAATTACACAAAAAGAACAAGATGCTCGCGTCCACTATACAGTTCTCACACAACACACACCCCACGAAGACCAACCACCACAACAGATGATCAACCAACAATGGAATGCCACAACAAGGAACACACAATGTTGCCCCAGACACCCAACAGCATGCCAACACACCATCAATTTCATTGCTGCA
>NZ_KV827928.1:0-6667 GCF_001836265.1 Corynebacterium sp. HMSC036E10
CCAAGCCCCCGCACACAAACAATCGGACACTCTCTCAGCGTCTGCTTGATGGGTCGGAGATCATTATCACGGAGACTCCGGCTCCCGTGACCACCACTCTCATCCCGAATCCCGTTACGACGACTCGTGTTGTTACATCGACTCCAAAGCCTGTAACAACGACGAAATTTGTCACCGAGCCCCCGAAGACAGTCACACAAACCAACAACGTCACAAGCACTGAAAAAGTCACCGAAACGCAGCACGTGACAGAAACGCAGCACGTGACTGAAACAAAGCAGGTAACACAAACCGTATCCAACAACGCCACCGTCACAGCGACCGTGACGAAGGAACCAGCACCTGCAACCGTAACCCGCAACAATACGGTGACAGTGACTGCTCCTACTGAAACCGTGACAGAAACCGCCTACACGACCGTTACCCCGGCACCTGTCACAGTGACTGAGACAGTGACAAATGATGGTGAAATTGTTGCCCCTGTCACCGTGACCGCAACAGAAACCGTCACTTCGGAAGTAACCCCTGCCCCTGCGACGGTGACTGTTACCCACACCGCAACACCCAACACGAACAACAACGAGCCGCAGCCTGCTCAGTCCTCGATGAGCACTGGCAGCATTATCGGTATTGTGCTTGGGATTCTCGCAGCACTCGGTATCGGAGCTGGAGCAGGAGCGTTCGCAATGAACAACGGCATAATCCGATTGCCGTTCTAGACCCCTTCAGCGTCATGTTGCAATGGGGTACAGCCTAATGAGACGCGGAAACAAGTGTGCGAGAACGTCTCAATAGGCTTTATAGGCCGCATAAAATTACACATATGCAAACATCTATAGAACCTAATGAGACAAAAACAGGAATCACGGTCAAAGTAGGTTATGCACGAGTCTCTTCACGGGACCAAAACCTTGACCGCCAACTAAGCCAATTAGAAGCGGCCGGCTGTAGCAAAATCTTCGCCGAGAAGCTCTCTGGGGCTTCATCTGACCGCCCAGAGCTTCACGCCGCTCTCGAATACCTGAGGCCCGGTGAAACCCTCGTAGTAGCCTCGATGGACCGACTCGCCAGAAATACCGTGGATCTCCTCAACCTCGTACGGGACGCTACCGAGCGAGGGGCGTACGTGGAATTCCTCTCAGAGCATTTGACATTCGGCCCAGAAGAAGAGGCCATACCCTCACTGATGCTCGGCATCCTCGGAAGTATCGCCCAATTTGAACGGACTCTCATTCGCGAGCGCCAAGCCCAAGGTATCGCGAAAGCGAAAGAGCGAGGAGTGTATAGAGGACGTTCGAAGAGCCTTGGAGAAGAAGAGGTACAGACCCTGCGGGAGCTAGCGTCGCTTGGGGTTTCAAAATCTGAAATCGGGAGGCGTCTCGGAGTGAGTCGAGCCACCGTCTACAGATATCTCGACAGTTCTGCATAGGTACCCAAGCTCAGTAGGCGAATTGTCCCGAGTTTTGTTCCTAGGCGTTTGCCTTGATTTCTATTTTTGGCCAAGGCTACTCTTGCAAAATTCTGAATCAACTTCAGCTGGTGTGCGGTAGCCCAACCTTTGATGGAGCCTAGCCTCATTTCGCGAAGTAACCCACTCAGATGTCGCAATGTCCACGTCGACAACATCATCCCACGTCCTGTTATGGATAAGCTAATTTTGTACGAGCCGTTAACGTTTTCGCCAGAACATGCCATAGGAATCACCTACCGTGCTTCCCCGCTTGCCGGTTTCCTGCTTGTTGTCGGTCTCGTTGGCTGCTCTCCGGAAGCCACCGAACCAGCTGATTCTGCGCCAGCGGAAGAAGTCACTCAGGAGGCTGCCGCCGAGGAGGCACCCGCTGAAGAAACACCCGCGGATGATGTGCCGCAGGAGTACAAGTCCGCACTTAAGAAAGCCAAGCTGTATTCAGACACCATGCATATGAGCAAGGCCGGCATCTATAATCAACTCACGTCGGACTACGGCGAGCAGTTCTCAGCCGAAGCGGCACAGTACGCGATTGACAACGTCGAAGCGGACTGGAAAGAAAACGCTCTGCAGAAGGCAATCACCTACCAAAAAGATCTGGCGATGTCTCCCTCGGCCATTCGTGATCAGCTCGTCAGCTCACACGGTGAGAAGTTCACCGAAGAAGAAGCCGACTACGCGATAGCGAACCTTCCCGAGTAACCTGCGCGTCCCCGAGTTTTCCGCACTTGCCGCGGTGCTGTCCGCTTCGGCGGTTGCGGAAGGCGTGAGCGCTTCACACGATCTGCACGATGCGGCCGTGTTCCAAAATGATCTGGCGCTGACCCTGGTCAGCAACCTGCGCGTCGTGGGTCACCACAATGAGGGTGGTGCCCGCGTCGTGCAGCTGGTGGAAGAAGTCCATCACGATTTTCTCGTTCGCTTCGTCGAGGTTCCCTGTTGGCTCATCAGCGAGGATCACAGAGGGGTGGTTGATTAACGCGCGGGCAACACAAACTCGCTGCTGCTCACCGCCGGAAAGCTGTCGCGGCAGGTGTGTTGCGCGGGCGCCCATCCCCACTCGCTCTAAAGCTTCTAAAGCCTCAGCCCTGTCAGGAACAGAGTGGTAATACTGCGCAAGCATCACGTTTTCGAGGGCGGTGAGATGACTGACCAGGTGGAACTGCTGAAACACAAGCCCCACTTTGCGCTGTCGCACAAGCGCGAGCTCTGCTTCACCTAACTTGTCGAGATGCTCACCCTCGAACAGCACCAGGCCCTCAGTGGGGCTGTCAAGGCACCCCAAAATGTTCATCAGTGTGGATTTTCCGGATCCCGACGGGCCCACGACCGAAAGCCACTCACCCCGGCGGATGTCAAGGCTCACATTGTCGAGAGCTTTCACATCGCCGTAGTGCCGGCTCACGCCCTGGAGTGAGTAGATCAGTTCGGGACCTGATCCACGCCCGTCAAAATTGTTTTCTTGTGCGGTATCGGACACAGTTTTACTCCCCACTCAGCACAACGTGCGGTTCGATAGTTGAGATGCGGCGAGCCGGAAGCAGTGTTGCCCCGAGCGTGATCAGCAAGGCTGCAAACACCGTGATCGGAACAGCGAGGGCGTTGAACTGCAAGTCAACGGCAAAGGCGCGGTGTGACACGAATTCAGCCAGCCAGATCCCCGCTGTGATGCCCAGGCCGCCGCCGAGCAAGCCCAGCAGCGTGGACTCTCCGATGAGTTCGATCAGGATATGGTGCGGCTGCGCGCCGAGGGCTTTTTTAAGACCGAACTCTTTGGCGCGCTCGTTGACGATCGCGCCGAGTGTCGCCGAGACTGCGATCACTGTCAACCCGCAGATAATGATGCTGACAAGCCAGATGAGGGTCTGCAGGGTTGCGGCAATGCCGCTTTCGGTCTGGCTGACCCGCTGCACCACTTCGGCGTCGAGTTTCGGCGAAGCCGCGATCACCCGCTGCGCCAGCTCGGACAGTTCCGCTGTTGAGCCCGCGGCGGAATATTCAATGAGGCTGTAACCTGTCTCTTCTGATGACAGCTCCTGCAGGGCTTCAATAGGCAGCACGACCAGATCATCTTCGGGACCGCCGGTGCGGAGGATCCCCGAGACAGTGAACTGCTTCCCGTCGGATTCACCTCTGGTCGAACCCCTCAAATCGAGCTGTTCTCCCACTTTGAAACGATACCGGTCGGCGATGTTTTCACCCACGAGGATTTCATCACCCGTTGGTGTTTGCCCGTCGATTGACCAGTACGGTCGCACCGCCATCGCATCAGACAGAGACACACCGAGCGCCGACAGTGACTGATTGTTGTACACCAGGTTGCTGTACTTGTGGGCGGCGCGCGCAAGCACCGCAGCGCCGATGGTCTCGTCAGCTTCGGTGATGTCCGCCTCGCTGAGCGTGTCGGCGCCGGTTGGTAACACCACAAGGTTTGCCCCGTAGGAACGCAGCTCCTGTTTTAACTGGTTCGGCACTGAATACGCCAGCAATCCCAGCCCAGAAAGGGTTGCCGCTCCCACCGCGATTGACAAAACCGCGATGAGGATCCGCGAAACGCGCTGCGCAAAAGACTGCCCAACCATGCGCAAATACATCCGGATGCGTGGGTTCATCGCACTACCTTCCGTGCAGCACCTGCGCCGGCTGCAGTTTCAGCAGCGACCGTATTGCCGGCAGGCAGCCAATGAGCACGGTCGCAAAGGTGACCACGATCATCAGCGGGATCACAGCCGGGCGAAGTGTGATGGCGGATCCGAAAACGAGCACACCGATCACCTGCGCAAGCCCCACCCCGGTTAAGAAACCGAACAGCCCGCCGACAATACCAACGATGAGTGTTTCACTCAGCAGCAGCGTCACCACCGCCTGGTTCCTGGCTCCCAGCGCTTTCATCAACCCAATTTCGCGGGATCGTTCCATCACTGACGCGGTTACGAGGTTCGCCATACCCAGCGCGGCTGCGACCATGGCGAAAACGGCGACCATGGTCATCAGCAGTTGCGTTTTGTTCAGGATAAGACCTTCGTTGTCTGCAACTTGGCGAACCGCTTTTGCGTCCGCGTCCGTGAGCACCTCTTCAATCTGGTAGGCGATTGAACTGACATAGGCGGTGCAGTACCAAGTTTCCCACTCTTCCAACGACAGGCTGGAAGGGTCGCGTGCCGCCCGCTGCGCGAGTTCGTTTTCGGGGGTGGTCAGGGCGCGCACTTCAACGAGGTCAACCTCGCCCGGTCGTTCAGCGAGCAGCTGTGCGGTGTGTAACTGCGTGAAGAGTTTGCGATCCTCATCGGATCCCGAGGAGAGGATACCCACGACTCTGACGCTGTGGTTGGCGTTTTCGGTGTGCAGTGAAACACTGTCACCGAGCGCCCAACCCTGTTGCTCTGCCAGCCTGCGGCCAACGATCGCTTCGTTCTCGCCCTTGACCCAGCTGCCGTCTACCTGCCACCACTCGCGCATACCCTGGATGCCGGTGTTCACTTCTTCTCCGGTGGGAACATCCAGGTGGTGATCGAACCAGGTGCCCACAACCGGAACGGTTCCCGCACCGGTGTCGGCCTCAACATTTAACAGGGGTGCGAAGTGTTCGATGTTGTATGCCCAAAAAATGGTTTTCAACTTCGGGAGCTCTTCTTCGCGCAGCGCCCCGTGAGCGCTCTGGGTGCCGTACATTTCGGAAACCACCGAGGTTCCCTTGGGAAGGACTTGAAGGTTCGCGCCAAAAGACCCCAGCTCGGCTTTGATTTTGTCGCCCACATCAAACATCACCGCAAGCATGGAGGTGGTCAGGCTCGCACCGAGGAAGATTGTGACCGCCACGAGGAGGCGCTTACGGAAGTGGAGCCGCAGTGCCTGCTGGACCATACGCCAGAAAAACATTTATCGGAACACCTTCGCCATCTCTTCAAGCTCGGCAACCTGGAAAGCCAGGTGCTTTTCGCGAACCTCGTGTGTGATGGGGATCGGGTTGCAGCCGCCCGGGAAACCGATCGTTTGGACATTCATCATGACGTCGCAGCGTTTGCAGATCACTCGGCCCTTGTCTTCGTAGTAGCCGGAGGGGCCGCAGATTTCACAGGCATCAAGGCCGCAGCCGAAAGCAACATCGTTCTTCTTGATCACAATGAAACGCACCTCTACGCCGTCGGAAGCCTGGTATGCGAAACGGTGCAGGTGGCCGTCGTCGACCAGTTCACGCGCGACGAGCAGTTCCGGCCCGACCACCTCTGACGGCTCAATTGCCGAAAGCTCTGGAACGTACTCGGCACGCGCCTTTCCGACAGTCAGTGCCATGGCGAAGGCGACCGATGAGGACGCGGCCAGCGCGAGGAACTGTCGCCGTGAAGTTCGCTCCGCCCGGTTGATTCGCACCTCCGCGGGGTTTTTCGCTATCGGGTAGTTGCCAGAAAGCACCGCCACCAGCGCCGGGATGCAAATGACCACCCCAAGCGCGAGGTACATGATTGCCTGATTGTTTTGCACCCACAGCACCGACTGGAAAACCGAGCTGCTTTGCGGCACGAACCTGCGGGTTGCGAGCTGCTGGTAGAACAGCAGCATCCGTGGGACAACCAGAGCGCCAAGCACCACTGTGGCAACGAGCGCTCGCAGCTGCCACGGCACGCGTTTCACCGAGACCACATAGCCCCAACACGCCACCGCTACCAGCGCGGAACCGAGGATAAACCCGGCGAAACGCTGCAAGCTTTCGGTTTCGAAGAAAGAAGACCCCATGAGCACGATGCCGTCGGTGCCGAAGAAGTATGGGAAACCGAAGAAAGCGGAGCTGCTAAGCAGCGCGGCCCAGGCGGTGACGGTTACGAAGCGGTGGCGCCATGTTTGGTTGACGTCGTGCAGATTTCGTCCGCCGAGTGTCCAAATTGCCACCAGGAAAAGCGTCACGAGCAGGAACGTCGGTGGCCCCAGCCACGCGTTCAGGGTCGGGATATCAATGAGCTGTGTGTTGAGCCGAAGCCAAGCGAGAACCGCAGCCGCCAATAAACCACCGCAGAAAACGAGTACCGTGACACGGGTCACCATTTTGCGGGATCGCGGAGCGAAGCCGCGAGAGCTCAGCAGGATCGCGGCCGTGAGCATCAGCGGCATCGCGAGGCGGATCGCGATGACGAAGAACTTCAGCATAGTAAATCCTTTAAATCTATGGCCTCAGCTTCGATCGGGGGAACGGGGGGGGGGGGG
>NZ_KV827928.1:6767-16644 GCF_001836265.1 Corynebacterium sp. HMSC036E10
GGGGGGGGGGGGGGGGGGGGGGGGGGGGGGGGGAAGGCGCATCCTGACCGATCGAAGCCGATTCACGCTACTTAGAGCAGCTGGCCATCCCACTGCCAGTTCTTGAATTCGAACTTCAGCGGTTCTTGCCAGAAGCGACCCTTCACGCCCGAGGAGTCCTTACCGGTGTGGAGCATGAATTTGTCACCGGGCGACTGGACACTGACTTCAACGTCGTACTCGCCTGGTGCAAGCTTGATGTTGTTGCCGTAGTGCGGACCGTCTGAGGCGATCATCGGCATCATCGTGCCCAGGTCAATTTCCTCGCCGGTGTTTTTCTCGGTGACGATCACGGTGATGTCGAGATACGGCAGGTACTGATCGGCCTCGTAGCCCCACTCCGCGGCTTCCTCTGTGGTGGCGACGTCGATCTCGAAATGCATGTCTGACTCAGATGCGGGAGGCATCGCCATGGATCCGTGCTCCATATCAACCGCCTGGAAGTAAACCAGGTCAATCTGCAGCGGTCCATTGGTCTGCGGACCCGAGTCGCCCACCGGGATCTCGTTAATACCCACGACCGCGTCGTCAGTTTGTTCCTCAGCTGAGTGACCCGCGTGCGGATCGTCAGTCTCCGAGCCCTGATTCATTCCGCCGTCGCTGCACGCGGACAGGCTCATAACCAGAGCCAGGCCGACTCCGATGGGGGTGAGCTTTTTGATCATTGATCGTTCCTTTCAATTGTGTTGTCCACTGCAGCCACAGCGGCGTCAGTAGTTTTTTCTTTTCGAGTTGCAAGCAGCCACAAAGCGACCAAAAGAGCAACCACGATAAGCTGACCGGCGAGCGTTTCAAGGGTTGGGTATATCCCGAGGAAGGAGATCTCAGGAACCCAGTCGATCCTGTGGATCGGGACCAGGGTTGCGTCCTGGAACTCTTTAATCGCGCCGCCGGCGATGGTGATGGCAAGCAGACCCAGCAGGATGGAAGTCCACTTGAAGAACTGCTGGAACGGCAACCTGATGCCGAGCTTCCACACGAGCAAGAACAGAATCGCCAGGATCACAACCGCCGCGAGAACCCCGAGCCAAATCTTGACGTGATCTCCGCCGGTTTTCGCGCCGGCGATGATCGGGGCGTAGAACATGATGGTCTCGAAGCCCTCTCGGAGCACCGCGAGAAACACCACCATGGCGAGCGCGAACGCCCCTCCGGTTCGTGTTTTTTCGCCAGCGGCTTGAGAGACATAGGCTTCCCACTTCTCGCCGCTTGCTTTTGTGAGCACCCAGTTGGAAACCCAAATCAGCATCACCACCGCGAGCAGACCCGCGATGCCCTCGAGTAGCTCCTGCCCAAAACCACTCGTTGCGGTGCTGGCAACGAAGGAGAACAGCACGGCCAAAGCAACCGAGATCAGCACCGCTGCAACCACGCCCAATCCGATGCCTTTGAGCTGGTCGCGTCGGTTCGCTTTAATTGCGTAGGTTGTCACCGCTGCAATCACCAGCAGCGCCTCCGCGCCTTCGCGCAGCAGAATCAGGAACGATGCGAAGAACCCGCGCCAGCCCAGCTCGTCGCCGCTGGTGAGCTGGTCCAGGGCGGCGGCGTCTTCGGTGACTGCGCTGATGAGCCGGTCGCCGAGTTCGCTGTACTCCGCATCGCTGAGGGAGTGCTGTTTGCCAGCCTGACGGAGGTCTTGGAACAGCGCTTCAACTTCCGTCACGCGAGAGTGCCCAATGTAGGAAATCGTGGCTTTTTCTAAACCGTTTGCCTCGTACTGGCTCAGGTAGGCGTCTTTTGCGGCCTCAGCGGCGCCGTCGCCGTCGCCCTGTGCGTATCGCTCCTGGGCGGTTTGAACGAGCTCGGTGATGTTTATCGCTACCCGTGTCCACTGATCCTGCAGCTCGGGTGTTTCGTGAAGCTCGGACACGTCTGTGCGTAAACGCTCAATGACCGCTGCCGCGGCTTGCCCAATTTCTTCGGGGGAGGCGTTTTGCTGCGACAGCGTGCGCAAACCGAGCAGCTCGGAGACAAAGCCTTCGGTGCGGTCGGTGCCGAGACGGTGTTTGATTTGATCCTCGAGTCCGGTGGCTTGGTACAGCTCGTAATACGCTTTGCGGATCGTGCTTTGGACTGCCTCTGCGTCGCCGGCTTCGTGCTGGTCTGCAACCTGTTCAAGCTGGGTTGCCATTTGATCGGCGATGCTGTCCCACTTGCTGCTGTCAGCGTGAGCGGGCATCGGAGAAAAGATCAGGAGGAGCACGCAGAAAAGCATGCCAAGCAGTAATCGCGTCGGCGATCCCGTCTTCGTATCTCTGGTTAGCAGGGAAGCAGACATAAGCACCTCTGGGGATCTGTGGTAGGTAAAGTATACCTAAATTGGACCTTAAGGGTCAAGTCCCGGTGGAAGCAACGATTTTACGCTTCACACAACGCTCGTTATAGACAGTGCTGACGTATTGCGATCATTGGACTGAATGATGAATCAGGCCAGTCGTTTCCTCAGTGCACACAATCGCTTGGTAGACGCGAATATTTAGGTTTACTAGCCCGCATCGATGATATTTTCATAGCCACAAGACGCGCACCGGACATAACCGTAGGAGTTTCCTCCATCCTCCCATGGTGCAGTGAAATCACCGCGAAGCTCCTGCTGACAGCTCTCACACGTACGCCCGGTAGAGCGACGGCTATTGTCAAAAGGACTGATGAGTTCCCCGTTCTCCAAGTAGAAGCGCTCGCCACAACCAGTGCAATTGAACCAATAAGTGGCATCGGGCGCATCCCCTTGAACCATGTTTCCGCAAGAGGGACACGGGGGTATTCCCATGACCTCCTGGTAGTGCTCATGACTGTCGTAGAGGTTGGCGCTTGTTACGTCATTATCATGGCCGCATTCTGCGCATTCCCACGTTTGATAATCAGTCGTGAAGCCTGGCTGGTCGTTCAACTGAGCACTGCAGCGATCGCAGTACCACTCATCGTCAGATCCGCCCAGGGATGATAGAAATCCGCCAACAATATTTCCGAATAAACCCATGGTAGAAACTACTTTCTTGACAGTTTTGTTGGCTATGAGCTTAAACTACTTGCTAGCGATAGAAAAAACTTGATCGGCTTCTTAAAGGGGGTGGATACGAAGCAGACAAAGATAATCGGCGAGCATCACGTCGCTTTGGAACTCGCTCGCCGCGGATGGGCCCTGGCCTGGCAAGTGACGGTCTCGAAAGAACGGATATCCTCGCCGTTTTCTCCCAATCCGACAACAGGCGAATGGTTGAGGTTCAGGTCAAGACGACTCATGGCTCACCGTCACGCCCTGTTAACTGGCCCCTCGGATCAAAAACCCAAGTCCCCAGCCAACACGAGTAAGAATACCTCGTGATGGTCGCTGTCCCTCCCTAATTAGATCTCCCGCCACATCGAACGGGCACGGGTGAAATTGCAGACGCTTGCGCGCTACGAAGTTTGGTGGGACTTGCTCTTTATTGATGAGCCCGGTGCTTCGGCGTTGCTCCCAAGGGGATACAGAGCCCTCGCCTCAGAGGAGCGCGTTGGACTACCTCCGCAGCTTGCTTGGCACAAGTCGCTGCCTTCTTGGTGATACCCCAGACTAAGGTGATGAGAGCTCTTACTCGCTTCTAATTCTCTCGCTGTAGAGTTCAAACAGCGACGAGACGATTTGTGTCTCCTTTTCATCCCAAGACAAACCGTCGAGATCCCACCCATATGCTTGCTCTACAGCCCTGTCAAGAGCCCTGTGGGCTTCAGTCAGCTCAGGGTACTTTGACTCGTTCTCAGGGTCGTACAGTTTCGCCAACGACGCATCAGGGTACAAGCCTCGGGCATCCAACACTGCTTGCGCAGAACTTTCGATGTCCTCCCGCTGTAACGAAGTGAGATGCGGGAACACGAAGTTGTTGTAGACGATTGTGTTCGCATAACTGTAGTCAGTCTTCATCCGCCCTGCCACTGCCCGCATCCACGCATTGTGGGCCTGTGACATCAACACGCCCAAAACAGACAATGAGTTTGTGGGAATGAAAAATAACTTGTTCCCCGGAATCATGCCGTTGCGTACAAACCCTAATGGCACATATTTCCTCCTTGCTGAGGTGACCACCGGCACCCCGATGTAGTCTCGATCCACAAATTTACTCGTTGGCCTCAGGAGATGTGGTCGATCCGCAAGCTTGTAAGCATCACCGGTTACAGGTTGTTCGAGTCGCCACACTCGGCAACTTTCTACCCTTTCCGCCACGGCCGGTACTTTGGCAAGCTCATCTTCAGTAATGGACGGCAGCCACAGGCAATAACGATCGATGCCCTTAACGAACTCCTCCCCCATTGAGAACGGACGAATCCAGAGCTCTGCATTTGGTTCAACCTTTAAGAGCTGGTCTCTCTCTTCGGGGCTGAGGAGAAGCCAGCCATTGTCGGTTGGCTGAAACCCCTTGGCCATAGGTGGGACGTCGGAGATAGGCTTGGTTCGGCGGGTGATGAAGACAGCGGGTGCCTCCGCGAGATAGCCGTTTAATTGTTCGGGCTGGCTCTCCACAACCCCGCGAGCCGTGTAGTCCCAAGCCCGCTTCGTTGTCCACTCGGTTTGCGAGAATGACGTAATAACGCAATAGACGTTCGCTTGGTGCTCCGATTCGGTGTTCCACACGAATGAACGGTGGGCGAAGTTGATTCGGTAGCCCATATCGAAAATGGGCTTCCAAAGCGGGGTTACTTGCTGACCTTGACAGATTGAATTGGTGGAAACGAATGCGACTTGGCCCCCCTGTCCATCGAGGAACTCTGCGGCGGTTCGGTGCCAGCAGGCTACGAAGTCCAGTAGCCCTCCGTGCTTTCCAAAAACACTCGCTCTGTCTTCTTTCTGTTCCGCGTCAAGACGGGAATTACCCACAAATGGAGGATTACCGATGACGTAATCACAATCCTCGGGACTAACGACATCGGCCCAGTCGATACGGAGAGCATTAGCGTTAACGATCTCTGGAGTTTCCTCAATCGGCAATCTCACTACTGCCTGACCAAACGCCTGGTTACAAAGATGATCCACCAAAAGCATCGCAGTCGAAGCGACCTTCGCCGGCCACTCATTAATCTCGATACCGTAAAACTGGCGCATGCTCATCTTCGACTTACGAAGAGAATCCTCCGCGAATTGCATCGCGTTGCGACTCTCGATTTCTTGGAGACGTTTCTGCATAGCCCTCACTCCGGAAACCCTTTCACCACCAGCATGGCGATCAAGAGCCTCGTTAATCTCGGCAAGCTCCAGCTCCTCAGCACGAATGATGATTTCAAACTCCAGACCCCTTAGGTGCTTGTACGCCTGAATGAGGAAGTTTCCGCATCCGCATGCTGGGTCAAGGAAAGCTAAGTCAGCAATCTCGTCTTGAAGCGAAAGCAAAGCGACGCGATCGTCGAATGCTTCTTCAAAACGTGCCCTCAGATCGTCCAAGAACAACGGCTCAATGACCTTAAGAATGTTCTCTTCACTGGTATAGTGCTCGCCTTTGCCACGAAGCTCATCTAGGTCGACGAGTTGCTGGAACATAGCTCCGAAGATATCTGGATTGACCTTTGCCCAGTCGAACTCTCCTGCCTTCAAAACCTGTTGGCGGAAATCCTCAGTGAGCGGTGGAAGCTCAATACGTTCCAAATACATGCCGTCAATCCGCCTAAAATTGGCATATTCAGTACCGACATACTTCCCTTTCTTTGAAAGGGCAAGATCGAGCTCAGGATCACACACCACCTCAAAAAGCTCGGTAAGTTTATCCGCCAAGGTATCTGCAGTCGTATGCCGCAACACCCAGTTCTGGAAAGTGTTATCAGGCCACGTATTTGTGTCATCACCGAAGAACAAAAACAGTAGACGGACGAGCAACGAAGAAGCAGTACTCGTGTCACATCCCGCGTCCAGTAGCTGTTGATTCATGACCTGCATGTGGCTAGACGCCTGCTTAGACCGCTTAACCGCCTCGTCGTTGAACGCCTTGGCCATGCGCTCTTGAATCTCAAGAATGCCAATGGACTCGCCGATCGGCAGCTCAATCATTGCCAAACGGCGAGCAAGGTCCTCTGCTAGGTCCTCATCGCCAACCGTGTAGCGGTGGTGCAAAAGCTTTGCGTTGGTTGCCGCAGTTGCACCTCTACGGGGCCAACGCCATGACTGGTGCGTACCGTCGGTGAAGATAAGCAGACGCAGCTGAGACACCTTCTGCACTTGTGCATCGATAACGCGTTGTTCTGTGGAGGTAGGCAGTTCATCCGCCTCGACTACCCACACGCGTAAACCAGACTGGTCGGCGACAGGTCGTGCCGTAAAGGACCGATTGCCCTCCACCTCGACTGTGATGGAACTGACACCACGAGGAACGTAACCCCAGCCAAGCTCTTCGAAAAGCTCTTCAAAGCGGCCGGAGTCTACGTAGGAAAGAAAACTAGGCATTGGTCACTCCCATGCTTGCGACGATGCGGATCGCATCAGCAGATTTACTTGCGGTGGTCGTTAGAATCCCTTGTTCGTTGAGGTTCGCCATCAAATCGAGCAGATCCAAAGTCGTGGTAGCTGGACGACGACGAGCCGCCCGAAGCTGGTTGATAGCAATCGTGGTCAACGGTGACTTATAGAGGGCATCGAGGGCTTCGGCATAAGCAGGATCACTATGGGCTTCGAGAGTCTGCCCCAGCTTGTTCCACAAGATACGGCGCTCTCCACGGAGCCTGCCCGACGTTTCCAGATTCTTAGCAATCACACCAGTAATGAGCTCTTTAACCGTCGCATCGTGGCCTTCCCGAAGCGGCAAGGCTGGTGTATCTGGAGTGCATTTCAGAATCGCGAGAGCCTCATGGCCCGTCAGCAACTTGTTGGCACCGTTCTCACTCTGCCAAGCAAACGAATCAATACCCGAGTCAGTTGTGGCACAGCACAGAACACCATCACGATCACCCGGTAACCCTGGTCGTGTCGCGTCAATCAGATCAGGCGTGTGCTCGATACGCCGCCGAAGTTCCGGGTCGTTTTTGGTAGCGGCTTCCCAAATTTCGAAAGCGAGGGAGCTGGCATCAACGTCCTCGGCGGAGGAAACATCTTCGATTCGCCCGTCATAGAGATCTGAGATCGCCTTCGTCTCAGTATCAGTTCCGAAGAACTTCTCATCCGAACCGAAAGCTGCAGCATTCGCAGCCAAACGCTGCTGGATACGACGACGGAGATTCAATTGCTCCTCCACTTCGCCGTGCACCATCGTGTAGAGCAACACCGTGTCTGCTTCTTGGCCGATGCGGTCCACACGCCCTGCTCGCTGAATCAGTTTGATGATGGCCCACGGCAGATCAAAGTTAACGATGATGTGCGCCTGCTGCAGATTCTGCCCTTCAGAGAGCACGTCTGTCGCCACGAGCACTCGAATCTCATCCGCTGGTGCCACCGGCTTCTGATCGTCGCTCACAGGGTTTGTTTTCGGTGAGAATCGACGAGCAAGAGCCGTAGCATCCTCTGACTCGCCCGTAGCGACGCCAACACTTCCAACCCCGAGTTCACTAAGACCAGCAGCGATATATTTCGCGGTGTCTTTGTACTCCGTGAAGACAAGAATTTTCTCGCCCGGGTGCTGCTTATTGGCAAGCTCAACAAGAGCACGAAGCTTCGAATCGTCCTGTACTTCCCACGGTCCGTACCAGGTCAACAGATCACGAATAACACGTGAATCCGCCAACAGATCCTGCATAAGCTTCTTGTCGAATAGCGAAGGATTAACCCACCTAATTCCCCTCGGAGATTCGTCTGTCAACCGGTCGTAATCATCCGCAATATCGGTGAACATCAGACCGCGTGGGGAGACTTCCGCAAGCAGAGCGTCGAAGTCAAGATCGTCTTCAGACAACGTTGCCGGATCAATGGTGCCCGCAGGCAACGGCAAATCATTCTGCAACGCATAAATAAAGAGCTCGTTGCGTCGCAGGTGCCGTTGCAAAGAAAGCACGAAACTATGCCCGCTAGAGCTCAAACGCTTATAGAAATTCGTGCGAACAAAACCAGCAACCTGACCCCGCGACGCCTCGAAATCATCAATGAACACCTGGTCCTCAGGGGTCGCAAGATACGGCGCATCAGGAATCAGATACGAAGTGAGGTCGTAGCGTGGCAGCTTAAGGTCAGCAAGCGCATCAAGCGTTCGCGTGTCCGCCATTTTCGCTGCCGCATCGTCATCATCAAAGACGTGATTCACCGGGACCGCTTTACGTTTCGGGAAGGTAAAACGACTAGAAACAGAACCATCCGGATTCTTAAACTCCAGATACTTTCGGCCCGCGTCGTCCTCCTTTGCATACGTGTTCAAGACGAAGCTACGGGTCCGTCGCACAAGGTGCTCACCCATCAAACGCTTCCAGTCCTCAGGCTCTTCTGACTTCCTAAACGCAGCCAGAGTCGAGTGCGCCATCTCCAAATTCTCGTAAAGATTTGGATTGCGTTGCAACGCGAATTCAGGGGTAAGCCCGAGATCCTCATCCTCATCGAGGAACAAAGCGAGCTGGTTCGCCACGTCGCCGTATTTCAGGTTGTAAGGCGTCGCCGTCAGAAGCAGCACATGGCTTTCGTTCTCATGCAAATAAGTCTGTACCGCGTTGTAAGTACGGGTGCCTTCATTACGAAGTGTGTGAGACTCATCAACGATGACGAAGCGATAGCGTGGCAACGTCGGCAGCACGGAATGCACCATCGAATACGGGACCACACGGCCGGGCAAATCATATGCTTTCAAATGTGATTCCCACATGGATTGCAGGTTCTTCGGACAGATGACCAACGGTTGGAAGCCATGGTTGTCGCGAAGCATGAGAGCCACTGCAATCGCGGTAAGGGTCTTTCCCAAACCGACAACGTCGCCAAGCATGGTTCCACGCCGCTGCATGATGCGACGCGCCAGTGTTTTCACCGCCGTTGTCTGATACTCCAAAAGTGTGCCCGCAATGAGATCCGAAACCTCATACTGTGCAAGGCCGGCACGCACATCACGACTCATCGTGTGACACACCTTCAAATAGACGTCATACGGAGAACGCGGCTGTGGAGATGCCCACGAACTGTCAATGACCTCCAAAATGTCAGCATCAATCGGAAGCGTGTAGCGGTCTGCCCACAGCTCCTCAAACCACTCTGTTAACTCTTCAGTCGACGTGCGTTCAGTGGTGTGCAGATTCAATTCCAAGTTGCGATTCAAACCAGCACCGGTGAGGTTTGACGACCCTACGAAACCAGCACTCGGAATGAGCGGATCCCGGTGGTGGAGCAAATACGTTTTACCGTGCAACGGCTGCCTCGTGTACACCCGAATTTCCACTGCGCCAAGGTCGACAAGCTCCCGCAAAGACTGCAGAGTTTCACGGTCTTGCGCCGTCGGAATTCCGCTTGCAAGCTGCGTTCGCAAGTGACTTTTCAACGTCTCGCGCACCTGTGGAGCACGCTCCCGAAGAGACAGCGTTTCATCCTCATTGGGAGAAATTTCCGAACGCAGTTGATCAATGATTTCCTCATGCTGCGCGGGCAGTACCATACCCACCAAGATGCGCGCGATCGGCCCTTCAACCTCACCGGTTTCAAAGCTTTCACGCACGAGCGGATCGAGTGACGCCCATCCGCGTAGAGCAAAATATCCGGTCGCTACATCAATGCGTTCATAGGAAGGAAAGAACTTTTCGAGACCCACACTGAGTCGGGTTTCCGCAGTTTGATTGTCATAGATCGAAGGCACAAAAACAGTTTACGGGTTGGGCGACACGAACACATGAAAACGATGCGTCCAGCCTATAGCTCCGGTCACTGATTGAAGTCACTAAGGAAACCGAGGGTGTCAGGAAGTTTGTGTGTGAGGCTCTG
>NZ_KV827929.1:0-39228 GCF_001836265.1 Corynebacterium sp. HMSC036E10
TGCACCGCCTGGCGATCGTGAGTGGATCGTCAGGCAGTTGCGTTTTTGCATACAGGCACCACTCGAGCATTTTTCGTTGGCGTTCTCCTGACCTGCCGCGGTGTGCATCGGCGATGCGTTTGAGCTGGGCGTTGATGCCGCCTTCGAGGCTGTTGGTTGTTGAGACCCACCGGTTTGGCTCGAGTGCGTTTTTGGGCGGCTGCAGGTAGGTAAACAGCCATCCTTTCCGTGAGAGGTGCAGCAGGGAGTTGTATGCCTTGCGAACTCGCAGGTGGGTCCATTCCCACTGGTGATTCAGCGTGCGCCGTTCTTTTGGCACGGGGGTCTTTTCGTCGAGGAATGCTTTATAGACCTGTCCGAAGTCGTGGAGACGCAGTGTCCATTCGCGTGCCTGGTCAAGTGTGGTGATGCGGGTCAGTTTCAACGCCAGTGCGTAGATCGCCTTGCCCGCGTCGGTGCGTGGTTGGGTCGACGTGTAGCGACGGATCGCGCGTTGGGCATGGACTAGGCAGCGCTGAATGAGCGTGTTTGGCCAGCACGCTTTAATGGCGGTGAGTGCTCCTTGTCCGCCGTCGAGGACCACACATGGTGGCTCGGCGATCTTTTTGAGCAATTGGGTGTAGGCGTGGGCGGTTTCGCTTTTCGCCCAGTGCCATGCGATGACGTGGTCATAGCTGGCCGCGACGAGGAGGCAGCCAGCGGCGGTGTAGGTACCGTCGATGAAGATCTGGTCATAGACGCGGTGAGGTTCACCATCGTTGGGCACATCGATGAGCCAAAACGGCGCGAATCGGCGATCTAGGGTCCACCGGCTGATGTTTCGCAGGCGAGCGACCTCGGCCAATGAGGCGGTGCAAGTCGCATAAGAGATGAACGCTTGAAAGTCGCGAGTTTGGGTGTGATCGGTGCGGCGGCGTGTCGTCGAGCTGCCGCAATCTGGGTTTTTGCACCGCCACCTGGTTGTGCCTTTGGAAGTGGTGCCATTTTTCTTCATTTCCCCAGCGCATACTGGGCAACGTGGTCTGTTTCTACTCACCCAGAAAGCACACCAATCCCCGACTAGCACATGAGGATGCCATTCCGGTGGATTGAACGAGAATCGAGCATATATAAGGTGCGAAACCTTATATACGGCCGATTTATGCCGTCTGAGCAGTGAGGACTGCGAAAATCAGACACACATTTTGCTACTTAACCCAAATTTCCTACCACCTTCAGGGGTCAAAACAGCAAAAGCCCCGACCCACACTCCGGAGAGTATGTGTCGGGACTTAGTTTGTGCCCGGGGGGGGACTTGAACCCCCACGTTCTTGCGAACACTGGCACCTGAAGCCAGCGCGTCTGCCAATTCCGCCACCCGGGCGGGCGACTTGATAAATATAGAACGACCCGCGTGAAAAGTACAAACCGCCAGTCCACACCAGGTTTTAGACACGCGCGCCGCGTTTTCGGATAGGTCGTGTCGGGGTGGGCACCTATACTGTCCGAGTTACTTAAATTCGCATGTGAAGAAAGGAGGTGCGTGGGAAGTGGCGGTAATGGACAAGCTGGCAAAGCTCGATAGTTCTCTGCAGCGTGGCTTGGATAACTCTATGGCTGCGCTGTTTGGCGGCAAGGTTGTGCCGGAGGAGATTGAGGTGCTGGTCAAGCAGGAGGCACAGGATTCGCTGGTGGTCACGGATCGGGACGAGTATGTCGCTCCGAATGTGTACGCAGTGGGTGTGTCTTCGAAGGACTTGGAAAACTTGTCTAGGAATCGTGATCTTCCTGCGGACCTCGCCGATCAGCTCATGCGGTACGTGCGTAATAAGCAGTGGTTCTTGGATGGGCCGGTTGTTGTGCGTATCGCTGAGGAGTCGGGTTTGAGGACGGGTCAGCTCCGTGTGTCGTCGTATATCGACACGATGCCGGATGTGGTGAGTGGATTCGACGCCATTGTGGCGGAGCCGAAGAAGCGTGCTCGTGCCTTGAGCTCGGAGAGTAAGGAGGATGCAATGTCCGAACCGAATGCCGCCAATCCTGCAAACGGTGGCGAGTCGAATGGGCAGAATGCCACGGTGAGCCTGCTGCTGCAGGATGGCTCTTCGCGTACGTACTTGGTGCACGAGGGGTCCAACATTTTGGGCCGTTCGAATGATTCTGATTTCCGTCTGCCGGATACGGGTGTGTCGCGTCAGCACGCGGAGATCACCTGGGATGGCCAGGTTGCGGTGTTGGTGGATTTGCAGTCCACGAACGGCACGACGGTCAATGATGAGCCGGTGGATAACTGGATGCTGGCTGATGGCGACGTGATTACGCTGGGCCATTCCAACATCGAGGTTCGTATTGTTGGCGGCCAGGATGAGGTGCCGATGAATGCGAATGAGCCGGACTTCACGGATTCGGTGTCGCACCCGAGTACTGAGTATTTCCAGCCGTAAAGCACCGGAAGGTTTGAGATGGATTCCACAATTATCCTCAGCGCGCGTTTTGGTTTGTTGGCGCTGTTGTGGGTCTTCATCCTGCTGGTGATGTGGACGCAGCGTAAGGATGTTGTCTCGGTGGGTGGGGCGGTTCGTCGCCAAGCGGTGGCTTCTTCGCCTGCGCCGAGGGAAAAGGCGCGCACTCTTGCGGTTGTTGCGGGCCCGTTGCAAGGCTCCCACATGGAGATTGCCAGCTTGGAGGAGTTCACTGTTGGTAGGGCTGGTGACAATGACTTCCAGCTGGGTGACGATTATGCGTCGTCACGCCATGCGCGCCTGTTCCGGCGTGGCAGTGACTGGTTTGTGGAGGACTTGGATTCGCGCAACGGCACCTTTGTCAATGGGGTGCGAATTGATCAGCCTGAGCGGGTGACCGTGGGCATGGATATGAAGATGGGACGCACGATTGTGAGGCTAATGCCGTGAAGCTCGCGCTAGATTTCGTCGCCGCGTCCGATCGCGGCCTGGTCAGGACTAATAATGAGGACTCGGCGTATGCGGGTCCGCACTTGTTGGTGCTTGCGGATGGCATGGGCGGCCACGCTGCTGGTGAGGTTGCTTCCCAGTTGATGGTGGAGCACATGGAGCACCTCGACCGCGACCCGAAAGATGCCGACATGTTGGCGTTGTTGGGTGCGGCGGCAGAGGACGCGAATGCGTCCATCGCGGAGTCTGTGGGGACTCACCCGGAGCAGGCTGGCATGGGTACGACGCTGACGGCGTTGATGTTCAACGGCCAGCAGTTCGGTCTGATTCACGTGGGTGATTCGCGAGGCTATTTGCTGCGCGACGGAAAACTTACGCAGCTCACGGTGGATGACACGTTTGTGCAGTCGCTTGTCGACGAAGGCAAGCTCGCCGCCGAGGACGTGTCCAGCCACCCGCAGAAATCCCTGATTCTCAAGGCGTACACGGGCCGCGAGGTCGAGCCCCACCTGGAGCTCGTAGAGGTCAAGCCGGGCGACCGCGTGTTGTTGTGCTCCGACGGGTTGTCGGATCCGGTCACGCGCGAGACGATCGAGATCGCGCTCGGCGACGGCACGCCTGAGATGGCGGCGCAGCGCCTGATTGAGTTGGCGTTGCGTTCCGGTGGTCCGGACAACGTCACCGTAGTGGTGGCCGAGGTCATCGAGGTTGACGACGACGCGGACGTCCCCGAAACACCCGCCGCAGTGAAAGCCGGCGCGTTGGTGCCGGCTGTGGAACAGACACACCCAGATTCCTCCGCGAGCCGGGCCGCGGCGCTGCTGCGCAAGTCGGAGACGATCACCCCGGACCACAACCGGGCGAAGACGCAGGAGTCGGATTCCGCCGACTCCGACGAGGAGTCCCACTCAGCAACCGCGAAGGCTAAGCAGCCGAGCTCGGTGTGGCCGTGGGTCGTCGCCACGCTTGTGCTGCTGTTGGCGCTGGTTGTTGGCGGTGCGGTGTGGTCGAAGTCCCGCATTGTGGACGAGTACGCGCTGACAGTAAACGACGACAGGCAGTTCGTCGTGGAGCACACCTCGCGCAGCAACCCATTCGCCGCAGAGAAGGTCGAGCGCATCCAGCACGCCTGCCTGGGCAAGGACGGCGATCTGCGTGTGATTTCGGCGAACTCGACGCCGGAGGACTGCCACCTGTTTAGCGTCGATGACCTGCCGCAGGAAGAGCGCGAAGCAATTGTCGACGAGGGCTTCACCGGCACGTACGACGAAGTGCTTGGCCGGTTGAAGGACTTGGCGGATGATGCCTTGCCGGGTTGTGTGGATAAGCAAAAGCCCGAGGACAACAAGTGCCGGGAGGTTCAATGAGCAGGCTGACTGCACGTAGCCGCGAACTGCTGCTGCTCCTGTTCGCCACCGGCCTGCTGCTGCTCATGCTGTTCGGGCTGGAGACCAGCCAGGGGCACACCCTGTCCACCGAAATGCTGTACCTCGTGGGCGGGTTCATCGGCGTGTACGCGATCGCGCACCTGTCGCTGGCGTTTCTTGCGCCACACGCGGATCAGGTATTGCTGCCGATGGTGGCGCTGCTCAATGCGATCGGACTAGTGGTGATTTACCGGCTTGACCTCGCCGAACGCCCTGGATACGGGCCTTTGGCAGAGCGGCAGATGATGTGGTCGCTTGTCGGCGTGGGGCTGATGGTGCTCACCCTGCTCGTCGTGCGCGAGCACCAAGCGCTGTCGCGGTACTCGTACCTGCTAGGCCTGGTTGGCCTAATTTTCCTGGCGCTGCCACTGGTGTGGCCGCAGCCGGAAGGCCACGCGGATGCCCGCATCTGGCTGTGGCTTGGTCCGTTTTCTATCCAGCCGGGTGAGTTTTCCAAGATCCTGCTGCTGATCTTCTTCGCTCAACTGTTGGCGCAGAAACGCGCCCTGTTTACGGTGGCGGGTCGCAGGTTCCTGGGGTTGACGTTCCCGCGTGTGCGCGACCTCGCGCCGATTCTGATGGTGTGGGCGATTGCCATTTTGATCATGGCGGCATCCAACGACTTCGGTCCGGCGCTGCTCCTGTTCGCCACCGTGCTGGGCATGGTGTACTTCGCCACCGACCGCATCTCCTGGCTGGCCATCGGCTTGGCCCTCGTGGCCGTCGGTGGCTACGCGGTGTACCAGGTGAGCGGGAAGATTCAGGAGCGCGTGGCCAACTTCATCGACCCGTTCGCAGACTTTGAAGGCATTGGCAACCAGCCCGCCAACGCCCTGATCGGCCTGAGCTGGGGCGGTATGACCGGCACCGGTTTGGGCTACGGCCACCCAGAACTCGTGCCGGTGGCGCACTCCGACTACATCCTCGCCGCGATCGGCGAAGAGCTCGGCCTGGTCGGTATCGCTGCCGTGCTGTGTCTGTTCGCCATCTTCATCACCCGCGGATTCCGCACGGCGATGCAGGTGCGTGACTCCTACGGCAAACTGCTGGCTGCGGGCCTTGCGCTGACGATTGCGATCCAGATCTTCGTCGTCGCCGGTGGCGTGTCTTCCATGATGCCGATGACAGGCCTGACCACGCCGTTTATGTCTGCCGGTGGTTCGTCGGTGATGGCGAACTACATCCTGCTCGGCCTGCTGCTGCGTATCTCGAGCAGCGCGAACCGCCCGGCGGAGTACGACGAAAGCACGCAGCGACGCCAGGTGGTGGGTGCCCGATGAACAAGTCGATCCGTTACGGCGCCGTCGTCTCCTTGTTGCTGATTACCGCGCTGCTTGTGAACTTCACCATCATCCAAACCATGCGTGAAGACGAATATGCCCAGGACCCGCGCAATTCCCGCACGGTGATGGAGCTCAAGCAGATCAACCGCGGCAACATCAAGGCCGGGGATCTGACGCTTGCAGAGTCGTTCAAGAACGAACAGACCGGCTACTTCCAGCGCACCTACCCGAACATGCCGTGGTCCTTCGCCCCGGTGGTCGGCTACGTGTCCGACCAGTACGGCACCGCCCAGCTTGAGGCGGGCCTCAATGGGGAGCTCACGGGTGAGGGTGGGTCGTCGTCACGCTTCCTGCGCACCGGGCTCGAGGATTCGAAGAAGGGCGACGATGTCGAGTTGACCATCGACCCGAACCTGCAGGCGCTCGCTTTCGACCAGCTTGCACAGCCTGGTTACAACGGTGCTGTGGTGGCGCTGCGGCCGTCGACGGGCGAGGTGCTCGCCATGGCGTCGACGCCGAGCTACGACCCGAACGAGATCGCCAACCCAGCCACCGCCGGCGACACGTGGGCGCGGGTGAACAACGACCCGGGTCGCCCCCTGCTGAACCACGCAACCCAGGAACAACTGCCGCCGGGGTCGATCTTCAAGATCATCACGACTGCCGCTGGCCTGCGCAACGGTTACACGCCGGAATCGCCGCTGACCGGCGATGCGCAGATCATCCTGCCCGGCACCGACAACCTGCCGCTGACCAACTACGGCGGCCAAGCCTGCGCGGGCGGCGGCCAGGTGCCGCTGCGCACCGCGTTCGGCCTCTCATGCAACACGGCGTTCGTGCAGATGGCGCTCAACCTTGGGCCCGATGCGCTTCGCGACGCCGCCGCCCGCTTCGGCGTCGGCCAACAATACGACCTCGGCCTGCCCAACGCGGCAGGTTCCCTGGGTGACCTGCCCGGCGCGGCGGAGCTTGGCCAGTCCGCGATCGGCCAGCGCGACGTCACCATGACCGCCCTGCAGGCTGCAGTGATGACGGCGGCGGTGGCGAATAAGGGCCAGCGCATGAATCCGTTCGTGGTCAAGCAGGTGCGTGACGCCAACGGCAAGGTTTTACGTGAAACAAAGCCGAAGTCGCTCGGCGAGGCCGTAACGGAAGAGGAAGCCGCAACGATCACGGACTTGATGTACGGGTCTGAGCGCTGGACGTTTGGCTACGACGGCAACGGCTTCGCCTCGAAGACCGGTACCGCCGAGCACGCCGAGGGCGCCGCCCCGCACGTGTGGTACGTGGCGTTTGATCCGCAGAAGGACGTGGCGGTGGCGGTCGTCGTCAAGAACGGCGGCAACTTGGGCGAAGCCGCGACCGGCGGCCAGGTCTCCGGACCGATTGGCCGCGCCGTACTGCGCGCTGCACCAGCACCTGCACCCGTGGAAGGAGACAAGTGATGAACACCGAAAGCCGCGAGGACCTGCAGAAACTTATCGGGTCGAACTACGAGCTGCAGTGGATCATCGGCCACGGCGGCATGTCCACCGTATGGCTCGCCGACGACATCCACCACGAGCGCGAAGTGGCCATCAAGGTGTTGCGCCCGGAGTTTTCCTCCAACGAGGAATTCCTCACCCGCTTCCGCAACGAGGCCCAGTCCGCTCAGGGCATCAACTCCGACAACGTGGTGGCCACCTACGACTACCGCGAGGTGGAGACCGAGGGCGGGTTCACCGTCTGCTTCATCATCATGGAGTACATCCGCGGCGAGTCGCTGGCGGACCTCATCGCCCGCGAGGGCCAGTTGGATGAGGCGGTCGCGCTTGACGTCCTCGAGCAGGCCGCGCACGGTTTGGCGGTGATTCACCGCATGGGTCTGGTGCACCGCGACATTAAGCCGGGCAACCTGATGATCACCCAGAACGGGCAGATCAAGATCACGGACTTTGGCATTGCCAAGGCGGCGGCCGCAGTGCCGCTGACGCGTACCGGCATGGTGGTGGGCACCGCCCAGTACGTCTCCCCGGAGCAGGCCCAGGGTATGAAGGTGACGTCTGCCTCCGACGTGTATTCGCTGGGTGTGGTGGGCTACGAGATGCTCTCCGGCAAGCGCCCGTTCACCGGCGATTCTTCGGTGTCGGTGGCGCTCGCCCACGTGTCCGCCGAGCCGCCTGCGCTGCCGATTTCGGTGTCTGCCCCGGCGCGTGAACTCATCGAGATCGCCCTGCGCAAGACCCCCGGTCAGCGCTTCCGCGACGGCAACGAGTTCCAGCTCGCCATCGCCCAGGTCCGCCAGGGTCTGAGGCCTGCCCAACCTGGTGGGAACACGCAGGTGGTGGCCATGGAGCCGTCCGCCACCGCGTCGACTCAGATGTTGGCCAACGTTGCCAGCGAACGCACTGCCCGTCCCGCCGGCGCGTACCCGCCGTCCGCAGCTCGCGCAGTTGCTTCTCGACGACCCGCCGACCCGGCACCACAACCCACCCCGGCTGCGCCGGCGCCGCAGAAGAAATCGGCGGCTGGTCCGGTCGTCGCTACGCTGCTCGGGCTCGCGCTTGTCGGTGTGATCGCAGCTTGGGCGTACACCGCAGGCGTGTTCGACCGTTTCACCGGCGGCTCCACCCCGACCACGACTCCGACCGTGGCCACCCAAACCGCAGTGGAGGAAGAGGAGCCCGAGACGGAAACCGTGGCTACCACCACGCACCACGAGCGCACCACGGTCACCGAGACGCACGCGCCCGGCACCGTGAGCTTCGTCGAGCCACCTGAGCAGCACGAACCTGCACCGGACGACGAGGCACCCGAAACAACCGCGCCGACCTCGGCAGAGCAAGCCCCCACGTCGGCACCGGCAACCAGCGTGGCACCAGCCCCGACGCAGGAGACGAATGCGCCGGCGCCTGGGATAGAATTGCCAGACCTTGAAAACTTGTTCGGAGGTGGCAGGTAAATGCTGATCGCGGACCGATATGAACTCGGCAACATCATCGGCACCGGCGGCATGTCAGACGTATATGCAGCCACTGACGTCGCGCTTGGGCGTGACGTCGCCGTGAAGATGCTGAAGATCGACATGGCGCGCGACGAGAGCTTCCGCGAGCGCTTCCGCCGCGAAGCCCAAAACTCGGCGCGGCTGAACCACGAGAACATCGTGGCGGTCTACGACACCGGGTCGGTGGAAACCTCCGGTGTGGACGTGCCGTACATCGTCATGGAGCGCGTCAACGGCATGAACCTGCGCGACATCGTGCGCAACGAAGGTCCGCTTACGCCCGAGCGTGCGGCGAAGCTGCTGCTGCCGGTCACCCGCGCGCTGCAGGCCAGCCACGACGCTGGCATCATCCACCGCGACATCAAACCCGCCAACATCATGGTCACCAACACCGGCTCGGTGAAGGTGATGGACTTCGGCATCGCGCGCGCGTTGGACGATTCCACCTCCGCCATGACGCAAACCTCCGCGGTGATCGGCACCGCTCAGTACCTCTCCCCCGAGCAGGCCCGCGGCAAACCGGCCGACGCACGCAGCGACATTTACGCACTCGGCTGCGTCATGTACGAAACCGTCACCGGTGTGCCGCCGTTTGAGGGCGAATCCCCCTTCGCCGTCGCCTACCAGCACGTGCAGGAGGACCCGGTGCCGCCGTCCGAGCGGATCCCGAACCCGCTGACGGACAACGAGGCCGTCAACGTGGATTCCGTTATCCTCACCGCGATGGCAAAACACCCGGCGGATCGCTACCAGACCGCCACCGAAATGGGCGAAGACCTGCAGCTCCTTGAGCACGGCAACGTCACCACCGCTGCGCGTAATCACCTGTCCGCCGCCGAGCACGACGCGGGTGCGCATGCTGTGGACAACACGGTTGTGGTTGAGGGTGCGGTCAGTGGGCCGGCTCCGCGTCGCAGAGAAGCAATGGCTCCAGAGGCCGCACAGCACACCCGTTACGCCGACCACCGCGCCGCCAACGAGAAGACCTCCTCGAACACGCTGAAGTGGATCGCGGCGCTGCTGAGCCTGGTGCTCGTCGGCGCAGTGTCCTGGTTTGCGTACGACTACTTCTCCGAGGGCAACAAACCCGCCATCACGCAGGAAAAGATGGTGCAGATCCCCGATCTGACCGGCAAGCCGCGCAACGAAGCCGTCCAGGAACTCGAACGTCTCGGCTTCCAGGTCTCCGTCATGGACGAGCCGAGCCCGGACATCAAACGCGGCGACGTCATCGCAACCAATCCGGCAGCAGGCTCCGAACTGAAGCAGGGTGCGGTGGTGAAACTGACCGTTTCCTCCGGCAAGGAGATGACAGACGTGCCAGACGTGACCAACCTGACCACGGACGAGGCGATCGAGGAGCTGGAGAAGGCGGGCCTCGAGCTCAACCCGAACGTGCGCCGCGAATCCAGCGACAATATCGAAGAAGGCATCATCCTGGGCCAGCAACCCGCTGGCGGTACCCAGATTGCCAAGGGCTCGCGCATCGCGATCACCGTCTCCTCCGGCCCGGACATGGTCCAGGTGCCGTCGCTGGTGGGGCTGAACGTGGAGCAAGCCACCGCGACCCTGTCGTCGCTGCAACTGCGCGCCACTGTGACCAAGGTGGACTCCGAGCGTCCCGAGGGTGAAGTGCTCGCCGTCGCCGGTGAAAACACCGACGTGCCCACCGGCACCACCATTGAGCTGCGCATTTCCAACGGCATGCTGATGAAGATGCCGAAGATCACGCACCTCGAGCCGTCGGACGCTGAGCGCGTGCTGCGCGACGCCGGCTGGAGCGGCCGCATGGTCGCCGGGCCTACCGTGCCTACCGGCGCGCTTGTCGACGCCGGGCAGATCGGCCACCAAGAAATCCCCGCCGGTGACCTGATCCGCAAAGACCAGGCCATCAACTACAACCTGTGGAAGTTCGACGCCGGCGCCTTGCTGCCGCAAAATAACGCAGCTGCAGGTGAGGCTGATACAGTTTCACCCCAGAACGCTGTAAACGCGGCAAACGCGGTACGCAACATGGAACGCAGGCTCGGCCTGTAACCCCAGAAAGCAACGGAGACAACGATGCCTAAAGCGAAAGTAACCAAGGACCCGGTCCGCCCGGTCAGCAGCACCTCCACCGGCGTGTCCCGTACCCCTGTCAAGGTCAACACCGGTGGCACCCCAGTGTGGTACAAGGTCATCATGTTCGGCCTCATGATTCTCGGTCTGGCGTGGCTGATCCTGTACTACCTCGCCGGTGACCAAATTCAGTTCCTCGCCGAACTCGGCCCGTGGAACTACGCCATCGGCTTTACCGGCATGATCCTCGGTCTGCTGATGACCATGGGCTGGCGCTAAACCGGTTTTCCCTGCTTAAACGGGGCGTCGCGGAGTGTTTCCGCGGCGCCCCGTTTGTTTCGTTTACCCCCGGATTCGGTGAATTCTACAACAGTTTTCTGCACAAACCTGTGCACTCGATTATCATTTTATCAGTGAGAGTTAAATCTCACCTCAACGTTTTCAAAGGAAAAGTCACCGAGAAAGGACCGCCCGTGCGCGCAATCCGTTCCGCCGTTGCAGCACTCGCAGCCGTCGCCATCGCCGGCTCCGCAGTCACCGCAACCGCTCAAACCCTTGAAGAGTCCTATCCGGAGACTCCGGCAACCAACGATGCTCTGCCGATCATCCACACCTACCGTGGTTCTGACCACCTGAAGGCCAACGTCCTCAACCCACGTCCGGTCTGCAACTCCACCGAGGACTACCGCACCGTCGTGTACAAGGTGAAGGACAACTTCCTGCCGGTGGGCACCATCTCCACCACCAACCTGTCCGACAAGGCCATCCCGCTGTCCCAGGACCTGTCCCGTACCCAGTCCATCTCCGCGTCCGTCAACGGTTCTAAGACCGAGACGATCACGCTCGGTGGCTCTGGCTCCAAGGACGGCCTGCAGGGCAACATCGGCTACTCCCTGGCCAAGTCCCTCGGCTGGGACGTCTCCGGCTCCCTGAGCTGGTCCGTCGGTCAGCAGATCGGCCCGTACGAGGTGCCGGCAGGCAACACCGGCGAGGCCACCTACGGCTTCCGCACCGTCACCATGACCGGTACCCAGCAGCGCTGCCGCCCGAACGGCACCTGGGCCACCCCGACCGCCTGGATCGCCAATATGCCGGTCAAGAACGAGGTGCGTGTCAAGAACTACGCCACCCCGGCCGGCTCCTGGGCACCGAACAAGGGCGCACAGGTGACCACCCCGGTGGACAACCCGAACCCGGCGTACAACGAGGACGTCAAGAAGATCGAGACCGGCGCGAACCTCGATGACGTTGACAAGGTTGAGGACGACAAGGCAGCAGACGTCACCAACAACGACATCACCGACGAGGGCACCAACATCATCGACGAGGTCGAAGAGACCAACACCGGTGAGGTTGAAGAGGTCATCGAAGCAGAAGAGAACGCTGTGCGCGAGCTCGACCTGCAGCCGCACTTCACCACCTCCACCTGGAAGGCTTCCGGCTTCGCAGGCTCCGTCGCACTGCGTGTGAAGAACGTCGGCGACAAGCGCTACTGGGGCGAGTTCCCGGCCGTGACCTTCCGCGTTGAGGTCGGCACCTTCGCCGGCCCGGAGGGCGTCGACCGTCTGATCACCACCACCCGCTACAACGGCTCCCACGTCCGTGACCTTGGCTACGACTTCGACCGCAACGTCCGCGTCTTCGAGGTCACCCTGTCCAACCCGGTCAACGCTGGCGACGACATGCTGCTCGCCAGCTTCTCCTTCGGCGACGGCAACACCAAGGAAGGCCGTCTCCACAACACCCTGACCGTCACCCAGACCGGCCGCCTCGCAGGCGACACCTCCCTGTACAACGACCAGAAGGTGTCCTCCCTCGACGCAACCACCTCTGACTTCGGTCGCCAGGTCCGCGGTACCTTCTAAACCCTTCTAAAACCGCGAAGCTGAAAAAGACCGTTGAGTCTGTTGACTCAACGGTCTTTACCTTGCGCTAGTTGTTCTGTGCCGCACGCTTCTTCGCCAGCGACTCACGAACCCTGGTCTCAAGGTCAGCATCGACCTTGCCCCAGTACTCGTAAACGCGCTCCTCGACGTCCTTGTTCTTAATCGCCATCATCTTGTTGGTGATGTTGTGAACGAAGCGCTCCTTCTCCCCGTCGTCGAACACGTCGCGGTAGAGCGTGCCAGCCTGGCCGAAGTCGTCGTCCTCCGCGTGCTTGACGTATGCGGCGCGGACGAGGTCAGTGCCCTCCGGATCCGGGTTGACGTAGAGGTTCTCCGCCTGGCCGTAATCGGTGAAGTTGGAGGAAGAATCCTCGCCATTGTCCAGGTAGCCGGCACCCTTGTCCGTGCGGTTCGGCGAGTAGTTCGGCTCGTTCTCCTCATTGAAGAAGTACGCCATGGAACCACGCTCCGCGTAGGTGTTCACCTCGTTGATCGGGCGGTTGACCGGCAGGTCCTTGTAGTTCGTACCGATGCGGTAACGCTGCTGATCCGAGTAGGCAAACACACGCGCCTGCAGCATACGGTCCGGCGACAGACCCACACCCGGCACCAGGTTCGCCGGATCAAGCGCGAGCTGCTCGATCTGTGCGTGGAAATTCTTCGGGTTGCGGTTCAGCACAAAGTAGCCGACCGGGATCAGCGGGTAATCCTTCTGCGACCACGTCTTGGTCAGGTCGAAGGGGTTGAAGCGGTAATCCTTCGCCTCCTCGAACGGCATGATCTGCACCTTGACGTCCCAGATCGGGTAGTCGCCCTCTGCAATCGCGTTGAACAGGTCCGCACGCTGGAAATCCGGATCGGTACCGGCCTTCTCCGTGGCCTCCTCGTCGGTGAAGCACTCCCAACCCTGACGAGTCTTGAAGTGGTACTTCACCCACACCGGCGTGCCTTCCTCGTTGATCCACTGGAAGGTGTGGGAGCCGAAACCATCCTGGTGGCGCGACGTCTTCGGGGTGCCGCGGTCGCCCAGGAGGTAGGTCACCTGGTGTGCGGACTCCGGAGTGCGGGTCCAGAAGTCCCACTGCATCTCGTCGTCACGCAAGCCCGAGTTCGGCTGACGCTTCTGCGAGTGAATAAAATCCGGGAACTTCATGCCGTCGCGCAGGAAGAACGTCGGGGTGTTGTTGCCCACGATGTCGTAGTTGCCGTCCTCGGTGTAAAAACGCAGCGCGAAACCATGCACGTCACGCCAGGTATCCGGCGAGCCAGCCTCGCCCGCAACCGTGGAAAAACGCGCCGCCATCGGCGTGACGGTGCCGGGCTGGAACAGCTTCGCCTTCGTATACTGCGACACATCCTCCGTGATGTGCAGCTCGCCAAACGCGCCGTGGCCCTTCGCGTGCGGGATACGCTCCGGAACGTTTTCCCTGTTGAAGTGGGCTAACTTCTCGATCAGGTGGACGTCGTTAAGCACATTCGCCCCCTGACGACCCTGCGTCACCGAAATGTTCTCCGACGCAACCGGCTGACCACTCAACTCAGTGGTACGGCCCTTGCCCGCAGGACGCTCGCCCTTAGCGACGATCTCCTCCGCCTTACTCTTCTCAGCCATGCTCACTCCTCAGTTCGCTGTTGTTGTCGTGTACCCCGCCCAGCGTAGGTACTTCCGCATGAACCGGTTGCCGAAACATTCGTAAGCAGCCTCGACGGTGGCTACCAAGTACGTTTTCTACGCTTCTCTACGTCGCCACCAGAAGGCGGCTCCACGTTGTAGCCGAGGTCTCGAAGCGCCTCCGCCGCTTCCGCAGGATGATCCCGGACCGCAGCGCGGAGCTGCTTATCCAGCCATTCTTCCCGAGACTGCAGCAGCCTACCCTCCCAGCCTGGCCTTCCCCGGAAGCCACATTCGCGGATAACGAAATACAGGAAGTCCTCCAAGGAAGGACGGAAACGTCTCCCCCCTACGGGAAAATGCAGGGCTTGCAGATCACCTCTGCGTTTGTCCTTCGCCTTTGTCCCCTCGAAGTTCGCCATAAGGGCAACACTTAACAACCCGGAGATCCCCGAAGAGTGAATATGCGCCGTAGGGGCAGAGGTATATCCGCGTTCATACTCGAATCTGATACCAGGTGAAGTGCGGACGCGGATCTCGAACTTGCTTCGATCGACGGCCAAATACTGTTCGCCTGAACCGATCGCGAGCTCATATTCGATAAAAACCTGATAGATCGCACTGTAATCAGATTTCGAAACCCCCTGGTCAGACTGTCCAGATCCGTAAACAAGTGGCAGTTGAAAACTACCGACAACGCGATCTTCATCCGTATTGGATTCGGCGTTGTACCGAACGTCGCGAATGGACGCGACTGGCAATACATCAAGCGCCAAGTCGAGCGCCTGCTGCAGGAACTCTACAGCCTCTTTCTCCACGCTTAACGCTCCCCGAGAAGTGACTCCACCCTGCGCAACTCGTCGTAGATGTCTCGCTGCTCGTAGGTGAACCCGCCTGACCAGGCAAGCTCCTTCAGCACGTCATCAGATGGCAACGCAACCCCCAAGGATTCAGTCAACTTCGCACGCAAATCGCGTTGGCGTGCTCGCAGCTCTGCATTGGTAAAGCGGCGCACTTTCAGCTTCATGAGAATCACCTTCTTCCTATTGGCTTTGATCCTAACCAACGGCAGCGACATTGCTCTCCCGTTATTCGAACACTAACTATCCACACCTGTGGATAACTCTGTGCACAACTCCACAGGCACCGTGGATGTGCTGGGGATTATTCGAAAATCCCAGGTAATTTCGGCGTGTCGTTTTCGCTGTTCGACGTGTCGTTCGAGGAACAACACGCGTGTAGTTCTCCACATTGTGGATAACGTTTGTGGATAACTCCGGTTAGTACACAGGGATCGTCGACGGCAACGTCAACACCCACACCACCGGCACCGCAGCCACCAACGCCGAACACGCCGCCACCCACCGCGTGCGCACATTCGGCGAGGTCAGCCACCACCCCAACACCGCACCCGCAACCAACCCACCCAAATGCCCCCACAGCGACACCGTCGGCGACATCAGCGAATACACCACGTTCACCGCCACCAGGGTGAGTGGGGCGCGCAGGTCGGTTGATCGTCGATAAGCAACTGCGATGAGCACCGCCATCAGCATGTACAACGCCCCCGACGCACCCGCCGTCGGCGTTGTGAAATTAAACGCAAGCACGCTAATCGACGACCACAGCACCCCCGCGCAATACGCCACCACAAACGGACCCGACCCCACAAAGCGCTCCACCTCCGCGCCAATGAACACCAACATGAACATGTTCAACGCAAGATGCGTAATGTCCAGGTGCAGAAAGCCCGCGCTCAACGTGCGCAAATAACCCCAGTCGTACACCAACGGGCCGAACAGAATCATCTGCTCCCCCACCGGCGAATCCCAAATCACGTCCATCACACTTCTCGACTGCACCGCCGTCACCACAAACACCAACGTGCACAACGCAGCAATAACGGAGGTGGCCGGAGCATTCTTCAACGTGTTCTTCATGGCATTGGGGAACATGGCCTTCAGCGTACTTTGGGCACGAAAAAGCCCCCGCCAACTGGCAGGGGCTGATCGAGACGTGTTACTTGACCTCGACCGAGTTGATCACAACGTCCTCAACCGGACGGTCCATGCGGCCGGTCTGCACGTTCGCGATCTCGTCGACAACCTTCTTCGACGCCTCATCCGTCACCTCGCCGAAAATGGTGTGGCGGTTGTTCAACCACGGGGTAGCGTCCACGGTGATGAAGAACTGGGAACCATTCGTGCCCGGGCCCGCATTCGCCATAGCCAGCAGGTACGGACGATCAAACTGCAGCTCCGGATGGAACTCATCCGCGAACTGGAAACCCGGGCCGCCCGTGCCGGTGCCGGTCGGGTCGCCGCCCTGGATCATGAAACCCGGGATGATGCGGTGGAAAATCGCACCGTCGTAGAACGGGCCCTCGGTCGTACCCTGGGCGTTCTTCGTGGCGTACTCCTGCTCGCCCGTCGCCAGGCCAGTGATTACCTCAACCGTCTTCGGCGCATGGTTGCCAAACAGGTCAATCACGATATCGCCGTGGTTCGTGTGCAACGTCATCGTTTGTGTCTTCTGAGTCATGCCGACCAGGGTACGCGGAATCGTCCGCGAGCGGGGGTTCGCGGGTCGGCGGCGGGGCGTCCTGAGCTGTGATTGCAAACCCAGCGAATTAGTCCCAGCGAATCGGCCATTTTCAGTGATTCGCTGGGACTGGTTCGCTGGAAACTCGATCGGAGGCCTCGGCTAGCACGTTGCTCTTGTGCATCGGCTCCCCAGCGGATACTTTTAATCCAGCATCATAAACCGGGGGGTCATATGGTTGGGGAAAAGTTGACGCAATTGCTCGTCGGCCAGGCGGTCGCCGAGGCGGAAGCATGCGTAAAAGTTGCATCGCGTCGATACGTGCGCCTCGAAGCGTGGAACGCGCTGCGGCCGTACGAGCGCGAGTACTTACGCTGCTACGCAGCAGGTTCATCGGCCCATCGCTCGGTGTTGGTGAGTCGCTCGGCCGCCCGCCTACTGAACATGTGGACCATCCCGGACGGCAAGGAAGTCATCGAGCTCGCACAAACGCACGGTACGCCACCATCCACGAAAGACTGGCCCGACGGTCTGCGTTACCGTCACATGCGGATCCCTGAATCGGACGTCTACTGCATCCACCGGACCGACTGCATCGGTGCGGACCGAAAAATACAGGTGACAAGCCCAGAGCGCACCGCGATCGACATCGCGCGGTTTCACGGCGTGCGTCAGGGCGCGGTCGCGATGGACTGGCTTCTAAGCTTCGGCACCCTCCAAGAAAAGCGGAGACGATGGGAGACCATCCAAGCCAAAATTGCCCGTCTCAAGGGAAAACGAGGGATTGCGAACGCACGGCGGGCACTCGAACTTGCGTCTCCTTGGTCAGAGTCACCGTACGAGACCCTCCTGCGTGTGATCCTCCACGAAAACGGTATTGAGGTGGAGATGCAACTGTGGATCGGACCAGATTTCCGAGTCGACCTGATCTGGGGAAACCTCGTTATTGAGATCGATGGCCTCGATAAGTTCGAGAACAAGCCTCACGATGCCGTCCTCTCTCAACTCAAGCGCGAAACTTGGATTCGTGAGCAGGGATACGAGGTCATCCGATTTTTCACACGGGAGATACTCCGGAATCCGGAGGAATGCGTCCGCCGGATACGGGAGGCGAAAGCACGGGCAGACAAGCGCGGTGAGCCGCAAGTCGCCGCGACCCGGCAACGTCCAAGGCAACGCCAATCCCGATTCCCCTAGAGCGTGCCACCCCGCACCCCTGAAACGAAAGAAACCAGCGAACTACACCCAGCGAATCGCGGTTTTCGGGCGGTTCGCTACAACTAGTTCGCTGGAAACTCGAAGCGGGGGCGGGGGCGGGGGCACCGGCGCACCGGGGCACCGGCGCGGCAGAGCACGCCCCGGCGCGACCGGAACCTACAGGCCGGCGACGACCTCGTCGCGGGCGGCGACCAGGTTACGCAGGGACGGGTCGACTTCGGCGTAGCCGCGGGTCTTCAGGCCGCAGTCCGGGTTGACCCAGAGGCGCTCGGTCGGCACATTCTTGAGCGCGGCACGCAGCAGGCCTGCGATTTCCTCGGTGGACGGCACGCGTGGGGAGTGGATGTCCCACACGCCGGGGCCGATTTCGGAGTGGAAGGTCTCGTCGATATCTTCCAGCAGTTCCATCTTGGAGCGGGCTGCCTCGATGGAGGTGACGTCGGCGTCGAGGCCGGCGACGGCGTCGATGATCTGGCCGAACTCCGAGTAGCAGAGGTGGGTGTGGATCTGGGTCGACGGCTTCGCGTTCAAGGACACGAGGCGGAAGGCGCGGACGGCCCAGTCGAGGTAGGAGGCGCGGTCGTCGGCACGAAGTGGCAGCAGTTCGCGCAGGGCCGGCTCGTCGATCTGGATGACGTTGATGCCGGCTTCCTCGAGGTCGGCGACTTCGTCGGCAAGGGCGACGCCGATCTGGTCAGCGGAGACGGACAGCGGCACGTCGTCGCGCTTGAAGGACCAGGCCAGGATGGTCACCGGGCCGGTGAGCATGCCCTTGACCGGCTTGTCGGAGAGGGACTGGGCGTATGCGGACCAGTCGACGGACAGGGCCTTCGGGCGGGAGACGTCGCCGACGACGATTGGCGGACGGGTGCAGCGGGAGCCGTAGGACTGGACCCAGCCGTTCTCCGTGACGACGAAGCCGTCGAGGAGTTCGGCGAAGTACTGGACCATGTCGTTGCGCTCGGCTTCGCCGTGGACGAGGACGTCGAGGCCGATCTCTTCTTGCAGTTCGATGACCTGCTTGATTTCGGCCTTGAGGGCTTCCTTGTAGTCGGCGTCGGAAAGGGTGCCTTCGCGGTGGTCGGCGCGGGCCTTGCGGATTTCCTGGGTCTGCGGGAAGGAGCCGATCGTGGTGATTGGCAGGGTGGGCAGCTTCAGTTCTTCGCGCTGGATCTTGATGCGCTCTTCGAAGGCCGGCTCGCGCTTGACTTCGCCTTCCGGCAGCTTTGCGACGCGGTCCACAACCGCCTGGTTGTGAATCGTCGTCGATTCTGCACGGGTGCGCACAGCGCGGTCGGACTGGGCGAACGCCTCGGCTGCGGCGTCCGGGCCGGCGACGAGCGCCTGGATCTCGGCGAGCTTCTCGTCAGCAAACGACAGCCACGGGGCGACCTCAACCGGCAGGTTGCGCTCGGCCTTGAGGGTGTGCGGCACGTGCTGCAGCGAGGTGGAGGTGGAGACGGACACCGGGCGGCCGAGGGATTCGAGGACGTCGGTGCGTTCGCGCAGGTTGGCGGCCCAGACGTTGCGGCCGTCGATGATGCCGGCGACGAGGTGGGTGGTCTCCGGGATGGTGGTGCGGATGCGCTCCGGGTAGTCGGCGTCGGCGTCGAGGGTCCACGGGGCAAGGTCGACGTGCAGCGCTTCTACGCCGAGTTCGCCGAGGACCGGCAGGGCCTCGCGGGCGGAGCCGTACGGGGTGGTCAGGTAGACGTTCGGGCGGTCCTCGCGGCCGAGCAGATCAGACCATGCCTCACGCAGGTACTTGGCAATCTCGGCGTCCGGGGTGGACAGATCGGCGACCACGGCCGGCTCGGCGATCTGGATCCACTCCACGCCGGCGTCCTTGAGGGCCTTAAATACCTCGGCGTAGGCGTCGACAAGCGCTGGCAGCAGCGACCACTCGGCAGGCTTGGACAGCGCAATGAGGGTGACCGGGCCGACGAGGAACGGGCGAACCTTGTGGCCGGCCTCGGCGGCTTCCTCGACGATGTGCAGGATGCGCTCCGGCACGGCCTTAATCTCCTGACCTGCCTCGATCTCCGGCACGAGGTAGTGGTAGTTGGTGTCGAACCACTTGGTCATCTCCAGCGGCACGCGGGTGGCGTTGCCGCGGGCGAGGGCGAACTCCTCGTCGAGGTCGATGCCGCCCGGCACGAGGCCCACGGTCAGGGCGGTCTCGAGCACCTGGTCGTAGAGGGCGACGTCGGCGGGGATGGCGTAATCCTCGGTGAGGCCGAGGTCGCGCAGATGGTTGTAGTTGTTCACGCGGAGGGCGCGGGCGGTGGAGCGGAACGTGTCGGCGTCGATACGCCCTGCCCAGTAGCTCTCAAGCGCGTGCTTCAGCTCGCGGTTCGCGCCGATGCGCGGGTAACCCTCGATGGTTGCCTTGGGGAAGGTGGTCATGGTTTGTCCTTTATCTATTGGATGCCGATGCGGTCCAAGAAGTCCCGCGTGACGGCCAGGTTGTTGTGGGTGTACACGTGGAGTCCGCCGGTGCCGGCGTCCAAAATCTCCCGCGCAAGCTTGGCGGTGAGTTGCATGCCGGTTTCGTATTCGTCGTCAGCTTCGAGCAATTGCTTCTCGACGACCTCAGGCACCTCCAACCCCGACAACTCACCCATCCGGCGCACACGCTTCAGGGAAGTCATCGGCATAATCCCCGGAATCAACGGGATACGCACACCAGCCAGGCGTGCTACCTCGACAAAGTCCAGGTAATCCTGCGCCTCGAAGAAAAGCTGCGTGATCGCGAAATCGGCACCCAGGCGCTGCTTAGTCAGCAGCACATCCAGGTCATGGTCGAAATTTCGCGACTCCTCATGCCCCTTCGGGTAGCACGCAACCGACAGCGCGAGCTTGCCGGCGGCGAGGCGAAACGCCTCCTCTTCCTGCACTTCCTCGATGAGGTTGAGCAGGTCGGTGGCGTACTGCAGGTAGTGCTCCGGCATGCCCGTTTCGGGCAGGTCGCCGCGGAGTGCGAGGAAGCCGCGCACGCCGGCGTCGATAAGCGTGCGGATCCACTCGGTGAGCTCCTCGCGCGTACCCGCCGTGCAGGCCAGGTGTGCGATCGGGCGCAGGTCAGTGGTTTCCGCAATCCGGGAGATCACCGCGGCAGTGCCTTCGAGCCACTCGCTGCGACGCGAGCTGGTCACGGAGACGTAATCCGGGTTGTAGGCGGCCAGGCCGGCAATGAGTTCGTCCATCTTGGCCACGCTGTCGGAGGGGCGCGGCGGAATGATCTCGAAACTCAACGCGGTGCGCTGGCGCTTCGGACGAGGGCGGCGGATCACCGGAGCGCCCTCGCGGTCGATGGGTGCCGAGGCGGAAAGCCGGGTCGAAGGGGAGGCTTCGAACATGGCGGACCTTTCTCTCGGCTGGCTGTCATCGGGACTTGTTGCACCGTGGTTAAACGGTGACTTGAAACTTATGTTGCCCGTTTCCGCGCCACAATCAAGGTTGTCTATTTTGCCCGTTTGCGCAGGTCATGCGGCCGGTTTTCGTGAATGTAAATACGGCAAACTGAACCGCTTGGTTCATTTTTGCGTAACGCTTGGTACGGAGCCGTTCTGCGGGGGCTTCGCTACGCTAGACACCGAACCAATCGAACAAAACTTGAACCCGCTAAACAAAGGAGCCCACATGAACCTCAGGACCATCGGCATGGCCTACGCCCTCGCAAACCAAGGCCTGAAGTACTTCCGCGACCAAAACGACAAACGCGAGCGCGACATTTACCAGTCCCTCATCGACACGCTTAAAGACGGCGACCTCTCCGACCTCACCGACAAATTCGACCGCGACCAACTCCAGGAGCTCTACGGCGCCGCCCGCGCCGAAGCCGGCGAAATCACCCGCCAGGCCCACGAGCGCCTCGACCGCCGCCGCGCCGCCTTCGACGCCGACGCTCCCCTGCGCGCCGCCCAACTCGCCTTCCTTAAAGACCACGCCAAGGAGAAGAAGGACGAAGGCCGCAGCGTGCTCGGCACCATCGGCTCCGTGATCAAGTGGTCGACGCTCAGCGCCGTCGCCGCAGGTAGCGCATGGGCTGCGTGGGAGTTCTTCCTCAAGGAAAAAATCGCTGAACTTCGCGACGACTCCCCCGCCGACCTCGACCTCGTCTCGGTCGCCGAGGGCGGCGCTGGTCGTGCTGGCGGTGCTGGCGCTGGTGGGACCTCCACGCTGGTCTACTCCACCACTACCGAGGACGACCGCGAAGCACGTTCGGCCGACGATTCTGACGATTCCGCAGGTCGCCACCGCCTGGAGGACTAGCGCCACGTCCCTTCCGGGCCCAGCCCCGTTCCCGAACGCCTATACGTTCGCGCGCCAGCCGGCCATGAGGTGGCGGACGAGGCGATCGCGCACGTCGGGGAGCAGATCGGCCAGGGGTGAGGCAAGCGGTCGGGTGGCCACGATCAGTTCGGTGGCGAGCTGCAGCGCGGTTTGGCCGGGGGCGACGATGTTGTGGGGCACGGCTTCGTCGATAAGCAATTGCACGTTGTGCATGAAGGTCTCGCGGCGTTCGACGATGATGCGGGGGCCGTCAGCGGAGGGTTCGGCGGCAAGGGCGGTGGCGAGCATGCCGACGCCGGAGTCGACGATGGCCCAGACGAAGCGTTCGAAGCTGCCTTGGGGGTCGCGGTGGAAGTCGGCGAGGGTGCCGTTGAGGAGGGTTTGGAGGTCATCGATGTAGACGATGGCGCAGGCGTCGTAAAGCGATGCGCGCGATGGGAAGTGGCGGTAGAGGGTGGCGATGCCTACTCCGGCGTCGGCGGCGATGCCTTCGAGTGTGATTTCGGAGCTGGGGCGGGTTTGGATCTGTTGGAGTGTGGCCGTGATGATTTGGTCGCGTTTTTTGCGGGCGTCTGCACGCATGGCACTCCCCACTCTGGGTTTGACAGTGATTGAATTGGGGAGCACCATATCACGGGTTAAGTGATAGTCCACCCTACGGTTAGGGGACCGAATGTCTGCAATCCTGTCGGTACAGGGCCTTGTGCTGCGCAGTGGTGACGAGCCGGAGTCGTTCGACGCCGGCCGCGGTTTGACGCTGCTCAACACGGCGCGCGAGTCTGATTCGACGCTGCTCAGCCTTGCGCTGGCGGGTCGTTTCAACCCTGCAGGGGGCACGATTCTGCTTGACGGCGAACCGACCACCCACCGTGACCGCTTCCGCGATGTCGCGTTGGCGGGCGTGCCGGAGATCGACTCGATTGATCGTCTGGTGCGCGTGCGGGATGCGGTGCGGGAGCAGATTGCGTGGTCGCAGAGTTTTTTCAAGCGCACCCCGCGCAAGCCGGAGGCGATTAAGGCGCATCCGTACGTGGAGAAGTGGTTGGAGCCGCTGCAGTTGGAGGAGCTGGATCTACTGGCCAAGGTCGGCGACATTACTCCGCTGGAGCGCTTCCGCTTGCGCGTGTTGCTTGCGTTGATTTCGCGTCCGGAGGCGAAGTTGCTCATTGTCGACGACATCGATCAGGTCCGTGACATGAAGTTGCGCAAGTTGCTTCTTAGCGACCTCCGCGGCGTCGCGGTCCACCTTCCCGTGATGGTGAATACGGTCAATGAGGAGGGGCTATGAGCGGCCTGCATATCGGAACCGATTTTCGGAAGTTTTTGAACGGCAAGCTCCCACCGCTTGCCCTTGTTGCCATCATGTTGCTGCCGTTGCTGTTCGGCGGTTTGTTTGTGTGGTCGTATTGGGATCCACTAGGCAATTTGTACAAGTTGCCGGTTGCGTTGGTGAACTCGGATGAGGGTGAGAACGGCGACCAGGTGGTTGACGAGCTGTTGGAGCAGCGTCCGTTGGATTTCCAGTTGGTCAGTGCCGAGGAGGCCAAGGAGGGCATTGCTAACGGCACGTATTACCTGGGGATGGAGATTCCGACGAACTTCTCTGAGGCTGTGACCAGCGTGAAGTCAGAGGATCCACATTCGGCGAAGATCAACATCACCCTGAATGAGACGAACGGTTTCATCCCGACGGTGTTGGGCGATAAGGCCGGTGAGGCGGTCGCGGTTGCGGTGTCGAACTCGGTTGGTGAGAAGGTGGTGGACCAGCTGTTCGTCGGCATTAATACGTTGTCGCAGGGCGTGCAGGACGCCGCGGATGGCGCGGGCAAGCTCGACGACGGTGCGAATAAGGCCAAGGACGGCTCGCAGAAGCTCAACGACGGCGGCACGAAGCTCAACGACGGTATCCAGCAGCTCAATGACAAGGTGCAGCAGATGCCGGGTGCGGTGGGCAAACTCGACGGCGGTGTGGCCAAGTTGCAGGACGGTGCGGCGCAGCTTAATGACGGCATCACCACCGCATCCGGCGGCGCCTCCAAGCTCTCTAACGGCCTGGATCAGTTGCAGGCGGGTACCCAGCAGTTGGGTGCCGGTGCGACGAAGATCGCAGGTGGCGTGGATAAGCTCACCGGCTTTGCTGGCACGTTGAACCAGGCGCAGGCGGCGTTGGCTGACGTCAATGCGAACCTGGACCGCGTGATCGCGGATCTGGACCGCTCCCCTATCCCGGGCTCGAACGAGTTGGCCGCGCAAGCTCGTGGCGTGAAGGCACAGTTGAACGCTGGTCCGCTGCAGGCGGTGCCGGGCAACGACCTGGTCGGCCAGTTGATGCAGTTGCAGGCCGGTGCGCACGAGTTGGCCACGCAGTTGTCTGATCCGACCGCGCAGTACCGCGGCGGCGTGGATAGCGCCGTAGCGGGTGCCCGCACTCTTGCGGAGGGTCTGGCCCGCCTGCAGGACGGTTCGGGCACGCTGCTGGCCGGCATTACGACGTTGAAGGACGGTACGTCGAAGTTGGTTGTCGCTGCGAATACGGCGACGGATGCGACCTCGAAGTTGGCGGCCGGCTCGAACCAGTTGGTGGTGGGCCTGAGCGATTTGAACGACGGCCTGGTGAAACTTTCTGACGGCACCGGCGAGCTCTCCATGAAACTTGCGGACGGCGCCAAGGAAGCCCCGAAGTGGGAAGGCGAACGCCTGGACAAGGCGATCCACGCCGCCGCGGATCCGGTGACCCCGCAGCACACGGGCGACAGCGTGACTTACTTTGGTAAGGGTTTGAGCCCGTTCTTCCTGGCCCTGTCGCAATGGTTCGGTGTGCTGATCACCTACATGATCATGAAGCCGTTTAGCCGCCGCGCCATCGACTCGGGCGTGAGCGCGTTCCGCGTGATGCTGTACACGATGATCCCTTCCGTGATCATTGGCTTTGCGCAGTCTGTGGCGCTGTGGGTGGTGCAGGTTGGTGTGCTGAAGGTGGAGCCGCAGCACCCGGTGGCGCTGTTCGGCGTGTTGGTGTTCGTGTCGTGGGTGTTTATCTCCGCGATTATGGCGTTGAACACCACGTTGGGCCCGGCGCCTGGCCGTTTGGCCACGATGGCGTTGATGTCGCTGCAGTTGGTGGCGTCGAACGGCCTGTATCCGCCGGAGGTGCAGCCTGGGTTTATCCAGTGGGTGCACACGTGGGACCCGATGCGCTATTCGGTGGATTTGGTGCGCTACGCCCTGTTCGGTGCGCCGTCGTATGACCCGCGTCTGTGGACTGCGCTTACGGTCCTGTTGTTCGTGGCGGCCCTGTCCATCGCCCTTACGTGTTTCGCGCTGCGGAAGCGTCGCACGATGGCGTTCAAGGACCTGCACCCCGAGTTGACGGTGTGAGACGCCCCCTAGCCATCCTGCTGTCCGCCGCGCTTGTGCCGCTCGCGGTGCCACAGGCGCAGGCGTTGCAGTTGCGGTGCCACCCCGTGCATGTGATTCAGGCGGCGGGGTCCGGGTTTTCGCATTCGTGGCATCCGTCCGCGCGCGAGTCGCTTTTCGACGACGCCTCCTCCCCCGCCGACGACCTCCAAACCCGCTTCGGCGCCCGGACGGTGTCCACGTTTCAGGTGAAGTACCCGGCCTCGCTGGGCCGCTTCAGCGTGTTCGGTACCTCGGGCAACGTCCCGGAAGGCACCGAGGCGGCCACGTATGGGGAGTCGGTGCGCTACGGCCGGGACGTGGCCACCTTGGAGATGGAGACCGTGGCCCGGCATTGCCCCGGCACCCGGTTCATTTTGATCGGCTACTCCCAGGGCGCCCACCTGGTCGGTGATGCGGCGGCGGAAGCAGCTGCCGGCCGCGTGCGGGGTGTGGGTGCGGATGACATCGCCGCCGTCCTTCTCTTCGCCGACCCCGCCCGCGCGCCGCTGGGTGACCCGGCGCCGCAGCAACCTTCGCGCCTCTACGCCGAACCACCTGCGGGCGTGCGCGGCCGCAACGGGGAGACGGTCCAGACCGGCGGCACGACGCTCAACCCCGCGTTCGAGGGCCTCGCCGGCACCCGAACCACGCCGTTTACCGGCCTGGAGGGCAAGGTGCTCTCCCTGTGCAACGGCGCGGACATGGCGTGCGCGACCGACCCCACGAGCCCGCTGCGCACACTTGCGGATGTGGCCATGCGCGATGTCACACCCGGCCCTTTCAACGCCATCACCGGCATCCGCGTCGCCCGCTTCCGCGACTTACGCGCGCAGGGGCTACCGGTGCGCGAGGCGTTTGAGCAGTCGGGCCTCTCACTTATCGACGCCACCCTCATCCCCCAAATCATCATCGAAGCCACCACCGCCGCCACCGCCCTTGGGCAGCACGCGGCGGGCACCAGCACCACTCCCCCAGCCGAACAAGCCGCCATCGCGCTGCTCGCCGCACTGCCGGAGTTGGCCAAGGAGGGCGTGACCTGGCCGTGGTTGTTCCAGGCGCTTGAGCCTCTGCGCGATCAGGCGGCGCAATTGCTTGACGACGACACCACCGCCTGGCTCGATCTCACCCTCGAAGTGTTTCGCACCATCCATGCCGTGGAGCAGTTCAGTTGGCAGCTGCATCGCCTCGGCGTGATCCCCCGCACCCCAACCGGCACCGAAGGCCGCCAGGCCTGGGCGCATAGTACCGTAGCGGCGTTGTGCGGGCAGGTGCTGGATGTGACCGGCCTGCGCGCCACTTACGAGGATCCCCAGAACGCAGTGTTGGTGTCGTCGGCCCAGCGTGCTGGCGATTTCGGGCCGCGGCACATGTCGTATTACAAGTTGGGCTTCACTGACATCCCCGGTGGGTTCAAGGTGGGCGGCCAGACGGGTTATGACTATGCGTTGGGGTGGCTTGACCGGGTGGTGCGTGGGGTCGTCGCAAAGTAAATGCGCAAGAGAAAACCCGCCGGGCTTTCGCCTGGCGGGCTAGCTCACTGCGGGTTTACTTGTCCTCAGCGGGCTTGTTCTCTTCGGTGCCCTTGTCCTTGGACTCCGGCATCTTGTCGGAGGAGCCCTTCATCAGGGTCTCGTTGCCGGTCGCCTTGCCCACCATGTAGGAGGAGGTGTACTCACCTGCACCACATGCGCGCATGACGCCGTCGACTGCCAGGAGGCCGAGGGTGATCGCACCCAGAGCGCCGGCTGCGAGGCCGATCATCTGCGGGTTCTCGATAGCGAAAGCACCCTGGATGCCAGCGGCACGGGACGCTTTGTCGTTGTCGTAGATGCCGAGGCCGCGCTGGATCTGGTCGTTCGCCTGACGGATTGCCGCGTTGACCTGGGCGGAGATGCCCTCCAGGCCCGGGATCTGAACCTGCGACAGGATACCCAGCGGGATAGCCAGCAGCAGCGGCGCGGTCATGCCGACGATGCCGGCGATGCACTTGCCGTCGAGCTCAGAGGAACCCTTGGTGGTCTGGTTGCCGGTCTCCTTGTTCAGGAGGAACTCAAAGTTGAACTCCTGAATGTCGTGGCTCTGTGCACCCTGTTCGGTGTAGCGGAAGAAACCACTCGGAAGACCGCACTCAGCCGGGTTGAGCGGCTTACCCTTGGCCTTCTGATCAGCAAGGCACTTCCTAGCCTTCTCAGCAAGATCCTTCGGGATGATCAGGTCTGCACCCTTATCGGTCGGCACAAGCTTGGTGCCGTTGCTCTCACCGACCACACCGACGTCCTTGACCGGATCCTTGAAGTACAGGTGAACAACAACGTCACCGTTCTTGGTGCTGTTGTCGATCGTGACATCCGGGAGGTTTTTGTTCGAGCCAGCCGGAGCACCGTTCTCGGTAACGGCACCTTCCTTCACCACACCCAGAATCAGGTTGCGGACAATATCGCCGTTGGAGTTTCGCTCCTCGACGCGGATCGTCTCACCAACCGTGCCCTTCTTCGGGGTGATGATGAACTTGCCGTTCTCGGTCTTCGTATCAGCGTGCTCGCCACCAGAAACCACAACGAAGGTGTTCTCCGGCTTGAGTGCCTCGAACTGACGCTCCTTACCTTCGATCACGTAGTCACGCTGCTGGTAGGTAGCGGCGGACTTGCCCTGCGTGATCTTCAGGCGGTAGCGGTTGATTTCCTTACCGTTCTTGTCGAGCTCAACGACCAAACCGGACTTGCCAGCTGCGTTGGACTTCGGCTTCAGAATCCACTGACCGTTGCTGTCCCTCGGTGCCTGGAAGAATTCGGCACCTTCGAGGATCTTGAACGAGTTCTCCTGGTGCACCATGGTGGCGATGAACTCAGAGTTCGTCGAGACGGTGTACTCGCGATCCTTAACAGGTGCGTCAGTCAGCTCGAGCTCGTAGCGAGCCCAGACGCCACGCTTGTCCTTGACCTCGATAACAGCGGTGCCGGTCTCACCCTTCGGGCTGGTGATAATGAGCTTCTTATCGCGCTCCTGCACATCAACGAGGTTCTTGCCCTTGATGACCTCAAAGGTATCCGGGTAGTCCTTGACCTCGTTGAAGTTCACCTGTGCGGTGCCATTAACCGTCATGCGGCGCTTGATGGTCTCAACGTTAGCGTTGCGACCCGGAGTGACGTTGATGGTGTAACGCTCGTAGACGTATCCATCATCGGTCCGGTTCTCGATGACAACCTTGCCCTCAGCATCGGCCTTCAGGTCGAGTTTCAGGGTGTCCTTGCCATCCTCCGCATCACCTGCGATGAGGTCCTTGCCTTCGACGATGAAGAGCTTGTTGCCGCCCAGGTTGAGGAAGTTGTCCGCCGTGATGTTGTAGGTCATCTCACGGATCTGTGCTGGCTTCACGTTGTAGATGTACTTCGTGATGGTCTTGTATTCGACCTTGCCGTCAGTTATGAACGGCTGCTCTTCCTCGACGACGACGCGGCCGTCAGCACCCGGCTTGAAGTAGAGCTCAAAATCGTCATTTTCTTCAATCTTCGACTTCTCAGCCAGAAGATACTCGCCCTCGACGATCTTCAGCTTGTTGCCCGGCGTCTGATTATCGCCAATGAAACCACGGAGCACGCGAACGATCGAGCGATCAACAACATCGCGCTCGCGCTCTTCCTCGCTAACCTGACCAAGGTTTCGGGCAGGTGCAATGCGTACGGTCCACACTGCGGACAGAACTCCGTTCTTGTCCTTGATGTGGATGACAACGTTGCCACCCTTCTCATTAACCGGAGTGCCGTCTTCGTTGGTCGGGTCGACGACAAGGGTCTTTCCGTCGTTGGTCTCAAAGATGCGTGCGACGTCCTTGCCGTCGACGATCTCCCAGGTCCAACCGTCCTTCAGGTTGATCTCTGCAGACCCGTTGTTCTCAATCGAGTCGTCGCGCATGAACGGACCACCGTTCGGGTCCTTCACGATCTCCAGGGTGTAGTTGTACTCCACGCCCTTGTCGTCAGTAAAGACGATCTCGACGGTGCCCTCAGCGCCATCCTTCGGCTTGATCACCCAGTTCGTGCCGTCTTCGCTCTTGACGATCTGGACGAGGTTCTCACCAGACTTGATGGTGTAGCTGCCACCGCGGCGCTCGATGATCGCCGTGGAGGTGTTCAGGATCTGGCGAGTGACGTCGAACTGAGAGTTCGTGTTCTCGACGGTGACGATGTTCTCGCGAACGTCGCCGCCTTCCTCGGTGATGCGAACAACGACGTTGCCACGAACCGACGGGTCCTTGACGTCAACCTTGAGCTTGTTCTCGTCTTCGACAACCTCAATGGAGCCCGGCTTCGGCTCGATGCGGTTGCCATCCTTGTCGACGAGGTACCACTCGTACTTCTCATTCTTGTCCCACGGAACCTCGCGGACGCGGTTCTCGCTGCCCGGATTGATCGTGTAGAAGAAGTTGTTGACCTTGATCTTCGTCTTGGTCTCGACGTTGATGGTGTCGCTGACCTTGATGCGATAGATGTGCTGGTTGCCCTGGTCGTCGGTGATCAGGATCTCCACGTCACCTTCACCCGTGAAGCCCGGCTTCGGGGTGATCTTGAGCTTGCCCTCTTCGGTGCGCTCAACAATGACGATGTCCTTGCCCTTGGTGACCTCAAAGGTCCAGGAGCCACCCAGTTCCTTCGGAACCTCGATGTCCTTGGACTTCTCACCCTTGATGAAGCCAGCGAAGTGGTAGTACTCGCGAACTTCCTTGACGCTCTCGTAGACCTTCTCGCGGTAGTAGTTCTCCACGTGGGTTACGGTCTCGGTGACGGAGACCGGCGCCGGCGTGACGACCTTGGTCGTGGTCACGGTGGTGCCTGGAACGTTCTTCTCGGTGGTCTTCACCGGAGTGGTCCACGTGGTCTCGGTGACCGTGCTCGGCTCACGCGTGATCGTCTCGGTTACTTCGGTGACGGTCTCGGTGATGGTGGACGGCTTACCGGGCTTGGTTTCCGTGGTCACGTACGGCTCAGGCGTAACCACCGTGGTCGTCGTCTTCGGCGTGCCGTTGACGGTAGTGGTGACGTTGTTGGTCAGCGGCGGAGGTGTCACCGTCGTGGTGACTTCGCTGCCCGGAATGGTTGTACGGGTCACAACGGTGCTACCCGGGACCGTGGTCTTCTCGTTCTTGGTTACCGGCGGCAGGGTACGCGTAGAGGTAATCGTGGTTGCCGGCAGAGTCCTCGTCGTGGTGGTCTTAACGGGATTCTGCGGAATCGTCTCGGTGACGGTGCTCGGTGGCAACGTTTCCGTGGTGGTAACGGTGGTCTCCGGCGGAGTGGTGTAGCTGGTGATGGTGACGTTGCCGTCCCATTCCTTCTTGTTCGGGTTCAGACCAGGCTGCTCGTTCGGAATGATGCGCTGGAACGTCAGGTTCAGACGACGCGTCATCGTGTAGTTGTAGTTACGCGGGACGATGATGGTGACGTACGCGTTCTTCGGGTACTTCGACTTGAAACCATCGAGGATCTTGCGGTCGGGAACCAGAGCGTAGTTCGGCTTTCCGCTCTTGGTGTCCACCGTGACGTGCACCAGGCTGAAGCCGGTAAGTGCACGGAACTGAGCGCCGTCAACAGTGACCGGGTTCTTGTCACCCGGGTCGCTGGTGTCCGGACGGCCGTCATAGATCGCGCCACGAACGTTGTTCAGGGACGTCAGGTCGTTGCCCAGCAGCGCACGAAGCACGGTGGTCTTGACCTTGATGGCGTGGGTCCTATCCTCGCCTTCCTTGTGCTTCTGGTAGTCCTCCATGAGCTTGGTGACGACGTTGATCGCTGCGTAGCGCACGTCCTCGTCGATGTACTCACCGTTGCCGTAACGACCGGAAGCACCGGTCAGCTTGCGGACTTCGTAGCCCGCCTTGGTGTTGTCCCAAGGGTTCGACAGGCCCCAGTCGATGCACCAACCGTTGCCGTACTCGGTCGGAAGCAGGCCGATCGAACCGTTTCGCTCGTTCTTGCTTTTCTTAACGGCCTCGAAGTATTCGTGAAGTTCCTTTTCACTCATCTTCTCGTAGGCGTTCACCGTGAGGTAAGAGTCTGCGACGGTTGCAGCAGTTGCCTCAGGCGCTACCACGGCGATCGTGCTAGCCACAGTGGTGGCGGAAATAAGCGCAGTCATGACGCGCTTCTTCAATTGTGCGTTCTTCAACGGCTTCAATCCTTACAACTCGGAGGAGATATTCGAAGCAGCCTTGAGATCACCTGAACACGGATCTCCAAACTGATAACTACATATTTAAGCGCAATATCGGCTTGGAGAATAGTCCGAAACTCCATACAGAAAGCCAAAACGCCAGATCAACACCAAAAACTTAGAAACCTGACCCTCTGAACTGGACGTTTAGACAGTACTCAGGAAGAAAACTACAAGGTGATTTTCACCACAATCCGAGCAATTGTTCAACAAATCCTCAAAGAACGCCGAAAGCCCGAAGCCAAGTCGGCTTCGGGCTTTCAGGGATCAGAACGATCTACTTCTTGGATTCGTCCTTCTTGTCCTTTGCGCCAGCTTCCTCGGACGGCTTTTCAGCCTGGTCCTTGGAGCTCTTGCCGGAGGAACCGTACATCATCCATTCCTGACCGGTGGCCTCACCGATCTTGTAGGACGAGGTCATCTCCCCCTGGCCGCAGGCACGCAGCACACCGTCGATCAGGAACAGACCGAGCGTGATTGCGCCGAGGGAACCAGCGGCGAGGCTCAGCATCTCCGGGTTGGCGACGTTGAACGCACCCTGGAAGCCAGCTGCGCGGCGAGAACGGTCCTCGTTGTAGATACCCAGACCGCGCTGGATCTGGTCATTCGCCTGACGGATGGCGTCGTTCACCTGAGCGGACAGACCTTCAAGGCCTGGGATGCGAACCTGGGAGAGGATACCCAGCGGGATGGCCAGCAGCAGCGGCGCAGACAGGCCGACGATGGAGGCAATGCACTTGCCGTCGAGCTCAGAGGAGCCCTTCTGGCTGCCGTTGGTGTCCTTCACATTGATGGTGGCTTTGATGTTGACCTTGCGCTCTACGCCCTTAGCTGGGACGCCGTTTTCGACACCACCGATCCAGAGGTAGTCCCACTTACCGTTCGGGATTGCGCCCGGATCGACGATGATCTGGTCGCCTTCGCGCTTGACCTTATTCGGGTCGACCGGAACACACTTGGCGTCATTGCACACCTTGATCTCAACACTGTTGCTGCCGCCGGTGATATTGAAGGTCCAGCCGTCCTTGGCGTTACCTTTCGGCTCGCTGATGGAGATCGACGGCGTCGTGGTGTCGCCCTGCGATGTCGGCGGGATCTCGAGCTCGACGATGCGGACCGGGTTGCCCTCAGGGTCGCGCTCTTCAACGAGAATCTGGGCGTACTTCTGCTCAACCGGAGTGATCTGGACACTACCGTCCGGCAGCTTCTGCTCTTCGACGAGGTCGCGACCACGAAGGATAGTGAAGGTGTTGCCCGGGGTGCCTGGGTTGATCTTGCCGTCGAGCTTCTCGATGTAGACGCGACGCTCTTCCTTGAAGTTCAGCGGCTTCGGGTCAGACACGATCTTGATGGTGTGGCGCTTGACCACGACATCGTTACGCATCTCAACAACGGTCACGGTCTTGCCGACCGAACCCGGCTTCGGCGTCAGGATCCACTCGCCGTCCTTGGAGGTATCAACCTCGACCCACTCGGAGCCGTCCTGAACAACGATCTTGTTCTCGTTGCGACGGGTGATCTTGAAGGTGCCGTTCTCGGTGAGCTTGAACTCGTTGTTGATGGTCGTGTTGCCGGAGTTCTTCTTCGTGCCATCAACGTTGAAGATGTAACGGTACACAACGTGATCGTTCTCATCCTTCACCTCGACAACAGCGCGGCCTTCCTCGCCGTCCTTCGGCTTGACGACGAAACCGCCATCCTGCTTCTCAACATCAATGATGTCCTTACCCTCGGTGATTTCGAAGGTGAAGTTCTTGTTGAGGCGGAAGTTGGCAGAAGTGTTGCCAACGAGGTCGAAGGTCTCTTCCTGCACGTCAACCGGCTTGACATTGAAGATGAAGCGCTGGAACGGCAGGTCACGGGAGTTAAGGTTCTCGATGACAACCTTGCCCTCAGCACCCGGCTTGAACTTAATCTTGCCGTTCTTCAGGTCAGAAGCCTCGAGGTTCACCAGGTTCTCGCCCTCAGTGATGCGCAGGACCTGGCCGTCCTTCACACCAGGGATGGTAACGTCAGAGCTCGACTCAGCGTCCTGGACCCGCTCTTCGACCTCGCCCTTCTCCACGTGGATGGTGTAGGTGGCGATGAGCTTGCCCTGCGCGGTCTCCTCAACGACGATGTCGCCCTCGAAGCCCGGCTTCGGCATGATGCGGTAGACACCGTCTTCCACGATCACGGTGGCGTTCTCAGCATTCTTGGTGATGTCGATCTTGTTCGGGGTACCAGCCGCGTCACCCGGGGTGATCTTCACGGTGTTGCGGTCGATGATGTTGTACTCGACGTTGCCCGGCGTGAAGTCTTCCTTCTCTGCCGGCTTCGCAATGAAGGTGTAGACACCAACGAGGATCCGGCCCGACGGGGAGTTCTTGTCGGTCTTGTACAGGTTGAAGGTCGCAACGTCGTTGTTCTTGTTGGTCACCGTGAACTTGTTGCCGTCACGCTTGACCTCCCAGTTATCCGAGTTGTATGCGGAACCTGCAGGCTCAAGGACGAAATCGTCGCCTTCGGCCACGATCTCGCGGGACTGGCCCTCGATGATCGTGTGCGTCTGAACGTCGACCAGCACGTTCGTACCCTGCTTGATGGTCAGGGTGTAGGTGTAAACGTTGCCGTCCTTGTCGGTGGCCTCGATGACAGCATTGCCCTCAGCACCCGGCTTCGGCGTGATGATCCAGAAGCCCTCATCGTTCTTCTCGATGCTCTGGATCAGGTCCTCGCCAGACGTGACCTTCGGCTGTTCCTCAACATCCTTGATCTCAAGCTTGTAGGAGTTGGCATTACCGATCACACGGGTCTGCGTGTAGCGGTCAGCAAATGCATCGATGTTGAAGATGTAGTTGTTCTCGTTACCGGTGCGCTTGCCGTTGATCTCCTCGTACACCTTGAGAGTCGCGGTGCCACGGGAATCCTTCTTAGCGGTGACCTCAATGCCGCCTTCAACGGCCTTGGTGTCGATGATGCCACCGCCGTCAACGATTTCGTAGTTCCAGTTCTTGCCAATCTGAATGGTCTGCTTCAGGTTGCCAATACCAACGTTGAAGTAGTGGTTGTTCACCACTGCCTCGGTCTCAACGATCTTCTCGGTCTTTTCGTTGACGACGTTGATGATGTATTCGTGGCGGTTGCCCTCAGCGTCTACGACAACGATGCGAACCGTGCCGCAGCCTTCCTTGACCGGCGTGATCTCCAGGACAGCCTTACCGTTGACAATCTTCTTCTCAACCTTAACCAGGCCGTTCGAATCGTCGACGAACTCGATTTCCCAGTTGCCGAGCTTCTCAACCTCGATCTGGCGGGACTTCTCGGACATGTTGAAGTCGATGGCGTACTTGTAGTTGCGGATGTAGCGCTCCACAATCTTCGTACGCTCGACCTCGGTGACGTTGGTCTTGGTGGCATGAGCCGTCACTGTCGTCGTCTTCGGCGCTGCGGTGACAGTTGCGGTCTCCGTCTTCGGCGCTGCGGTGACAGTTGTAGTCGTGTACACCGGCTCAGCCGTCTTCGTCACATACTTGGTCTCCTTGGGAGCATCCTCAGTGACAGTCGGGGTAATCGTCTTGGTCGTGGTGGTCAGAACCGGCTCATCGACGTAACGGGTGACGGTCTTCTGCGGGGCAGTCTCGGTCACCGTGGTCGGCTCGACCTCGCGGGTGTAGGTCTCGGTGTTGTGCTCAACACGCGGACGCTTCGTGGTGGTGACGGTCTTATCCGCCTGCACCACAGTTTGGGTCGTCGTTACGTCCTGCGAGACAACCTCGGTCTTGGTGATGGTCGGCTGCTCCACGACCTCCTTGTGGTGCTCAGGCTGGACGTAGTGAGTCACCGTCGAGGTGCCTGCCGGACGGGTGACGGTCGTCGTGACCGGATCAGCGGTCTTAGTCACCGTCTCGCGGACGATGTTCTTCTTCGGCTCGTAACCCTCAAGACCCGGCTGCGCAATGATAATGATGCGCTGGTTGGTCGGCTCCTTGGTCAGGTCCTCGTAGACGTTGTAGGACTTCGGCACCAGAACGGTGACGTACTCACCGGTCTTGACCTTCAGCTGGGAGAACGCCTGCTCGTTCTTGTACAGGAAGAAAGCAGACTGACCAATCGGGTTGCCGTAGTTACGGCGAATCTCAAAGCCCGTCCACTTCAGGAACTCATTGGCGGAAACCTCAGGCGGCTTCGTGCCGGACTGGAACTTCACGTCGCCCTGAATCAGGCCACGCATCTTGTCCAGCTGCTCCAGGTTGTTGGACAGCAGTGCCTGGAGAGCGAAGTTCTTCTTACGAACTTCCTCGGTCTGGCCAGCGTAGTAGCTGTCCAGCATGGTCTTGGTCAGGTTGATGGCAGCCTTCTCAATGTCCGGGTGGATGTTGAGGTCGCCGCCCATGTTGCCGTTAAACCCGTAAAAACCAGAGGTGCCGTCCAGACGACGAACATCAAACTGGGTGTAGTGCTGCGGCACGTCCAGGTGGGCATCGATGCACCAGCCCGGACCGTAGGCCGTAGTCATCAGGTCCATGCTGCGGTTGACCTTGAGCGTCTTGTTGTACTGCAGCGCAGCGTCGTAATCGCCCTGATCCAGTGCTGAGTAGGCGTTTGTAATACGCGGGTCAGCGTCAGCGGTCGGAGCTACGACCGTCACACCACCAAAAGCCACCGTGGCGGAAACCAGGGTGGCCATGACGCGCTTCTTCAGATGTGCGTTCTTCAACGGCTTCATTCCTTACAACTCGGAGGAGATATTCGAAGCAGCCTTGAGATCACCTGAACACGGATCTCCAAACTGATAACTACATATTTAAGCGCAATATCGGCTTGGAGAATAGTCCGAAACTCCATACAGAAAGCCAAAACGCCAGATCAACACCAAAAACTTAGAAACCTGACCCTCTGAACTGGACGTTTAGACAGTACTCAGGAAGAAAACTACAAGGTGATTTTCACCACAATCCGAGCAATTGTTCAACAAAGCCCATTTCAGGCGCGGAGAGGGCCTGGGCTTTTGTCGCCGCGCAGGCGCTTCAGCACATTTTCAGCGGAAATCAAGCACATCGGCACGCCCACCCCAGGAACGGTCGTGGCTCCGGCGTAGTACAGCGCTCCCAGCTTCTTCGAAGCATTCGCGCCGCGCAAAAACGCCGACTGCTTCAGCGTGTGCGCCGGCCCGATCGCCCCGCCCGACCACGCGTGGTAGCGGTCGCGGAAGTCTGCAGGACCGAGCGTCTGCTTAACGACGACCCTCTCGCCCAGGCCCTCAACCCCACACCACTGCTCAATCTGCGCAATGGCGGCGTTGGCAATCAGGTCCACCTGCGGGGAGGCCCCATCGCGGTACATGTTGCCGTGGCCGATCGTCTCCTCGGCGGCGACGGGCACGAGTACGAACAGGTTCTCGTCGCCTTCGGGCGCCACGCCGGGGTCGGTCGCGCTCGGCTTGGACACGTAGATCGACCGCGACGCACCCAACGGCCGCGCAGCCGGTTTGCCCTCGAAGACGGTGGCAAAGTCATCGTCCCAGTCCTCGCTGAACAACAGGTTATGGTGGGCCAACTCGGGGATCTCACCCTTCACGCCCAGCATGACCAGCACGGTGCCCAGGCCCGGGTCCCGGCGGGAGAACCACGACTCGTCATACGTGCGCAGCTTCGGCGGCAGCAGCCGGGTTTCGGTGTGGTGCAGGTCGGCACACGAGATGGTGAGGTCGGCGGGGATCAGCGTGTCGTCGATAAGCGAAATGCCCGTGGCCCGCCCACCGCTGTACGTGATGGAAGCGACGTCCGCGTTGAAGCGGAACTTCACGCCCTGCTCGAGCGCCAGCTCGTAGAGCGCATCCATCACCGCCGCGAACCCACCCTGCGGATACAGCACGCCCTGGGTGAGGTCCGTGTGGCTCATCAGGTGATACATCGACGGCGTGCGCGCGGGATGCGACGACAAAAACACCGCAGGGTACGTCAGCATCTGGCGCAGGCGCGTGTCCTTGAACTGGCCTGCGACGAAGCGATCCAGCGGCTCCACCAGGTAACGCAGCAACTTGCCGTACTGGCCGCGGATCTTGGCAAAGGGCTTCAGCGTGGAAAAGGTGGTGTAGAGGAAGTAGCGCAGCGCCAGGTCGTAAGTTTCGGCGGCGCGGTCGAGGTAACTGGCCAGTTGGTCGCCGGCGCCGGGCTCGATGGTGTTGAAAAGCCGGATCGCATTGTCGCGGCCCGACTCCACATCGATCGGGTCATGGTGCTCGGGGAAGAGACGGTAGGCGGGCGTGAGCGGCTTGAGATCCAGCACGTCCTCGGTGCGCTTGCCAAACAGTGCGAAGAAGTGGTCGAAGGCATCCGGCATGAGGTACCAGCTCGGGCCGGTGTCAAAACGGAAACCTTGGACGGTTTCGTTGCCGGCGCGGCCGCCATGCGAGCCGAGGCGCTCGACCACCGTGACCTCGTAACCCTCCCGCGCCAGCAGCGCCGAGGTAGCCAAACCCGCCGCACCCGCGCCGATCACCACCGCAGTTGTCATAGCCCTGTCCTCGCAATCGCCTTCGCCGTCAGCGCAACCTTGCGGCGCTGCGGCACACTGATGCGCTGCTGCGTCAACTGCGCGGCCGGGGTGCGCTCCACGATCTCGGTGAGTTCACGAAACAGCGCCTCCGCGGCCGCCACTCCCCCACGCACCCCGCGGGGCAGCAACGGGATCGTCTCTAAGGCCTGGTCAAGTTCGGTGTGGATGGTGGTGGTGATGGCGTGCTTGGTGTCGTCGTCAAGCATGCGCCCAAAGTACGCCCGCCCGAGACTGTCCTGATCCTCCCCGAAATCGCGCAGGAAGTTGATGCGCTGGAACGCCGCACCAAGCGCGCGGGCGCCACGCTGAAGTTTCTCGGGATGGGGTGTCTGGCGCTCTGGGAAGAAAATGTCCAAACACATCAAGCCAATCACCTCGGCCGACCCATATATATAGGTCTCCAACTCCGCCGGGGAAAAAGCGTGCGGGTTGAGGTCCGCGCGCATCGACGCGAAAAACGCCTCGAGGTGCTCCGCGTTGAGGCGACAACGCCGATACGTATTCGCCCACGCGTGCAACACCGGATCCGTGTGAAAGCGCTGGTTAGGGGCCTGGAGTACCTGCTCCTCGTAGGCGTTGAGCAGGGTCTCGGGGTCTGCGTAGGCCTGCTGCGCGGCACCGTCGACGATCTCATCTGCGATACGCACCACCGCGTAGAAATTACGAATATCGCGCCGCACCCCCGGCGCCAACACCTTCGTAGCCAACGAAAAACTCGTCGAATACTGCGCAATCACCTGAGCAGCCGCACGATCCGCCATCGTGTCGTAACGGGAAAGGTAAGAGTTCACGCAGGCGCTTTCTATTTGCAGACTTTTCCGGGAGCTTACCGCGCAGCAACCGCTGCCTGGGCGGGTTAAGCGACAAAATGTGTGTCCGGAATCGTT
>NZ_KV827930.1:0-67535 GCF_001836265.1 Corynebacterium sp. HMSC036E10
CGGAACACCGGTACCAAAAACCCGCATCTGACAACTTGGTTGCCGGCACCGGAATCGTTGGTGACCACCCACTTGTCCGCAATGCAGATTCGCAGTGTCTGCAATGCGGGTGAGGGGTCAGCGGGCGCCACTATGCCCCTGCATAGTCATGGGCATTTATTGACGTATCGGCGACGAGGTTGACTGCATCAGAATCGTTGGTGTTTACCAACTTGTCCGCAACGCGGAGTTTGTCCTTGTCGCATCAGCCCAGTTTTTGACCGTGCTCTTAAAGAGGTATCCCAGCAACCATGTCGAAATAGTTGGTGTATCCCCACTTGTCCGCAATGCGGAGTACGTTTGTCGGCAATGTGGAGAAATTTTCATGTGGCCAAAGGCAGTCGAGTAGTTCTACAACCTGTCTGTAGTATGCTGCACGACGCTCTCCGGCAAATGCGAACGTCGGCACGTCTGCGGGGCGCTTTTTGTAATTTTGTCATGATTCGAAAGCGTCATTTTCGGGGGTGATTCCAGCTGCTCCGGGTGCGTTTTTTAACCAGAAGGCTAAGCGATTTGCGATAGATCGTAGTTCTTCGTCGGCCTCATGCCGTGTATCCCAGGATGCGAAAAGGGGGCAGGTAATTGGTTCGCCATTTGCGCGCGCGGTTTTTGCTGCTAACCCTAGAGCGGGTAATTCGGTAACTATGGCGTAGCCGTATCCATTTGCGGCGAGGCTTTGTGCAACTACCCCCGTGGTTACATAACGTTTTCGAACCTCGCTATTCAGTGTGTTGTATTTAGAGAATACGGCGTGGGGCACGCCGGTTCTTGGGAGTATCCATTCTTCGTCTTTGAAATTTTCTAGATCGATGAAGTGGTGTTCTTTCGATACTTTTTGTATAGCAATATCTGGCGCTTGGACCCTGATATTTAGGCTAGCAACCTCCATTGAACAACGATCTGGGGGAGGTCTCAGAGTCGTGATGGCCAGGTCGGCTCCAGTCTCAAGTCGCTTGTCCGCTTCAGTGGCGTCAACGATTACTAGGTCGATGATTGGGGGGTTTACATCGGCAATGAACGGGGCGAGGATTGCGTGCGCTGTGGTCTGTGTGCATGCGATTTTGAATACAGATTTTCTTGAATATCTCAGTTTCATGAGAGCTATCGATCTGTCGAGTTCGAGAAGAATTCCTTTAGTAAGTGATACGAACTCTTCCCCGGCTGGCGTGAGAACAGTGCCTGTAGAGCGCCTGTAGAAGACTTGTGTCCCGATTTCTTCTTCGATCGCGCGAATTTGTCTGGAGACAGTTGGCTGCGCCAGTTCTAGAAAGCTGGCTGCCCGACTCATCGACCCTTCGCTAACCACAGTATGGAGGGTCCGAATTTCGCTTAAGTCCAAGGTATGTCCTAGAGGTATGGGGGGTAACGGTTGATAGTTATTCAAAGCATAGCGGCAAGATGTTAGTTTTCTGGGATCCAATTGTGAGCGCAGGCACAAATGGTCAATTGATGTAAGCGAAGGCACTATGAGGAGGGTGTGATGGCTGACTATTTCGAATTGCGTTACCTCGAAGATGAGGTTGAAATTCATGTTGATGAATGGGGCGTTCCACACATTTTCGGCTCAACGAAAAACGATGTCTTTCTAGCGCAAGGCTTCAACGCTGCGCGAGATCGTCTGTTCCAGTTAGATTTTTCCCGAAGAAGAGGGCTCGGACGGCTCGCCGAGGTATTCGGTAGTGATTTCGTGGAATGGGACAGGGCTGCACGTCTTTTTATCTACCGTGGAGATTTTCGTGCTGAGTGGCTTGCCTACGGTAACGATGCGAAAGCTATCGTGACAAGTTTTGTAAATGGGGTGAATGGCTTCATTGATTTGGTGGTGAGTGGTGCTATGCCGCTTCCCCTTGAATTCGAAAAGTTAGGTTACCTACCCGAGAAATGGGCGCCAGAGGATCTACTGAGGCTTCGTTCCCATTCTCTGTCTTTTAATGCCGCGGAAGAGGCAGTACGGGCGCGGTTAGCTCATGAATGGAACCACTCAGTTGCGAGTCTGCGCAAGCTTTTTGAGCCCGCAATAGAGTTTGAAGTTCCTGAGGGGCTAGATTTTTCTGTGTTCGCAGAAGACGTGATGAAAGACTATTGGCTTGGAACTGGGCCTATTGTTCGATCCGAAGATTCCAACTCTGGAATCGGTCGTGTGCAGCAGCCAAGTGATGGTTCAAACAACTGGGTTCTGTCTGGTGATTTGACCTCTACAGGAAGGCCAATTCTTTGTAACGACCCCCACCGCGTTACGTCGAGTATGCCGTCATTGCGGTATATTGCGCACCTATCTTGTAGGGACTTCGATGTAATAGGTGGTGGAGAGCCACTACTCCCGGGGGTTTCTATTGGACACAATGGCAAAGTCGCGTTCGGGCTTACGATTTTCGCCATTGACCAGGAAGATCTCTTTGTCCATGTGCTGAATCCGAATAACCCAGATGAGTATCAATTTGAAGGTGCTTGGCGAAAGTTCTCAGAAGTTACGGAGGAGATTCACTCGTGCGATGGGCCGGAGCAGACGGTCGTTCTCCGTTTCTCAGAGTTTGGTCCAGTTATCTATCATGACCCTGAGAGGCACGTCGCAGTATCACTGGCAGCCGCTTGGCTAGAGCCTGGAGGGGCACCTTATCTCGGTTCTATTGAATACATGCGGGCCGATAATATTGATGAGTTTCTCGAGGCGATGAATCGATGGTGTGCTCCGCCTGAAAACCAGATCGTTGCCGAACCTGGTGGGAGAATCGCCTGGCAACCTGGTGGCATTATTCCCAAGCGGAAGAATTGGAATGGTCTGTTCCCGGTTCCGGGTGATGGTCAGTACGTTTGGGATGGCTTCTATGACAACGATGTTCTGCCTGGGTTCGCGAAAGATAGCGGCTATTTTGCCACTGCGAACCAGTATCTTTTGCCAGAAGAATTCCCACGGGAAGTGCATATCTCCTATGAGTGGTACGACGATGTCCGTTATCGGCGTATCAAAGAGTGGCTAGATGACGCACGAGAGGTCACGATTCGGGAAGCATTTGATTTTCAAACAGATGATTTAAACCTGCATGCACGGGAAACGATCGTCGTACTCAAGCAAGTCGCGCAGTTTCAGGACCATGCACTCGGGAGACTTGTTGACGCATGGGATTTTCGGATGTCGGCTGGGTCGACACAAGCGCATGCATGGGAACTGTTTTTCTGGGAACACTTGGTCCCTACCGTCCTGCGTTCTCAACTTAAGACCTTGGGATACGAGGGCGAGGCTGAGAAGATTCTTGGGATTCTTATTCCGGACCTGGCTGCTGAGAGAGATTCTCGAGTTGCTTTGAGCCTTATGCGGGATTGGGCTGACTCCGACCAAAGGAAGCTTGATCTTGCTGTAGAACATGCACTTATCAGTTTTGACGCCTTTGTCGACATGGACAAGCTTTGCCCCTGGGGTGATGTTCATATGCGCTACGCCGATCACGCGTTTGCTGATTTGCTCATCGAAGCAGGTGTAGAAGAAAAGTTGGTTCGCTCTGGGGAATATGAAGTGCCAGGAAGTGGAGAGACAGTTGGCCTGGCTGGATACGCCAGTACGGGGGATTACAGGCAGATCTATGGCAGCTCATTCAGGGTAGCGATTGACGTTGGGGAATGGGACAACTCAATTGCGCTTAATGGACCAGGGCAAAGCGGAGATCTCTCGTCTGGATACCAGTTTGAACACATGGACAGATGGGTGAAAGGAGAGCCATTTCCTTTGCTGTACTCCAAAGGTCTAATTGAAAAACACCGCCGTCAACTAATTATTTTGAAGCCGCGATAGGAGAGAAAAATGCCCGATTATATTTCGTATGCTCAATCGCCAGCCATGTGGATGTTTTCGCTAGCCGTAATGGCTGTGATTGTTTTTCAGGCAGTCGTGTTCTTTCGCCTAGCCAAGCAAAATGCCCAGGAAGGCCATATTGAGAATAAAGAACTTATGCAGGCAATGAGGGCTGGGGCTATTTCAGCGATTGGACCGTCTGTGGCAGTGGGGATCGTGGCCTTGTCCCTGATTCCTATCTTCGGTACTCCGCCCGTCCTAATGCGTATCGGAATGATTGGATCGGTGCCGTATGAGCTGGCTGCCGCAAATGCTGCAGCTGAATCAATGAATGCACCGATGGGGAGCGAGAACTTTGACGCAGTTGTTTTCGCCACGGTCTTCTTCACAATGGCGTTGGGCGCAGGAGTCTGGATGCTCGAGGTAGTTCTAGCAACTAGTGCGATGGGCAAGATGTCCGAGAAGCTAAGCGAATGGAAGCCATGGGCTATGGCTGCACTAACAGGAGGCGCACTTCTGGGTGCTTTTGCCTTCCTGACTGTCAGTCAGGCCTCTGGCGGATCGAAGAACCTGGCCGTCATGGCGGGCTCCTCCGGTGCAATGGTGATCTTCCTACTGTTGTCGGAGCGATTGAATATGCGTTGGCTCAGAGAGTGGGCGCTTGGTTTTGCAATGATTATTGGCCTAGCAGTTGCATACTTTGTGGCTGCGTAATCGAGGAGCATCTGAAATGAAGACCAAAGCAATGTCTGATGACGTTTACATTAACCGGATTAATTTTTGGGGCAGAATCACAGTTGGGCTCGGGTTGATTCTGGCAATGGCCGCTCCGATCTACCTCTTCACGGTCGAAGGGTTGTTTCCGGGGTGGGGAGTACTCGGCACATGTTTCTTGGCGGTTGCCGTAATTTATGCTGCGAACTGGGTTGTTGAACCTGCAACCTATTTCCCGATGCTGGGAGTGTCAGGCACTTATCAAGCCTGGCTCGTAGGAAATATCTCTAACAAGTTACTTCCCGCGTCTGTGACAGCACAAGCAGCAGTCGATGCTAAGCCAGGTACGAAGAAAGCAGAGCTAACAGCAGTTGCCGCTATTTCTGGTGCTGTTATTGTTCACGTAACAGTGATGATCCTTGCAGTAGCTATTTTCGGCAACTGGATTATTGCAGTTCTTCCTGAGAGTGTTCGCGCAACTTTTGACTACATTCTTCCCGCGATTATTGGTGCAGTCTTTGTGCAATTGGCTGTAGTGGTTAAGTCGATTCCCACGACACTGGTTTCGCTTGTGACTGCAGCCGGAGTCGTATTCGCTTTCGCGCCTGCTTTCCCTGACTGGACGGCATTCTCTCTACCGATTGTTGTACTGAGCTCGGTCGCCGCATCAATGTTCTTCGGTTCTCGTGCTGCGAACAAAGCGCAAGATGGTGGCAAGGAAACTGTCCCCGGAAGAGTTGAGATTTAATCGATCTCGAGAGTCTGCTCGCCTCACAGTCCCAGTGTCTTGATCCTTGACACTGGGATGGGTGAAATTGGGAAAAGAAGAAAGAGAGCGCTTTTCCGATAACAACGCATTTGGTCAATAGGAGACGGATATGGCGTACGTTGCATTGATTGCGACTGGCGGAACGATTGCTTCAACTCGTTCAGAGGATGGAGCTTCCGTCGGGGTGACAGCCGAGATGTTTGATTTAGGGACCGAAAGCAATCTGGAAGTAAGACGGGTCGATGCCATTTCAGAGGGCAGCTACCGCCTCACATTTGAGGACTTGTCAGTGATTGCCGATGTCGTAAACCGATCTCTCAAGGACTCTGATTGCATTGGTGCCGTGATCACGCACGGGACAGACACGATGGAGGAAACTGCTTATTTTCTTGACCTTGTAATTGCGACTGATAAGCCTATCGTGCTTACTGGTGCCCAACGTACTTTCGATACACCGGACTCTGATGGACCACGGAATCTCCAAGATTCTTTGACGGTTGCTGCATCGCCGAGGGCTCGTAATCTCGGAGTTGTGGTGTGTTTTGCAGGAAATGTTTGGAACGCTCGAGGGGTTCGGAAGTGTCACACGATCCAGTCGCAGGCATTCACTGGAACGAAAGTAGGGGAGGTTTACGAGGACGCCTTTACGCTCGTTGCTTTGCCTGAGACGAACGAGACTCTTGATTTTGATGCTGGTAAATTTTCTGAGGGAAACATTCCAATCATTACCTATGGCATTGGAACCGATACAGTCCTATTCGAAGCGGCACGCGCTACAGATCCTACGGCAATAGTTCTTGAAGGCTGTGGTTCTGGCAATGCGGGAATAGGGTTTGCAGAGGCTATTGCTAAAACTGCTGAATCGGATATTCCCGTTATTCTTGCAACACGCGTTGAAGAAGGTCCAGTGATTCCGATGTATGGGAACGGTGGAGGTGTTGACCTGGTCAGAGCAGGGGCAATTACTGCAGGAACCCTAAGCGTTTTTCAGGCCAGGGTGTTGGCCGCAGTCGCCGCAAGTACCGCAGAAAATTTTCAGGCGTTCCGCGAAAGATTTATCCGTTTACGCGGTTGAGATGCTCGGCTAGGGGACTTGGAGTTTTAGACAGAAGCGCGGGTTCCCGTTGACACCGGTGCAAAATGTAGCTCAGCTGGCTGCGTGATTTTACACTCCGCCCAGGTCAGCGAAAGGTATGATGTCACGTTTTACATTTTGGCGCGTCGTGGCGCAGCGAGGCGTGGCGCAGCATGGCGCAGAGCTGGCGGAGCCGCCAGAGCAACCGAAGCAGGCGGTGCCTGAGGGCCCGCAAAGGACAGAACTACAACTCCACGACGGTGTTCTTGGACTGCTCGAGGAGGTCCTTCTTCTTGCGGGCGCGCTCGAGTTTGGACCATTGGTCGCCGGGGACGGCGTTGCGGGCTTCGTCGATGACGGCCACGTCGGGGGTGCCCCAGGCGATCGGCATCGGGGTGATCATCTGCCACATCTTCTTGTTCTGTGTGGAGCGCTGGGCGCCCACGGCGGCGACAGGGATCTTGGTGCCCGCCTTGTCCGAAGTGTTGGGGATCGGGTGGTAGACGCGGGAGGTGATGCCCCAGCGTGGCGGCAGGGAGGGCTCGACGTTGAGGTTCACCAGGGCGGTCAGGGTGATGGTGGTGCCGACGCGTTCGGTGATGATGGCTGGGGCCAGCGGGTTGGCGTCGTAAAGTTCTTGCGTCTTGCCCACACTGCGGGGGATGAGCAGGCCCACGACGAGCATCATGAGGCCGAAGAGGGCAAGGCCGAACGTGCCCAGGGTGTGCCAGGGGGATTCGGGGTCGACGAAGAACCAGACGGCTGCGGCGCCGAGCAGGGAGATCACAAAGAGGGCGACGCCTGAAGCGACGAGGCTGCGGGTGTCGCGGATCATTTCGTTGTGTTGCTTTGCATACTCTTCGTCGACGTCGAACTTGAAAACCTTCATGGGGAAGAGTTTAGAGGTCGGAGGCGTCGACGAGTCGATACGCGTAGCCCTGCTCGGCGAGGAAGCGCTGGCGGTGGATGGCGTATTCGGCGTCGAGGGTGTCGCGGGCGACAACGGTGTAGAACACGGCCTCTGCGCCGTCGGCCTTAGGGCGCAGCAGCCGGCCCAGGCGCTGCGCTTCTTCTTGGCGGGAGCCGAAGGTGCCGGAAACCTGGATGGCCACGGCGGCTTCGGGCAGGTCGATGGAGAAGTTCGCCACCTTGGACACCACCAGCGTGGAGATTTCGCCGTCGCGGAAGGCCTGGAAGGCTTCTTCGCGTTTCTTGGTGGTGGTTTTGCCGTCGACAAGTGGGGCGTCGATGCGCGCGGCGATCTCCTCGAGTTGGTCGACGTAGGCGCCGATGATCAAGGTCTGCTGGCCTTCATGTTTTGCAAGCAGCTTATCGACGACCCCAAGCTTCGCCTTCGAACACGCCGCCAACCGGTAGCGTTCGCGGGTTTCGGCGGTGGCGTAGGTGAGGCGTTCGTCGTCGCCAAGTGTGGTGCGCACTTCGACGCATTCGGCGGTGGCGATGTAGCCGGCCATTTCGAGTTCTTTCCAGGGGGCGTCGTAACGCTTGGGGCCGATGAGGGAGAACACGTCGTCCTCGCGGCCGTCCTCGCGCACCAGCGTGGCGGTCAGGCCCAGGCGCCGGCGGGACTGGAGGTCGGCGGCCATGCGGAAGACGGGGGCGGGCAGGAGATGGACTTCGTCGTAGATGATGAGGCCCCAGTCGCGGGAGTCGAAAAGTTCGAGCGCGCGGTATTCACCCTTCGTCTTGCGGGTGACCACCTGGTAAGTGGCGATGGTGACCGGGCGGATCTCCTTCTTCTCCCCGGAGTACTCGCCGATCTCCTCGGGCGTGAGCGTGGTGCGGCGCAGCAGTTCGTCGCGCCATTGGCGGCCAGCGACGGTGTTGGTGACCAGGATCAGCGTGGTGGTCTGCGCCTGCGCCATCGACGCCGCGCCCACAATGGTTTTGCCCGCGCCGCACGGCAACACGACGACGCCGGAGCCGCCCTCCCAGAATGACTCGGCGGCGTACTGCTGGTAGTCGCGCAACTCCCAACCGTCGTGGTTGAGCGCGATCGGGTGAGACTCGCCGTCGACGTAGCCGGCGAGGTCCTCCACAGGCCAGCCGAGTTTGGTCAGTTCCTGTTTGATTTGGCCGCGGGCGGATGGGTGGACGGGGATGGTGGTGTCGTCGATACGCGATGCGACCAGCGGAATGATCTTCTTGGAGCGGGTGACCTCGGTGAGGATTGCCGGGTCGTCGGCCTCGAGGATGAGCCCGTGCGCGGGGTGCTTGACCAGCTTGAGACGGCCGTAGCGCGCCATGGTCTCCGCAACATCCACGAGCAGCGGCTGTGGGACGGGGAAGCGGGAGAACCGTTCGAGCACGTCAACGGCCTGCTCGGCGTCGAAGCCGGCGGCGCGCGCGTTCCACAGCGCGAGCGGGGTGATGCGGTAGGTGTGGATGTGCTCAGGTGCGCGCTCGAGCTCCGCAAACGGGGCGAGCGCGGCACGGGCTTTGGGTGCGTCCGGGTGCGCGACCTCGAGCAGCACAGTTTTGTCCGACTGGACGATAAGCGGGCCGTCGCCGAGAGCCATGCGATCTACTCCTCCTGTTCGTAGGCGTTGGTAGTCTACGGGCATGGCTGCGAAAAACACATCCGTTGTCCTCGGCGAACGCTACGACAAATTCATCGCCCAACTGCTCGAAGACGGCCGCTACGCCTCCGCCAGCGAAGTCCTGCGCGAAGGCCTGCGACTGGTGGAGGAGCGGGAGCAGAAGTTTAAAGCGCTACGCAAGGCCGCGGAGAACGGCGACATTGACGCGAAGGCGTTTATCGACGAACTGCGCTAACCCCTCCGAAGCACCTGTGACCACTTGGTTACGCTGCCGTTGTTGAGGATCGTGCGCTTGTAAATGCCGGCGGCGCCCCACACGACGAGCACGGTGGTGACCGCAGCGAGTGCGAAGGATCCCGCGAGCTGGACGGCGGTGAAGTCGCCAGCTGCGTAGGTCAAGGGCGCGCTGAAGATCGAAAACGGCGGGATCCAGCTCATCACCTGCATGAAGGTTGAGTCGGTGTTGGACCAACCAAACGACGAGATGTACACGCACGCCATCAGCAGGATCAGAATCGGCATCTGGGTGGACTGCAGGTCCTCGGTGCGCTGCACCATCGCGCCGGCGGCGGCGTAGAGGCCGCCGAAAAACAGCATGGACAACAGCCAGGCGACAAGCAGGATGGGGAGGACGGACCAGTCGACTTCGACATCGTCGATAAGACCCGAGACCTTCAGACCAATGCCGCCGACAGCAAGCAACATTGCGGTGGCGAGGAATCCGAAGATGACGGTGCCCAGCAGTTTGCCGGCGAGGAAGTCCAGCGGGCGAACGGAGGCCAAGATGAGCTCGACGACACGCGACGACTTCTCCTCGGTGACGCGGCTGCCCACCTGGGCCACAAATGTGATCACCGTGAACATGACGATGATCAGCGCGAAGAAGGTGGTGACCAGGCGGGGCAATAGCTGTGCGGTGTCGTCGCCTTCGATGTCGTTGATGTCCACCGGCACGACGTTGATCCGCGGTGAGGCGGCCTCGTAGTCGGCGGGGCTAATGCCCAGGTTGCTTAAGGTTTCGGCGCGCGCCTGCTGTTGGGAGAGGGCGTCGAGGCCGGTGAGGATGGTGGTGGAGGGGGAGCCGTCCGCAAGGACTTCCCAGGTGTCGCCCTCGACAATCAGGGCGGCCTCCACGTCGCCGTCGCGGACTAACTGTTCGGCTTCGTTGCGGTCGGTGGCGGTGCGGGCGTCGTAGCCGGCGTCGTCGAGAAGCTGCTCTGCGATGCCCACGGCGGCGATGGCCGGGCCGCCGGCTTCCGCTTCGGCGTCGTCCTTGTTTTTCATCCAGGTGCCGAAGCCGATCATGCCGAGAATGGCCAGCAACATGATCACGAGCGTGACAATGACGCCCTTCTTCAGCAGCAGAATCTGCACCTCGCGCTTCGCGGTGGTGGTGATGGTGTGCATGGGGGAGTAGGTCTTCATTACTTCACAACCTCCTTGAACAGCTCGGCCAGATCCGGCACGACGCGGGTGAACTCGTGGACTGGGCCGGCGGCCATGGCGGCGCGGAGGATGTCCTGGTCGTTGTCGGCGGAAGTGGTTTCGACGATGACGTGGGTGGGAGTGTCGCTAATAAGCGTGGCGCAGTCGGGGATCCAGCCGCGCGCCTGCGTGCCGACGCGGAAACGCACCGGGCCGCCCGAGCGCAGCTCATCGACGGTGCCTTCGGCCACCATGCGGCCGCGGGTGACGATGCCGATGCGGTCGCAAAGCCGCTGCACCAAATCGAGCTGGTGCGACGAGAAGATGACTGGCACGCCGGCGCGGGCGCGGTCGGTGAGCATCGTGCTCATCACGTCCACGGCAACCGGGTCCAGGCCGGAGAACGGCTCGTCGAGGATGAGCACCTCCGGATCGTGGATCAGGCTGGCGGCCAACTGCACGCGCTGCTGGTTGCCCAGGGAGAGGTCGTCGAGCTTGTCGCCCAGACGCTCACCGAGGCCCAACTCCTCGAGCAGTTCGGTGCCGCGCCTTTTGGCGGCTGCGCCGTCGACGCCGTGGAGTTTGGCCAAAAAGATCAGCTGATCCAGGATCTTTTCCTTGCCGTAGAGCCCGCGTTCTTCTGGCATGTAGCCGATGCGGCGACGGGAGTCGTCGTCAAGCGGACGCCCATCGAGGAGCACCTCGCCAGAATCGGCGCTGAGCACGCCCAACGCGATGCGCATCGTGGTGGATTTTCCGGCGCCGTTGGAACCGACGAAACCGTACATTTCCCCGTCGCGGACGGTGAAGTCCATTCCGTCGAGGGCCTGGACGTCGCCGAAGCGTTTGTGAAGGTCCTGAATCTGAAACGTAGTCACCCGACAAAAACTAGCAAAGGATTCGACTTCGCTCAGGGCGGGTTTACCATGAACTCATGACTGCAACCATCTCATCCCCTGCGGCGCATCTGGCCCGCGAACTCGGCGCCGACGAGGCGCTGTCCACGCGCCCGATCGACCGCATCAAGTACGCCCACGACGCATCCCACTTCCTCTACACCCCGGATGTGGTGGTGGAGGCGCGCAACGCGAACGACGTTGCGGCGGCGTTCCGCGCGTCGGCATCCTCCGGCGCCCCAGTGGTGCTTCGCGGCGGCGGTACCTCCCTGTCCGGCCAGGCAGGTGGTGCGGGCATGCTGGTGGACGTGCGTAAGCACTTCCGCGGCGTGGAGGTACTTGACGGTGGCAAGCGCGTGCGTGTCCAGCCCGGCTCCACGGTGCGCCAGGTCAACGCGCACCTGGCCGCGTTCGGCCGCAAGATCGGACCGGACCCGGCGTCCGAGGGCGCCGCGACGATGGGTGGCGTGATTGCCAACAACTCCTCCGGCATGGCGTGCGGTACGGAGTTCAACACCTACAACACCATCGAGTCCGTCACCTTCGTCCTGCCGTCCGGCACCGTGATCAACACCGCCCACCCAGATGCGGAAGCGCAGTTCGCGCGCCAGGAGCCGGAGCTCGTGGACACGATCGAGAAGCTCAAGCGACGTGTGCGCGACAACAAGGAATCCGTAGACACCATCGAGCGCCACTTCGCGCTGAAAAACACGATGGGCTACAGCCTGAATTCGTTCTTGGATTACGACTCGCCGCTGGACATCTTCATGCACCTGCTGGTCGCATCCGAGGGCACACTCGCGTTCATCGCAGAGGCCGTCCTGCGCACCATCGAGGTGCCGAAACTGAAGACGACCACCATCGCGGTGTACCCGACACTGGACGCCGCGACGCGCTCCCTGCCGGCCCTGTTTGAGTCGAAGGCGGCGACGCTGGAGTTGATGGATTCGCGCTCCATCAAGGTCGGCCGCACCTTTGATTCGGTGCCGGAGCAGATCACCGGCTTCGAACTTGGCGGCCAGGCGGCGCTGCTCATCGAATACCACGCCAACGAGGCCGAGCAGCTGCGCGAATACGAGCAGGCTGGCTCCAAACTCCTGCGCGAGTTCGACCTGCAGACCCCGGCGCAGTTCAGCACCGACCCCATCGAGGCAGCCAAGGCGTGGGCGTTCCGCAAGGGCCTCTACGCCCAGGTCGCGGAGGCGCGCCCGTCCGGCACCACCGCGCTGCTTGAGGACATCGCAGTGCCCGTCGAAGACCTCGCCGACACTTGCGGCGGGTTGCAGCAGCTTTTCGACGCCTACCGGTACGACGACGCCGTCATCTTCGGCCACGCCAAGGACGGCAACATCCACTTCCTGATCACTGACCGCTTCGAGGGCGACGAGAACCTCACGCGTTACGACGGCTTCAACGAGGACATGGTGGACCTCGTGCTCGGCGCCGGCGGCAACCTCAAGGCAGAGCACGGCACCGGCCGCGTCATGGCGCCGTACGTGCGCCGTCAGTACGGCGAGGAACTCTACGACGTGATGGTGCAGCTCAAGCGCGCCACCGACCCGCGCGGGGTGATGAACCCGGGCGTGATCATCACTGACGACGAGCGCGAACACATGAAGAACTTCAAGCTCAACCCGCAGGTGGAAGACGAAATCGACTCCTGCGTGGAGTGTGGCTACTGCGAGCCGGTGTGCCCCTCGCGCGACCTGACTATGACTCCGCGCCAGCGCATCGTCGTGCGTCGCGCGCGTGCGAAGGCGCTGCAGGAAGGCGACATGGAGCTGGTCAAGCACATCGACGAGGCCTACCAGTACGACGGCATCGATACCTGTGCCGTGGACTCCATGTGTGTCACCGCGTGCCCGGTGGGTATTGACACCGGCAAGTTCATCAAGTCGCTGCGCCGCGGCCAGGCCGGTGCTGTGAAGTCCGCCGGCTGGGCGGCCGCCGCCAAGGCGTGGGGTCCGGGCAACACCTTGGCTTCCACAGCCCTGACCGGCGCGTACATGATGCCGACGAACCTGGTGCAGAAGGTTACTGACGTCGCCCGCGCCCTCGTAGGGGAAGACACCGTTCCGCAGTACCGCCCCGAACTTTCCAAGGGCGGCGCGAAGCGCTCCAAGGCGTTTGGCACGCAGGTCGGCGCGCCGGGCGCGGAGCCTGTCGGTGTGTTTGTCCCGGCGTGTGTGAACTCCATGTTCGGCCCGCAGGGCGAGGGCGTCGGTGCCTCGGAGGCGTTTGCGAAACTCGTCGAGCGCGCCGGTCTGTCCCTCGTCGTTCCGGAGGGTATCGACGGCATGTGCTGCGGCACCCCGTGGACCTCGAAGGGCATGAGCACCGGCCACGACATCATGCAGCGCCGTGTCAACGACCAGCTCATCGCCGCCACCGACGGCGGGCGCCTGCCGGTCGTGGTGGACGCGTCGAGCTGCACGCACGGCTTCCGCGACATGGCCGAAAACATCGGCATCACGGTCATCGACGCCATCGAGTTTGTCGACGAGCACGTGCTCGATCGCCTCACGGTCAACCACAAGGTGCCATCGGTGACGCTGCACCCGACGTGCTCGGCGACCCACCTGGGTATCGTCGATACGCTGAAGCACGTTGCGGCTGCCGCTGCAGAGGAAGTAAACGTTCCGGCCGAGTGGAACTGCTGTGGCTACGCGGGGGATCGCGGCATGCTGCACCCCGAGCTCACCCACGCCGCAACCAAGCGCGAGGCGGCCGAGGCCAAGGAGTTCGGCTCGGCGTGCCACGCGTCGTCCAACCGCACCTGCGAGTTGGGCCTGACGGCCGCGACCGGCGCAGACTACGAGCACATCCTGGAAATCCTGGAGCGCGCCAGCCGCTAGGCCAGCACCACTTTTGTCACCCGCGGCAGGGCGATGCGCACGACCCGGTCCTTGGCCTCGTCGAGCGCGTCCACCTGCCCCGCAGTGACACTCAGCGGCAGGACGGTGATCGTCTTGCCACGTCCCTGCTTGTCCACGTAGCCCACCGTGACATGCCTGCGCGCCCGCGCTGCCGCGCGCAGCGTTTCAAACGCATCCCCGCTGCCAGCATCGGTGGTCTCCGCAGAGCGCAGCTTTGCGACGATCGCACGCACCTGATCCGGCGCCACCCTCCGCGACTTCGGAAGCGTCGATGGCGTTGGCGCGACCAGGGCGGGCTCAGGCGCCATGTTGACGGAAACGCCCTGGTCGTCCTCAGCGGTGGGTTGGAGGCCTGCGGTGCGCAGCGCCGTCATGAGCTTTGCCAGCGGCAGGCGCGAGATGGCCACGGTGGGGGCGAGGACCCGCAGGCCTAACTTCTCTGCTGCGGTAGCGATGAGGGCCGGGTCCTCGGAGCGGATGTAGGCGAGTGCTTCGCCGGCGCGGATGGCGCCGTGGGTGCGGGCAGTGTCGTCGATGATGAAGGTGATGGCCTGGGGGACCTCGCCAAGCACGTGGTCTGCCAGCCAGGAGTGGATCTCCGGGGCGGTCAGTCCACTGTCCAGGCCGCGGCGCACCGAGGCTTCCGAGATGCGCCACACGCTGGCAAGACCAGGCGACTCCAGTTCCGCGATGCGCTCGATGAACCCGGCCATTGCGGGCTCGAGCGGGCCCGGGGCTAGCACCGTCATGTCGGCCTGGGCGATCAACGTGTCCACCGAGGCGGGCACGAGCGTGGCGGTTGCTGCAGCGACGTCTTCACCGTTGATCAGGGCTAACGTCGGGGTCGGCTGCGCTTGGTTGGCCAGCGCGCCGACGAATTCGGCTTCCCGGACAACCGCGGCGATGAGGTTGTCGGAGAACCCCGACGATTCCAGCGGGGCGTGGAAGAGCATCCGGTCCATGTCGCCCGCGTGTCGCAGCATGGTGAGGCGGGCGTGGCGAAGCGCTGGGGCGTGGGCGTCGTCGCTCAGCAACTTCGCCCCTGTATCCACGCGCCACGGGGAGGCCACCCAGCCGGCGAGCACGATCGCCCACTGATCGGACAGTGTCGCGTCAAGCCAGGTCAGGGCGTCGCGAGTGGCGGCGAGCACATCCTCATCGTCGACGTTGCCGCGGCCGACAAGACCCGCGGACTCGCCGACGGTGACAAGCAAGCTCGGGTCGAACCCAAGTGCCTTTTCCAGGTTTGCCGCCGCGCGCACGCCGACGGTGCCGTCTTTGTTCAGTACCACCGGGGTATCCATCAGCGTCATGACCAGTTGGCGCATCTGGCGCACCGCGTCGAGGCCCTGGGCGGTTGCGGTTTCGTCGATAGTGGCCTGATCGATCTCTGGTGCGGCGGGTGGTGCAAGCGGGAACACGCGCGGCGTTGCGCCACGCATCGCGTCGCGCACCGGGCGGGGCAGGCGCACCGTGGTCTCGTTGACGCGCACAAGCAGACCAAGCGCGAGCAACTTGGCCACCGGCGCATCCGGATCCGCATCTGGTGCAGCCGCCGCGGTTGTACCCACCCCGCCGGAGGCCGCGAGCGTGTCCAGCACCTTGCGCTCACGCGCAGGCAGTGACGCCAGCGCCTCGGTCGCGCCGGGCGGCAGCGTATCGGTCACGCGCCAACCGGGAGGCAGGGCAGTCAGCGTGCCGGGGGCGATACGCAACGCCTCATCCGGACCAAACACGAGCGCCAACTCGCGCAGGTGGTGAGTGGAGCCGAAGCCGGTGGCGTTCACAGGCTCAAGCTCCGCTCCGGCATCCGCGAGCTGCTCGAGCACCGCCAGATCCGCGGCGTTGAGGAGACGCAACGCGCGCGATGCCGACCCGGGAAGGCCGAGCCTGGTTGCGAGTGAGCCCACCGACGGCGGGGCGGGGAAGAAGGCATCCGGGCGGGCCTCGATGAGGGCGTGCAGCGCGTCGTCATCGAGCGAACTCAAGAACTTAGGGAACGTAGACATTGCGGGGGTGAGTTTACGTGCGTTTTTGTCTCCGGCGTGAAAGAATGAGGGGCATGGCTAAAGATGTGAAGAAGATTGGGCGCGCAAACCCCGCATGGCCCGCTAATACCCCAGGTAACCTGCACCCGGTCACCGAGATCACCTCGACGTTCACCGGTGCTTCCAGCCCGTTCGGCGACGACCTGATCCTGCCGATGCCGGCAGAAGAGACGGGCTACGTCCACCCGACGACGCGCATCAACCGCTAAACCAGCGGAACTTAAAAAACCGGCACGGTGCCTGACCGTGCCGGTTTTTGTTGTGGGGTGGCAAAGGCAAACGCCCCGTTCACAACCTGAACGGGGCGGACGATTGCTGTGCGCTATTGCTTAGCGAGCCTGGAAGGACTGCTGCACGGAAGCAACGGTGTTGTTGACCTGGTTGGCAAAGTTAGCGCCGACCAGGTTAGCCACGGTGGCAAAGTCGCCGGAGAGGGCAGCGTCGATCAGCGGCTGGTTTGCAGCGTAGAACGCGCTGTAGTCGTTGCGGTTAGCAACGTAGTTGGACTGCACGGAAGCCGGAACCTGGAAGCCGAATGCCTGGATAGCGTTACGCACCTGTGCGTAAAGGGCATCGACCTGCGGGGACTGTGCGGCCGGAGCCTGGGCCTGTGCTGCCGGCTGAGCCGGGGCAGCCTGCTGTGCCGGAGCCGGAGCCGGCTGCGGGGCCGGCTTGGACACCTGTGCGTCGCGGTTGGTCGGTGCGGAGTTCAGGCCGTAACGGGCGGAGCATGCCGGCCATGCGCCCCAACCCTGGCCAGCCAGGGTGCGCTCAGCGACAGCGATCTGCTGCTCGCGGGTTGCCAGGTTGGCGGTCGGGGCGAACTCGCCGCCGCCGTATGCCAGCCAGGTGCCGTAGGAGAACTGCAGGCCGCCGTAGTAGCCGTTGCCGGTGTTGATGGCCCAGTTGCCGCCGGACTCGCACTGTGCGAGCTTGTCCCAGTCGGAATCCGGTGCTGCGGTTGCCTGCGGGGCAACGATGCCAGCCAGTGCAGCTGCTGCTGCGGAACCTGCCAGAGCCTTCTTGCCCATGGAGGTGGTCTTCTTAGAGTGGCGTCCCATTGTTTCGTTTCCTCTCATCGTTGACCGCCAATTTCTCGGGACAGCCTAACGTTGTATAACGATTGTGTCACGTAACGGTGTCGTTTTGGGGCGCAATACTCGAAAAAGCCTCACATTTCCCCAGCTCGGAGGTGCGACATGCAAAATATGTGTTCTGGGTCACACTATCGTGAACTGCTTGATTTTCGGGCGGAAATAGTAAGGTTTTGATTTTGTTTTACTTACTGGCGGTACATCTGCACGAGTGATACTGCATAAGTGATGCGTTACGGAAGGAGAGCGCCATGCCTGTCGGAAAGGTGAAATGGTACGACGCCGAAAAAGGGTTCGGCTTCGCATCCAACCCGGGAGACGAGGATGTCTTCATCGGTAAGTCCGTGCTGCCTGAGGGGGTTGAGGAGCTGGTTGCGGGCCAGCGCATCGAGTTCGACTTCGCCGCAGGCCGTCGTGGCCCACAGGCGCTGCGCGTGAAGGTGCTGGACACCCCGAAGCGCCGCCCAGTGCACCGCCGTAAGCCGGAGGAGCTGGGAAGCATGCTCGCGGACGTGATGACGCTCATCGAGACCCAGGTCCAGCCTGCTTTGACCAACGGCCGCTACCCGGACCGCAAGGAAGGCCGCCAGGTGGCGGAGATCCTGCGGGCCGTGGCGCGCGAGCTGGATGCGTAATTAGTTAAAGCCCACGGACCATGTGGCGATGACAGGGGTTTCCTCCCCGTCATCGCCCTTTTTAATGTCCAGGGTGGTTACCTCGGCAACGACGAGCTTCGCGCCCGACTCGGTCGTAGCCGGCACGGTCTCCTCGGTTGCCTCGCCGGAGGTGAAGACGCGCTCGGAGTTGGCCTCCGGGTCGTCGTAAATGAGCAGCAGGCGCCAGCTATTCGACGCAATCTCGTCAGGAACCGTAACCACCACATCACCCTCGCCGCGCTGCATGGTGGGGGCGTCGCCGCCGGCACACTCCTCGTCCAACTCGCACACGGTGTACACGCCGATGTCCTCGCGCTCACCGTTGGCAGCCACCGACACCGTCAGTTCATCGACCGGAGTGGTGGGGCGGGTGCGCTGGTACTCCATGACGGCGTAGACCACGCCGACGAGTGCCAGGACGCCCACGAGGGCGACCACGATGGTTTTCCACTGCTTGCTGCCTGAACGTTGTGCCATGGCGAGAAATCCTAACTAGTCAGCCTGGGTAAAGCGCACCCGGTACATGTCCGGCCAGCGCTTGCCGGCAAGGAAGAACTCGTCAGTGCCCGGGATGTGGGCGATGCCGTTGAGGACGTGGTTCGGGTCGTCGGTGGCGTTATTAGGCAGGGCGGAGGCGTCGATACGTGCGGTGACCTCGCCCGTTTCCGCGTCAATGCGCACGATGTCGGTGGTGGTGAACACGTTGGCGTAGACATCGTTACCGACGCACTCCAACTCGTTGAGGCCCGCCACCGGCTCGCCATCAAGCGTGACGGTGAAGCGTTCGCGCTCCTCGAGCGTTTCCGGATCCATGCGGCGCAGCTCTTCGGTGCCGTCGGAGAAGATCACCTCGTCCGCTTCCGTACGTGAGCACAGCCCCCAGCCTTCGCCCTGATAGGAGGCGCGGCCGATCTCCTCGAGCGTTTCTGCGTTGCGACGAATCGCTGTCCCGTCGAGCCACGTCAACTGCCACAGGGTGTCGTCGATACGCGTGATGCCCTCGCCGAAAAACTGCGGATCCAAATCAACCGACGCGAGCTCCTCGCCCGCGATCGTGCGGGTGTACAGACGCGACTCGCCCTCCTGGCCAGTGCCAACGTAGAGGTTGCCGTCGGCGGTGACCTCGAGGCCCTGCGTGAAACTGGTCTGGTCGAACGGGAGGCGCTCGATCACCTCGGCGCGAAGGTGCTCGACGCTTGGGGTGGACGACTCCGGCGCGCAGCCAGCAAGCAAACCGCCCGAAAGCGCAGCGATAACAGACAGAGCGGACAAAGCTTCACGATGACCCATGGGTTACATCCTGCACTACATCGCGCATAATGGGTAAGCGTGTCACGATCCAGAAAACGCACTCGCTCCCGCAACCCGTTGCTTGGCAACGATGCAATAGCTATTGCGCTCGAGGCGCTTGAAGAAATCGCAGACGGCGACATCGGCGAACACATCGGTGTTACCGGGCTGACCCGCAATGTTGCCACGCACCGCTTCGAAGCCGACGTGCCCGGATACGCCGGGTGGGAATGGAACGCCGTCATCGCCTGCGCGGACGGCTCCAACGCGGTCACCGTCAACGAGGTCGCGCTCGTGCCCTCCCAAGGTGCGCTCGAAGCGCCCGACTGGGTGCCGTACTTCGAGCGGCTGCGCCCCGGCGACCTGGGCCCAGGCGATGTGCTGGAGCTCCTGCCTGACGACGAACGCGTCACCGACGACTCCTTCGCCCGCGACGCCATTACCTTCCCGGGCCGCGAAACCAAGCACTACCTGACCAAACAAGGACTAGAGGACGCGAAGCACCGCTGGCGCACCGGCGACTACGGGCCAAACAGCGAGTTTGCCGAAAAGGCAGCCCTGTCGTGCCGCACCTGTGCCTTCTATATCCCCATGGCGGAACCGGTGGGGGAGCACTTCGGTGCTTGTACCAACGAGTATTCCGCCGACGGCCATGTCGTTGCGTCTTCCTACGGTTGCGGCGCGCACTCAGACACGGAAGTAGACAACTCCTAAGTAATTCCAATCACTGGGGCAGCAAAATAGTTGCGTTTGCCCAGGGAGAGTGAAAAGCTAAGCCCCCGTGAGTACGACCACGGGAGCAAAAATGAATAAGGACCAGCCGCAGCCGCGCGGCGGGCTGGACGCCTTCTTCCACATCACAGAGCGCGGATCCACGGTGGGCACCGAAGTGCGTGCCGGGGTAGTGACCTTCTTCGCGATGGCATACATCGTGCTACTCAACCCGCTGATCATCGGCACCAGCCCCGACCGCGAGGGCACCGTGCTGGGCATCCCGCAGGTAGCGGCCGCCACCGCTTTGGCTGCTGGCGTGATGTGTATCTTGTTCGGCCTGGTTGCCAAGTACCCCTTCGGCATCGCCGCCGGCTTGGGTATTAACACGCTCGTCGCCGTGACCATGGTGGGCCAGCAGGGTCTGACCTGGGCGGAAGCGATGGGCCTGGTGGTTATCGACGGCATCATTATCGTGCTGCTGGCCATCTCCGGTTTCCGCACCGCCGTGTTTAACGCTATTCCGGATTCGATGAAGGTGGCTATGAGTGTCGGTATCGGCATGTTCATCGCCACCATCGGCCTTGTAGATGCCGGCTTTGTCCGCCGCATCCCGGATGCCGCCATGACTACCGTTCCGGTCCAGCTGGGCACCGGCGGCTCGATCGCATCCTGGCCGACCTTCGTGTTCATCATCGGCCTGTTCATCTGTGGCTTCATGGTTGTGCGCAACGTGCGTGGTGGCCTGTTCATCGGCATCATCCTGACCACGATTGTTGCCATGATTGTGGAGGCGATCACGGGTTCCGGCTCGTCCGCAGACAACCCGCAGGGGTGGAGCTTGGCCGTGCCGGAGCTGCCGGATTCCTTCGGCGGCATCCCGGATCTGTCCATCGTGGGCAACATCGACCTGTTTGGTGCGTTTATCAACATCGGCGTCATTTCCGCATCCCTGCTGGTATTCACCCTGGTGCTGGCGAACTTCTTCGACGCCATGGGTACCATGACGGCGCTTGGCCGCCAGGCTGGCCTCGCCGCTGAGGACGGCGTCCTGCCCGACATGAAGCGTGCCCTCGTCGTCGAAGGCTTCGGCGCAGTCGTGGGTGGTGGCGCGTCGGCGTCGTCGAACACGGTGTTCGTGGACTCCTCGGCAGGTATCGCCGACGGCGCTCGTACCGGCCTGGCCAACGTGGTCACCGGTGTGCTGTTCCTGCTCGCAATGTTCTTCACCCCGCTCTACGAGGTCGTGCCCATCGAGGCCGCGGCACCGGTACTCGTTGTCGTCGGTGCGCTCATGATGATGCAGGTCGGCCAGATCAAGTGGAACGACTTCTCGGTCGCGCTGCCGGCATTCTTGACCATCGTCACCATGCCGCTGACCTACTCCATCGCCAACGGCATCGGCGTCGGCTTCATCTCGTTTGCACTGCTGTCCCTGTTCGCCGGCAAGGCGAAGGACATCCACTGGATCATGTGGCTCATCTCCGCCCTGTTCGTCGTGTACTTCGCGCAGGGCCCGATCATGGCAGCACTCGGCTAAATGCAATTGCGTATCGACGACCCCCTCGACCCCCGTCTCGACGACATCCGCGACCTGAAGCACTCCGACAAGGAGAAAAACCTTGTCTTCGCCGAAGGCCCGCTGGTGGCAGGCCGGTTGGTCGAGTCGCGCTTCCCGGTGCGCGCCGTGTTCGGCTTCGGCGGACGGCTTGAATCGTTCATGGCCGACTATGGCGAGGAGTTGTCGCGCCGCGGCATCCCGGTGTACGAGATCACCCGCCAGATCATGGGGGAGGTCGCCGGATACGACATGCACCGCGGCCTGTTGGTCTCTGCTGATAAGCCGGAGCCGCTCACCGTTTCCGAGGTGCTCGAAGGGGCGCGCACCTTGGTGATCCTGGAAGGGGTCGGCGACCACGAGAACATCGGGTCCATCTTCCGCAACGCCGCCGGCATGGGGGTCGACGGCGTGCTTTTCGGGGCGGCGACCGCTGACCCGCTCTACCGGCGCAGCGTGCGCGTGTCCATGGGGCACGTGCTGCGCACCCCGTTCGCGCACCTGGAGGGCACCCCGACGACGTGGCAGCGCTCGCTCGCCGAACTTCACGACGACGGCTGGTGGCTCATTTCACTGACCCCCGCTGACGACGCCGTCGAACTTAAAGATGCCATCCAGGGCCACGACAAAGTTGCCTTCCTTGTTGGTGGGGAAGGCCCGGGGCTGACCCCGCACGCCATGCGTGCTACCGACGTGCGCGCCAAGATTCCGATGGCGCCGGGCACCGATTCGCTGAACGTGGCCACCTCGGCCGCGATCGCGTTCTACGAGCGCATGCGCTAACCGGGCTAGCGGTCGATGTGGCGGATGCGCTCCTTCAGCGCAGACGCCCACTGCACCGCACGGCGGCGCACACCCCGACCGACACGCTTCGCGGCGGCGACGGACGCGTCCGCCAACTCGGCAAACTCGTCGCCCTCTTGCTTTTCCTGTTCGGCCTCGTAGTCGTCGTAAACTTTATCGCGCTCCGCGAACTTCGCGGCGACCTCGTTGACCGACTTGGTGGCCGGCTTCGGCTCCTCAATCTTCGGCTCAGGCCGGCCGTCCACGGCGTAGCCCACCACGTTGATGTCCGGGCCGTTCTGGCCGATCTCCGCACCCAGCCAGGCTTCCTCGGCGGCAAGCGCAAGGTCCTTCGGCTCAAACGGCAGCGCGATCCCGCCTGCTTGTTCCGCCTTCTCGCCCGCCCAGTAGGGGGCCTCAAACGGCTCGGGTAGGCCGATGTCTTCGATAACACTGGTGCGGGTGGCGCAGAAACTGCGCGACACCTTCTCGCCATTGAAGTGGGCGAAGCCGCCAAAGTCGCTATCCGTACCCAGCGCGATAACGAACACGTCCGCCGCCGGAAGCGCGGTGTGCCATTGGGTAGGGGAGGACAACTCAGTGACGTCCACACGCATGCGCACCACCGAAATCCCCGGGAAGCCCGCAATATAAAACTCGTCGCGGCCAGGCACCGACGAGCGGTTCAACGGAAACGACCCAATCGGCGTGATTGGCCACGCCGGATTCACCTGAGCCAGCAGCTTTCGGCCAAACCCGCGGTCGGCCTTCGGCTCACGACGCAACACCTCCGCAGGTTCAGCAGTGTTGACAAACCACAACGTGACAACGGCGTTGAAACTCATGGCTTACCGCTTCGGACGCTTCGTGTTGGTCCGCACGCCGAGCAGCACGTCCTCCCAGTGGGGCGTCACCGACTTGCGACGACGCTTCTGCGGCTGCTCCTCCTCATCCGGGTGGCGCAGGAAATCGCCCTCGAGCACCTCGCCCTCCTCGGCGGGTGCATCCTGAAGGATTTCGACGGGCGCGGCTGGCGCATCCTCATCCTGCTCGCCGTGCAAGGAACGCACCGCAGACAGCGAGCGCACCGGCTGGGCGAAATCTGGATCGGTCAGATCCGCAGCCATAGCGTTGCGCGCCTCAGTCTGGGCCGCGGCGCCCATGGAGCGCTTAAACGACCACAGGGCCTCGTTCTCCGTCAGGCCCGCCTGCCAGGTAACGCGCACAACCCAGGTGTCGCCCTGCTCGCGGGTAGCATCCCACTCCGCATCCGAAATCGAGTGACCACGGGCAGCAAAGGAGGTAGCCAGGATCTCCAACAACGTCTGCTTCGCCGGGCCATCCTCGCGCACCGGATGGGACTGCTTCGCAGCCTCCGCAACCTGGGCGCGCTCAAGCAACACCGGGTGGGCATAGGACTCGAGGCGGCTTTCGGCCACACCCATCTCTTCTGCCAACTCCGCGGCGGTCGCGCCGGCGCGGATGCGTGCCTGGATCTCGTTCGGACGCATCGACAACGGGGTGGCGTAGAGCGGATCCGGCTCCGGCAGTGGGCGCGGCTCCGGGGCGGGTGCCACCGGTTGCGCAGGCTGCTCTTCCTCAGTCACCTCGGTATCGGTGGCTGGTTCTTCCGGGGCGGGGGAGTCGTCGATAAGCAACGGCGCAAGCTCCTCACGGGCAAGCTGATAGCGCACACCCTCCTCGTCGCGGAGCACAAAAAACGTCTCCGTCGACTCGTCTTCCAAGAAAACAAGCTCGCGCATAGGACTCCTTCCGCCTGGCAATACGAAAACTAAGCCTATCGGACGCACGTGCCCACATCAGGCAACCAGCCCCAAGACACCCGACGGCGCAAAGCGATACCATCCCAATACGACCAATGACGCCATAAAAATATGTGGTACATCCAGGACAATCGCAGCATTGTCGGACGCATCACAATATTTGCTAGAGTGCGTTACGTAAAAGGTTGCCCGAAAAACGAGAGCAACACCCAACGTAGGAAAGGGAAACCAGTGGCTACTGAGAACAAGGACAAGGCCGTACTCCACTACCCGGGCGGCGAGTATGAAATGGACATCATGCGCGCCACCGAAGGCAATGACGGTGTCGTGCTGGGGAACCTCCTCGGTGAAACTGGCCTGGTCACCTTCGACCCGGGCTACGTCTCCACCGGCTCCACCGAGTCCAAGATCACCTACATCGACGGTGCAGAGGGCATCCTGCGCTACCGCGGCTACGACATCGCAGACCTGGCAGAAAACGCCACCTTCAACGAGGTGTCCTACCTGCTGATCAACGGCGAGCTGCCGACCACCGACGAGCTGGACAACTTCAACTCCGACCTGCGCCACCACACGCTGCTCGACGAGGACTTCAAGGCCGCGTTCAACATCTTCCCGCGCAACGCGCACCCGATGGCCGTCCTTGCCTCCTCGGTCAACATTCTCTCCGCCTACTACCAGGACCAGCTCAACCCGCTCGACGAAGAGCAGCTGGACAAGGCAACCGTGCGCCTCATGGCTAAGGTGCCCATGCTCGCCGCATACGCCTACCGTGCATCCCGCGGTAAGCCGTACATGTACCCGGACAACTCCCTGAACCCGCGCGAGAACTTCATGCGCATGATGTTCGGCTACCCGACCGAGGACTACCACGTCGATCCGGTCCTGACGAAGGCCCTGGACAAGCTCCTCATCCTGCACGCCGACCACGAGCAGAACTGTTCCACCTCCACGGTGCGCATGATCGCCTCGGCACAGGCGAACATGTTCGTCTCCATCGCAGGCGGCATTAACGCCCTGGCCGGCCCGCTGCACGGCGGCGCAAACCAGGCGGTGCTCGAGATGCTCGAGGACATCAAGAACAACCACGGTGGCGACGCAACCGACTTCATGAACCGCGTGAAGAACAAGGAAAAGGGCGTCCGCCTCATGGGCTTCGGCCACCGCGTGTACAAGAACTACGACCCGCGCGCGGCTATCGTCAAGGACACCGCACACGAGGTGCTCGAGCACCTGGGTGGCGACGAACTGCTCGACCTGGCGATGAAGCTTGAGGAGATCGCGCTGAACGACGAGTACTTCATCCAGCGCAAGCTCTACCCGAACGTCGACTTCTACACCGGCCTGATCTACCGCGCCATGGGCTTCCCGACGGACTTCTTCACCGTCCTGTTCGCCATCGGCCGCCTGCCGGGCTGGATCGCACAGTACCGCGAGCAGCTTGAAATGAACACCAAGATCAACCGCCCGCGTCAGATCTACACCGGTTACCAGAAGCGCGACTTCGTCCCGCGCGACCAGCGCTAACCAAACGTTTCAACCGCCGAGGAACACGTCCCCTATAATTCGCGGGGGAAGTTCCCGGCGGTTTTTTAATGCCGACCGCACAAACCTCAAGGAGATTCTCACTCATGGAAATGGAAAAGCCATTCATTGAAGCCCCCGAGGGGCCGGCACCAGCTGATCTGGTTATCCAGGACATCACCGTCGGCGAGGGCGAAGAAGCGGTGGCTGGCGGCTTCGTCAAAGTCCACTACTTGGGTGTCGATTACGAAACCGGCGAAGAGTTCGACTCTTCCTGGGACCGCGGAGAAGCAGCCGAGTTCCCGCTCGCGGGCCTCATCGCAGGCTGGCAGGAAGGCATCCCGGGCATGAAGGTTGGCGGCCGCCGTCAGCTCACCATCCCGCCGGAGAAGGCATACGGCCCGGCAGGTGGCGGCCATCCGCTGTCTGGCCGCACCCTGATCTTCATTATCGACCTGCTCGACGCCCGTTAGGGGAAAGCGCATGCGAATCCCGGTAACTACGCTCAACGACGGCTACGATCTCCCGCTGCTTGGCCTGGGCACCTACAAGCTCCAGGGCGAGGACGTGGAACGGACCGTGCGCACCGCTATCGAATTGGGCTACCGCCACCTCGACACCGCGTCGCTCTACGGCAACGAGGTGGAGGTAGGTAAGGCCGTCAACGATGCGATCAAGGCGGGGGATGTCACGCGCGAGGAACTGTTCATCACCACCAAGCTGTGGAACGACGACCAGGAGCGTGCCCTTGAGGCGTACAACGAGTCTCTCGAGCGCCTCGGCCTGGAGTTCATCGACCTCTACCTCGTGCACTGGCCCTGGCCGCAGAACGGCACGTATGTGAAGGCCTTCGAGCAGCTCGCCGAACTGCAGGGCATGGGTCGGCTCCAGTCGGTTGGTGTCGCCAACTTCTACCCGGAGGTTCTCGACGACATCATTAACGCCACCGGTATCACGCCCGTGCTCAACCAGGTGGAGTTGCACGCCGGCTTCACGCAGCCAGAGCTGCGTGCCTACCACGAGGAGCACGACATCCTCACCGAGGCGTGGGCGCCGATCGCCCGCGGCAAGAATTTTGACGACCCGGCCATCCGGGCCGTCGCGGATGCCCATGAGGCCACGCCCGCACAGGTATGCCTGGCGTATCTGATGAAGCTTGGTTGCTCCGTGGTGCCGAAGACGAAGAACCCGCAGCGCCTTGTCGAAAATCTTGGCGCGGTAAATGTGAAGCTCACCGACGAAGATGTTGCCACCCTCGATGCGGTGCAAGGGGAGCGTATGTCAGGGGATCCCCTGACGTTCCCGGGATAAAGGTTTTCCTGGGAGTGGATTTGAGCCCGTTCGGCCGTGGAAGCGGCCGGGCGGGCTTTTCTCGTCGCAACGAAAAGCGTGACTTTTCGGGGGTAGGGGTAGGGGTGAGAGGATTTAAACAACTCTCCGTGAGTGTGTGATACGTTACACTCCACATTGTTGAGTCGAGAATCGCGAATTGTCGGCAAGGCAAGACCCAATCCCGTGAACAAGAAAGGATCGAGGCAATGACAGGTTCCCCCGCTGTCCCGCAGCGCCGCGAGCCCACGCCAGACGAGTTTGTGGCAATGCAACAGAGCCCCGAATTCCAAGATCTGCGTGGAACATTCCGTGGCTTCACCTTCCCGGTGATGATTGCGGCGTTCCTCTGGTACGTCTTCTATGTCGTCTTTGCTACCTTCGCGCCCGATGTCATGGCGCGGCCCTTCCTAGGCCTCAACCTTGGACTGTGGCTCGGACTTGCACAGTTCTTGACCACATTCCTGATCACCTGGGTCTACGTGAAGTGGGCAAACAAGAACATCGAACCCCGTGCAGCGCACATTCGCCAGGAAATGGAGGGCTAAGCCATGCAGACGTACATCAACGCCACAGCGGCTGAAAGCACCGCCACCGGCAACCCTCTGCTGAACATCGCCATCTTCGGCGCGTTCATCGTGGTCACCCTCTTCATTGTGACCCGCGCTGGCAAAACCACCAGCGAATCCGCCGACTTCTACACCGGCGGCGCATCCTTCAGCGGCACCCAGAACGGCCTCGCCATCGCCGGCGACTACCTGTCCGCCGCGTCCTTCCTGGGCATCGTCGGCTCCATCGCGCTGAGCGGTTACGACGGCTTCCTTTACTCCATCGGCTTCTTCGTCGCATGGCTGGTCGCCCTGCTGCTGGTCGCCGAGCCGCTGCGAAACGTCGGCCGCTTCACCATGGCGGACGTGCTGTCGTTCCGCCTCCGCCAGAAGCCGGTGCGTGTGGCCGCAGCTTTCGGTACCCTGTTCGTGTCGCTGTTCTACCTCATCGCACAGATGGCCGGCGCCGGCTCGCTGGTGTCCGTGCTGCTGGACCTGCACTCCTTCGCCGCACAGGCAATCTGTGTAGCCATCGTCGGCGTGATCATGATCGCCTACGTCCTCATCGGCGGCATGAAGGGCACCACCTACGTGCAGATGATCAAGGCCGTGCTGCTCATCGCCGGCGTGCTGATCATGTCGATCCTCGCCTTCATCATGGCCAAGGGTGGCATGAATGCGGTGCTCAACCAGGCGATCGACACCCACGCCGCGTCCCAGTACATCGCGGAGAAGGGCTACCAGGCCGAGGATCTCCTCAAGCCGGGCCTGAAGTACGGTGCGACCACCACCTCGAAGCTCGACTTCCTGTCGCTGGGTCTTTCCCTGGTGCTTGGTACCGCGGGTCTGCCGCACGTGCTCATGCGCTTCTACACGGTGCCGACGGCCAAGGAAGCCCGCAAGTCCGTGACCTGGGCAATCGTTCTCATCGGTTCGTTCTACCTGCTGACCCTGGTGCTCGGCTACGCTGCTGCAGCATTCGTCGGCCCGGACCGCATCCTTGCCGCACCTGGTGGCGCGAACGCCGCGGCACCGCTGCTCGCATTCGAGCTCGGTGGCTCCATCTTCATGGCGCTGATCTCCGCGGTTGCCTTCGCAACGGTGCTTGCCGTGGTGGCAGGCCTGGCGATTACCGCCTCCGCATCTATCGCACACGACGTGTACAACGCAGTGCTTCGCGACGGCCAGGCCACCGAGGATGAGCAGGTCCGCGTCTCCCGCATCACCGTGGTGGTGCTTGGCATCGTCTCCATCGTCCTGGGCATCCTGGCGATGCAGCAGAACGTGGCCTTCCTGGTGTCCCTCGCGTTCGCGATCGCGGCATCCGCAAACCTGCCGACCATCCTGTACTCCCTGTACTGGAAGCGCTTCAACACCACCGGCGCGGTTGCGTCGATCTACACCGGCCTGATCTCCGCGCTGGTGCTGATCGCCCTGTCGCCGGCGGTCTCTGGCAGCCCGACCGCGATGTTCCCGGACGCCGACTGGTCCATCTTCCCGCTGACCAGCCCGGGCCTCGTGTCCATCCCGCTCGGCTTCCTGGGTGGCCTTATCGGCACCTTCCTGGGCAAGCCGGACAACTTCGATGAACTCCAGGCCGAAATGGAAGTTCGCTCCCTCACCGGTGTTGGTGTGGAGGCTCCGGTCGACCACTAATCCTGGTTGAATAACAAGAAACGGGCTCAGCGTGATGCTGAGCCCGTTTTTGCGTTTGCTTTGTTTTAGCCAGCCGCGCAACTCAAGCTTGCGTGCACTGAGGAATGCCGGGAAGCACCGCCATGTCTACATCTGCTCTGCGATTTCCTTCATCGCTTCCCACATGCTGCGCTGCTCGGGTGTACCGCTGTCAGTTTGCAGCAGGGTGACACAAGAATCGTGCACGGCGGAAGCAAACTCCTGGCGGAGAGAATCAGGAACCCCACGAAGGATCAGTGGTGCTGCAAGCACAACCGTATGGGCAAAGCGCGGTACCGTCGCATCGGGACTGTCATACTCTGACACGAGCGCGGTGCAGTACTGGGTCAACACCTGCGACGTTTGAGAAAGCGCCTGCCCATCCTCCGGAAGCTCGGCCAAACCTATGTCCCGTTTGCGCACGGTATCAAGGGTTGCCCTGGCTTTTTCATGACGGCCAACACGTGCGTAGTGCTCGTAGAGCTTCCTCAACGAGTAGCTGTAGTTGAGCTGGCATTGAGCGTCGGGGTGTGTTTGTGCGATCCACTTTGCAATATCGGTAAGTGCCTCCATGAAGCGGAGCCTTGCTTCTAGGTTTTCGGCTTGGGAGAGACCGATCAGCAGTGCGTGATGCGCAGCATTTGCAATGGCGAACGCCTCAGGCAGGTTAACGCTTGATGCTTCCGCAAGTACTCGAGAAGTATGGACGCGAACAAACCTTGCTGCCCCGACGCGAACCTCCCTTGAATGGGCGCTTTCACAGAGCTCAAGAAGAAGAGCAAATACCTTAGCCAACTCGTTCCAGCCGGCCGGCGGGGCGGAGTTGAGGAAGGGGACAAGCGCCACCACCGAAGCGCGAAGCCGTAGGAAAGCGTCCATTTCTTTTTGCATCTCGATGTAAATATTCGCTAGTTCGATGCTGGTCCGAAGTATGTCGGTTGAGTATTTGCCGCCGAAGGGAACCTTCTGCGTTGCGACGACGAATTGGTTGACAGCATCCTCGAGCAGCTCCACCGGCGGGGCCATATTCGGAAAAAGCTTCCGGACAAACTGTGCTCTTATCGCCGTGGCTTCCGCTGCCAATGCGAAGGAAACAGCTGGCCCGTCGCCGCCGTCAACCAGGATGGCAGCGATCTCCATGGCTTCATCCAAGGTGGGGATCACAAGCCCATTGTTTGTAGATCCATGGATATCTGCGATCTGAAGGAGCACGCGTATCGCTTCTTCGATGGCTCTAGGATCCCTGGCTTGGAGCGCAGGGACAAGCATGTCTTGGCAGCTAAACAGCCGCTCGAGGGCTGATTTGGTGTCTCCCGCCTTTGCATCCAGAAGTGCCATCTCACGTTGGGCTCGAGAGTAGAAAACAGCAGGTAAAACACGATTTGGCTCGGCGTCGTACAGGGGGTCGATATTCTTAAACGCCAGGTACAGCAGTAGGCGAGCTTCTTCCACATCTTCGGTGTGTGAAGCAGCAATCGTGAGAGCTTGGCAGCGCAATAAAACCGTTTTCGCCGTGACAGGGAAATCGTTCAACACCTCAAAACAAATTGAGGCCACACTTGTTTGTACCCGAGGGTCGGGGGAAAGATCAGCAGCCGCTAAGAGCGTTCGCAGCGCTTCGAATGATGCACCGGCCGTACGCAGATGCTGAAGGTGTTCGATTGCATAGGGCAAGTGAAGCAAGTTGGTCACAATTGCTGCGTCGTACACTGTGGTTTGCGGAAGGCAGTCGAGCGCCAACGGAATGCTCTCTAGATTTTGAGGACCCTTGGGAGCAGACGATGAAAAGAGGTGGAACAGGAACGCCTCCGCGAGTTTGCGCTGGTTCTTCCACTGATGCTCAATGTCGTAATAATCCTCGCTTTCGAGCGCCGCATACTTTGGGGTGGTCTCGACACTGTTGCGCAGATCGGATTCATAAATGCGCATGAGTAGGGAATGCGTGAGCGGTGAACCAAAACTCTCCGCGGCCTCGCCAAATACTCGGTGCGTAAAGCGCATCCGTTTCTCCGGCCCATTTGGAGTTAGTTGATTCGCCAAAGAACGGAAAAGTCGGGCAACCGAGATCTCAGTATTTGTTGTGAAGCCAGCGTCGCGCAGCGCGTTGACGGTTTGTTCTTGCGAAAGCCCGATCCTAGAAGCACCCAAGAGACCTACTGCAGCGCGGGCGAGGGCACGATCGGTAGATGCGATGGAGGTTTCCAAAAAGTGGTGGGCAGCGCTTGACAGGTCATCGGGGATGAGCCACGCGCGGTCTGCAAGCATGTTTTGGATTGCGCTGGCTTGATCAGGTTCATCCTCGATGGACTTGAAATCATCACCATCGATATCGAGAAGTAGATCCAGCGCAAGCTCTATCCAAAGAGGTAAGCGTTGTTTGGACGCGATGATCTGGCGAGCGCCGCCTCCGATCTCGCGCCTAATTCTGCGCTCCCAGTCCTCTACGAATTCTCGCGCAATGTTGGCTGGCACTGGCCCAACCAAGACTTCTTTGAAATCGGAGTTCTTCAACAGAGTGACGTCCGAGCGCGAGGAAGAAGATACAGCCAACGCGGTGCGAGACGAGAGCCATTCCACTGGCCAGAATCCGCCGGCTCCATCCACAATCTGCTCTAAACCGTCGACGATGAAAAGCAGATCAGGATACTCAGCTACAACCTTTTCCATTTCTTGCCTCCAGCGCGGGCGCCAAGTTTCGGGAGAGCCCCGCCAATCGTCGAAAAGCGACAGGCCCAAGGTTGCGTTTATGCATCGCGTAATCTCGAATGCGAGCTCGTCCCCCGTCCAAATGCGGTCGTCCAGCCCCATAATGACGGTGATGGGCAACTTGCCGGATATAGATTCTCCGGAGGCCGCCAAATACTTCTCGAGTGCCAACAGAAGTGAGGACTTACCCGCGCCGGACTCGCCATAAACCACGACAGGCGAATCGATGCGGAGGAAAAAATCGATCGATTTGAGCAGTTCCTCTGACCCAAAATTACGAGTGCGGGAACCTCGAAACAGGACCTCCTCCGCGGTACCGTCGCGCGGGATGCTGCGGGCTCGCTCCAGAAGCTGCGGTTCAAGCAGACTGACCGCAAGATCCTCGAAGTGCTGCATTGAAGCAGTGGGCCACTGACCATTCTGGTCGAAGGCAACGGAGTAGCGTTTCACCGTCTCCGCATTGCCCCATCGTTGAGATACCTCGTCTTTGAAGTCAGAAATTCGGGTTGGGTCTGAGTCGGCCCAGCCGTGCGGTGGGGGGCCTTCGACCTGCCGGAAAAGGATGAACGGTGTGGTTGTATCATCTGCGTCCCAAAGACCAGCTTTGGCGAATTCCAACTCGGTGATAGAACACTCGCGAGACCTCTCGGGGTCGAGTCCAACGCGCTGTGCCGTCCATTCGAGGAGAGACTTGTCGTCTGAAATCCAACCGTAGCGGTCTCCGATGAGCCCGAGGAAGAGCGGGGCCGCGCGATCGACTTCGTCAAGGCATACGTCTAATACCTTGCGCCCAGCCGCTTCTTCATCCATGTCGTTGGTGTCGACTCCCCAGCGCAGGTCAATAAAGTGCATCTTTGCGCCGAATCGGCGCAAAGATTCGTTGAGCCGGTCACTTACGGGACCATTGAGAATGTCACGTTCCGTATGGAAATCGCGAAAGGTCGATGACACAAAAACAGGAATGTTGAGCATGAGGCCCCTTAGCGCAGTCAGTGTTTGAACACTCATTATGCGCCAACCGGAGCATATTAGGAGGCCGACGACCGCTTGGTTTTCGCTCAACCCGCTAATATCGCCTGCATGAAAAAATGGTCCCAAGAGCGCCTTGACCAGCATCTCGCGCATGCTGCATGGTATAAACCGATCCGCAAGGTTAGGGCCCGACGCTTGGACAAAGACGCGCAGTGGCGGACTTCCACTGGCAGCGTCCTTCACGCAAAGGCGGGGGACTGGGAGGTCACTGACGGGACACGAACATGGACAGTTGCGTCTGAGGTTTTCGACAAGTCATACAGCCAGGTCGCGCCGGGTGAATACAGGAAAACGGGAAGGGTCCAAGCCCGCCGACTCGAAGAGGACGCTATGATCCCCACGCTGGAGGGAGAGGCTCACGCACACGCAGGTGATTGGGTGGTCCGTGGCGTAACAGGGGAGTGTTGGCCAGTGCCAGATGCGGAGTTTTCCGAGGCCTACGAGATCCTAGAAATGCCGTAACCGAACATTCCCGCCAGGGCGGGGTACACAACTTTCACGATCTTGTGGTTGTAATCCTGGGTGTGCGAGTCGAGCTCTGCGAACGGTTTATATGCGGGTTTCCGAGCTGGAGGTTCCTTGCTGTAGTCGTAGGAAGCACGACGCTCTGTGCCGTTGCTATCAATCCATGTGCGTTTGAGCATCCAATCATCGTGCTCGGCTTCCGCCATCGAGGTGATCTCCTGTTCCGAGGGATGCTCTTCCCACCCGTAGCCGTCCTTCACAAGCTGAAAACCGTGTAGACGTAGGTTTTCAACCATGGCCCGAGCGGCTGCTTCAGAAGTTTGTCGTGCCTTCAGGATGTCGTCGTGAGAAAGCTTCTGCGATGGGGATGGCGGGCCATAAAGCGACGTGTAGGCGATGTCGAATGCCCAGCCCCAGACGGAGAAGGCGGAATCGCGGATGGCGTCGATGCTCAACCCAACCTTTTGTGGGTCAATAACTTCCAGAACTGTTCCGGCTTCGGCATCGTTCCAGACAAGACCCTGCAGTATGTGGTCAGTCACCGCAATAATCGCTCGACGTTTCCTGAGGGAGGGGATCTGAGCAGCGACGTGGACTGGATCGCCGACGAGGACAACCATATCTGCCAGGCCCTCTACCTGAGGGCTCACAATCTGTTGAACTTCCAGCTCGTTAGCGAACCGGTTGTAATTGTGGATCCACGCGTCCAACTCACGCTTTTCATCTCCCGGGCCGCATTGCTTGACCTCAACAGTGTGAGCATCGAGTGTGGTCAGCAGGTGGAGTATTTTGTCTGTGATTGCGCGAACTGTGAGGTCGGCTGGATGAAATGCTTCAACGGGTCGTCGCTGAGCGATGTGGGTAAAGCGTGCTGAGGTTGCTAACTCGGGGGACCGAAGAAGCTGGAATATTGATACCGCCTCACCGCATTGTGCGTGACGGAGGTCCTGCGCCTCAGAACTCAGGCGAGCTGTTTCGATGTCATTTTCGGCAGCGATGATCACGTGGGAAGCATGTTTGACAGTTTGAGCAACGAGCCGATCATCGCTCAGATGCTGTTTGTACCCTAAGCCAAGCGTGCCTTTGGCTGTTGGGTTTCCCTTCTCCAAGATATGAACGGGGAGCTCCCTTTCTTGGTCAAGGACTGAGCGGACGATGCTGTTCGCTTCCTCGGAGGAGCCGATCACCACTGGACCTCCTCGGCGGCGCTTGCTCGTTGCTCTCGCCCACCCGATACGCGATATTCCTAGTAGGGCAGAAATGACTGCTCCGAAGGTGACAAGGAGTGAGAGGATTAAACCTATCGTCATCCAGGTCGTTGGTGATGCCGGCTGGCCAGGCGCTGGCGCATACGAGGCGGCAAAAGGCGCGATGCTCGCGTAGATGAGCGAGACGACGGACGCGTTATGAGACTCCGAAAGCGTGACGCCGCAGTTGTAGAGGCCAATCGCAGTGGCAGACAATGCGATGACCAGACGATTTGAATCGAGCCGCATAGTGTCAGGATAAAAGTTTCGCTTCCGGAAGAAGCATTGAGCCTAATTGCTTATCGACGACCTACCGGCCCAACAGCCCATTCGACGACAACAGGCTGCTCATCTGGAACAGGGAATCGCTCTGGCCGGGGCTCCACTGGCCCCAATCGGCGGTGTAGACGTCGTTGATGTCCACCTGGATGCCCTGGATGTATGTCTGGCGTCCGGCGACTTGGTGGATGTTGGCGCGCGGGTGGATGTTGCCGCGCGAGCCCCAGTCGTGCTGCCAGAAGTAGCTACCGATGCCGTCCTCCAGGCACCAGGCGATGGTGTAGTAGTTGCCGTACACGCCCAACTGGTAGCCGGCGGCGCTGAGTGCAGCGCCCATGGCGGAAAGGTATGGGTTGATGAATTTGTTGAACTGGGCGAGCGTCGGGTTGTCGTCGATAGCCACATAGATCGGGCGCCCGGTCGGGCCGCCTGCGGCGCGGTGCAGGGCGATGGCCTGGGGCGCGTGCTTGGCAGCGCCGAGCGGACCCTGGAGCCAGTCGGCGGTGTCGGCGCGGCCGAACTGGTAGACCGACGCCACCGACAGGCCGTTGGCCTTGTAGTCCTGGGTTTCGTCGAGGGTGACGGGCTTGCCACGCATCCAGAGTGCGTCGGGGCGGGGCTGGGATACGTAGCGCACGGCGCCGATGTGGCCGGCGGCTTTCACGGCGCGGGCGGATGGGACGGCGGCGGAGTAGTCGATCACGGTGCCGAGCACGCGGCGCTGCTGAGCCTGTGCGGCGGGGGAGAGGGCGGTGGCTGCGGCGCCGGCGGCGGCGGTGGTTGCCGCGAGTGCGCCCGCAGACTTCAGGAACGAGCGGCGATCAAAAGTAGTCACTTGCGTAACATTAGTCTCGTTTTACCTCTTGTGCACCTTAGTTTGCCTGCGTGGCCACGATCCAGATGGCGACGAGGTGACACACGGCCGCCATGATCGTCGCAGTGTGGAAGTGTTCGTGGTAGCCGTAGTAGCGCGCCTCGCGCCCCGGCCAGCGGGCCCCGTACACGATGGCGCCAACCGTGTAGAGCACGCCTCCCGCGAATAGGAGCCACACCACCGCCGGCCCTGCGCTGGCCCACAGGGTGGGGATCAGCGGCACGATCACCCAGCCGAGCCCCACGTACACCACAACGTCCAGCCATCGCGGGTGATTGATCCACACCAGGTTGAGCGCGGCACCACCCAGGCCGCCGATCCAGGACACGACGAGGACGATCGCGGCGGTGCGCGGCTCGAACACGATCAGGCACAGCGGGGTGTAGGTCGCGGCGATGAAGATGGAGATGGTCGCGTGGTCGGCGCGGCGCCACCACTGCACCGTGGACGGGGAGCGCCACGGGTAGAGGTGGTACATCGCGGAGACCCCAAACAGCAGTACGACCCCGACGCCGTAGACGGTAACCCCGGCGGCGTGGAGCGCCGGCAGGGTCATCCACCCGTAGGTGATCAGCACGGTGGAGGCCAGCGCGAAGGCTGCGGCCGCCACGAAGTGGGCCCAGCCGCGAATCAGGGGGCGCGGGCCGCGGTCCGCCATGATGTAGGAGCGCTGGACCTGGCCTTCTTGAAGGATCGTCATAGTGACCTCACTGGGGGTGGAGGAACAGTGACGCTATGTTACTACTTGGTAACTTATGTGGGTAGCCCAGCCGATTCCGCGAACGAAAACCGCTGCGGTAACCTAAGCCCCATTGCCCTAGTAGCTCAGTGGATAGAGCACGGCTCTCCTAAAGCCGGTGTCGGAGGTTCGATTCCTCTCTGGGGCGCAAATAGGGGTTTGGTGTGGCGTCGAGGTCAGATGGCGGGTGGTGAAGATGACTATCGAATTACGGCCACTTCGCGTCGAGGACGCTACCGAGATGGCTGATGTGCTTTCGGATCGAACCCTTTACACATTCACAGGCGGTGGGCCGCCCTCTGAGGATGAGCTTGCGCGGCGGTACGCGATCCAGACTCGAGGCGAATCCAGCGATGGTGCCGAGGAGTGGATCAATTTCGTCGTCACGCTCGGTGCGTGCAAGCAGCCGATCGGATACGTCCAAGCGACCGTGCCCCGCAACGGCGGTGCGACGGAGATAGCGTGGGTGATCGGGACGCAGTGGCAGGGGCACGGCTACGCCAAAAGGGCCGTGAAACTGCTTTGCACCTATCTTGCGGAGCGAGGCATTACGCACCTCATCGCTCATATCCACCCCGACCACGTCGCCTCGCAGCGTGTCGCCGCCACCGTAGGGTTGGTCCCCACGGCGCAGGTCGTTGATGGCGAAGTCCGCTGGGACCGGAGAGAGTAGAAGGGTCCCGAAGGATTCTCCGGGCCTACTCCTCGCCGGTGAGTTCGCGCAGCTTGGCGCGCACCGCCGAGGCCTCCGGGTTGGTGGCGTGGGTGCCGTCGGAGAAGAGCACGGTGGGCACAATGCGGTTGCCGTCGTTGACGGACTTGATCCACTCGTTAACCTCGTCCATGCCGTCGGCCTCGACGTCGACGATGTCGTAGGGGGTTTCGGTGCGGTCGAGGCGCTGGCGCAGCTTCTGGCAGAACGGGCACCAGTCGGCGGCGAAGATGGTCACGTGGGCGTTGGTTTCGGGTGCGGTGACGGTCATGTTAGATCCTTTCGAAGCGTTGGAATTTGTAGCGCAAGCCTGTCGACGAGGTGAGCCACTCCGTTTCGGAAACGAGGGCAAAGGTGTCGTCGATACGCGGGGCGTAGACGGCTTTGGCATCGGGGACGTCGGGGTGGACGTCGATAAGCGTGCGTTCGATGACGTCGACCTCGTCGAGGGTGGCGGCGTAGATTTGGGCGCCGCCGATGATCCAGGCATCGCCCTCGAGGTCCGGGATGTCGGCGACGACCGACGCCCCGCGGGACCAGGCGCCCGCCTCGCGCGAGGACAACACGATGTTCTTGCGGTTCGGCAGCGGCTTGAACGGCAGCGACTCCCAGGTGCGCCGCCCCATGATGATCGGGTGCCCGCTGGTGGTGTCCTTGAAATGCTTGAGGTCTTCGGGCAGGTGCCAGGGCATGTCCTCGCCGTCGCCGATGATGCCGTCGACGCTTTGCGCCCAGATCGCGCCCAACATCGGGCCCTGCATTAGACGGACACCTCCGCCTTGATGGTGGGGTGCGGGTCATAGCCGACGACCTCGATGTCGTCGAAGTCGTAGTCGAACAGGGATGCAGCCTTGCGCAGTTTGAGCTGCGGATACTCGCGGGCCTCGCGGGAGAGCTGCTCGCGCACCTGCTCGATGTGGTTGTTGTAGATGTGGCAGTCGCCGCCGGTCCAGATCAGCTCGCCGACCTCAAGGCCCGCCTGCTGCGCGAACATGTGGGTAAGCAGCGCGTAGGAGGCGATGTTGAACGGCACGCCCAGGAACATGTCGGCGGAGCGCTGGTAGACCTGCATGCTCAACTTGCCGTCGGCGACGTAGAGCTGGAACATCAGGTGGCACGGCATGAGGGCCATCTTGTCCAGTTCGGACACGTTCCAGGCGGACACCAGGTTGCGGCGCGAATCCGGGTTCTGCTTCAGCGTTGCCAGGGCCTCGGCGATCTGGTCGACGTGGCCACCGTCCGGGGTTGGCCAGGAGCGCCACTGCACGCCATAGACCGGACCCAACTCACCGTCGGCGTCGGCCCACTCGTTCCAGATGCGGATGCCGTTGTCCTGCAGCCAGCGCACGTTGGAATCGCCGCGCAAAAACCACAGCAGTTCGCCGACGACACCCTTGAAGAAGACCTTCTTGGTGGTCAGCAGGGGAAACGACTCGGAGAGGTCGTAGCGGATCTGGCGGCCAAACACGCTGCGGGTGCCGGTGCCGGTGCGGTCACCTTTCGCGGTGCCGTTTTCCAGCACGTCGCGCAGCAGGTCCTCGTATGGGGTCTTGACCATTGGTTACTTCAGTACTCCTTCGAACGAGCCGTGCTCGTCGTGGTAGCGGGCGGCGGCTTCCAAAATGTCGTCGGCAATTTCCGGGCGACAGATAAGCATGTCTGGAATATAGGTGTCGTCGTTGTTATAGCGAAGCGGGGTACCGTCGAGTCGCGATGCGTGCAGGCCCGCCGCGAGCGAGACTCCTACAGGTGCTGCTTGGTCCCATTCGTATTGGCCGCCGGCGTGGATGTAGGCGTCGTAATCGCCCAGCAGGACGTGCATGGCTTTGGCGCCGGCGGAGCCGATCTGTTCGGTTTCGAAGCCGATGGCGTCCGCGACGTAGCGGGCGACGGCGGGCGGGCGGTTGCGCGACATGGCCACCTTGCCAGCGAACGGCCCGGAGACGTGGCGCACGTCGGAGGACTTGAACACCACACCAAGGTCGGGCAGCCCGACGGCGGCGTGGGTGGGCACGCCATTTTCGACGAGCGCCACATGCACCGCCCAGTCCTGCCGGCCGGTAGCGAACTCCTTGGTGCCGTCGAGCGGGTCGACGATCCACACCCGGTCCTTGCTCAGGCGCGCCGGGTTGTCGGACGCTTCCTCGGAGAGGAACCCGTCGTTGGGGCGGTGTTGGCTTAAGACTCGCTCGATCCAGGCCTGGGCGAGATCGTCGCCAGTCTCGCCGAGTTCGCGGCCACGCAGCAGGCCCACCCCGCGGATGCCTTTGAGGATTTCACCCGTGCCTTCCGCAATCAGGTTGGTCAGCCGGGAGTCGGAGTACTCAGCAGTCATGTGCCCGACTCTACCGCTAAGGTTGGCGAAATGACTGGCTCGATCTTGGACCGCTTTCACCCGCAGGTGGCGGGGTGGTTCCAGGATGTCTTCGCAGCGCCCACGGCGGTGCAGGAGCAGGCGTGGCGCGCGATTTCTGACGACGAAAACGCCCTCGTCGTCGCACCCACCGGCTCCGGCAAGACGCTGGCGGCGTTCTTGTGGGCGCTGAACTCCCTGGTGGAGCGGGCCGGCCAGCAGGCGCTGCCCATCGATGGGGCGAACACCTCCACCCACGGCGGCGTGCGCGTCCTTTATATTTCGCCGCTGAAGGCCCTCGGCGTGGATGTGGAGAACAACCTCCGCGCACCCCTGGCTGGCATTGCGCGGGTGGCGCAGCGTTTGGGCCGCGACATGCCGGACATTTCGGTGGGGGTGCGCTCGGGTGACACCCCGCAGGCGGAGCGCAACCGGCAGGTGCGAAAGCCGCCGGACATTTTGATCACCACGCCGGAGTCGCTGTATCTCATGCTCACGTCCAAGGCGGCGGGCATTCTGAAGACGGTGGACACGGTCATTGTCGACGAAATCCACGCCCTGGCCGGCACCAAGCGCGGCGTGCACCTCGCGCTTTCGCTGGAGCGCCTGCGCCGCCTCGCCGGGGACTTCCAGCGCATCGGACTGTCCGCCACGGTGCGCCCGATCGAGGCGGTGGCCAACTTTTTGGGCCCCAAGACGACGATCATCAACCCGCCGGCGGAGAAGCGCTGGGAGCTCGACGTGCGCGTGCCCGTCGACGACATGAGCGACCTGCCCGTTCCCGAGGACGCCTCCACCATCGGCGATGCGATTCTCGACGACGCCCTGGACAACGACCTGGACGCGCCGCCGCCCGGTGCCACCAACTCCATCTGGCCCCACATCGAGCGCGCGATTTACGACGAAGTCATGGCGCACCGGTCCACCATCGTTTTCGTTAACTCGCGCCGCACCGCGGAGCGCCTGACCAGCCAGCTAAACGAGCTCTGGGCGAAGGAGCACGACCCGGAGGCGCTGTCCCCGCAGACCCGCCGCCCGCCGGCGCAGCTGATGAAGTCGGTGGATACCGCCAGCCACGCCGCGACCGTGATCGCGCGCGCCCACCACGGCAGCGTGTCCAAGGACGAGCGCGCCCAGACCGAAACCATGCTGAAAGAGGGCACCCTGCGCGCGGTGGTGTCCACCTCCTCGCTGGAGCTGGGCATCGACATGGGGGCGGTGGACCTGGTCATCCAGGTGGAGTCGCCGCCGTCGGTTGCCTCCGGCCTGCAGCGCGTGGGCCGCGCCGGGCACACCGTGGGCGCCATTTCCGAGGGCACGTTCTACCCGAAGCACCGCGCCGACCTGGTGCAAACCGCGGTGACGGTGCCCCGGATGCGCCAGGGCCTCATCGAGGAGCTGCACACCCCGCGAAGCCCCTTGGACGTGCTCGCGCAGCAGACCGTGGCGGCCGTCGCGGTGGAGGACCTGGATGTGGACGAGTGGTACGACACCGTGCGTCGCGCCTGGCCCTACCGTGACCTGGCCCGCGAGGTGTTCGACTCGGTGATCGACCTGGTCACCGGCGTCTATCCGTCCACCGACTTCGCCGAGCTGCGGCCCCGCGCCATCCTCGAAGGCAATGTCTTGAAGGCGCGCCCCGGCGCCCAGCGGGTGGCGGTGACCAACGCGGGCACCATCCCGGACCGCGGCATGTTCGGCGTCTTCCTGCTCGCGGGCGCCGAGGACAAAGCACCCCGCCGCGTCGGCGAGCTCGACGAGGAGATGGTCTACGAGTCCCGCGTCGGCGACGTGTTCACCCTCGGCGCCTCCTCGTGGCGCATCGAAAACATCACCCGCGACCAGGTGCAGGTCAGCCCGGCGCCCGGCCACACCGGGCGCCTGCCGTTCTGGACAGGCGACGGGCTGGGTAGGCCGTATGAGTTGGGTAAGGCGGTGGGGGCGTTTCGTCGAGAAGCAAGAAGTGCTTTGGACGAAAGCTTGGACGAGCGCGCCCGGGCCAACCTGCTGCAATACCTCGACGAGCAGGAGGAGGCCACCGGCATCCTCCCCGACGAGAAAACCCTCGTGCTGGAGCGCTTCACCGACGAGTTAGGCGACTGGCGCGTCGTGCTGCACACTCCGTTTGGCAAGGGTGTCAACGCGGCGTGGGCGCTGGCCACCGGGTGGCGGGTCGCCCAGGAGACCGGGATGGATGCCCAGGCGGTGGCGGGCGACGACGGCATCGTGCTGCGCCTGCCGCAAGGGGAGAAGGAGCCCGACGGGGCGATCTTCCAATTCGACGCCGACGAGATCGCCGACATTGTCACCGAGCAAGTGGGCAATTCGGCCCTGTTTGCCTCCCGGTTCCGCGAGTGCGCCGCCCGCGCCCTGCTGTTGCCGCGCCGCAACCCCGGCAAGCGCGCACCCCTGTGGCAGCAGCGCCAGCGCGCCGAGCAGCTGTTGGATGTGGCCCGGAACTACCCGTCGTTTCCCATCATCTTGGAAACGGTGCGCGAGTGCCTCCAGGACGTCTACGACCTACCCGCCCTGCAGGAGGTGATGCGCGACATCAATACGCGCCGGATGCGCATCGCCGAGGTGACCACCGACCAGCCGAGCCCGTTCGCCTCCTCGCTGCTGTTCAGCTACACCGGCGCGTTCATGTACGAGGGCGACACCCCGCTGGCCGAGAAGCGGGCCGTGGCGTTGTCGCTGGATCCGTCGCTGCTGGCCAAACTGCTGGGCACCGTGGAGCTGCGCGAGTTGCTCGACGCCGACATCATCGCGGAGGTGGACGCCTCGCTGCGCCGGGTGGGCCGCGCCGAGACTTCCGAGCAGTTCGCCGACACCCTGCGCATCGTGGGGCCCGTGCCTATCGACGACCTGCCCACCTACACCACAGTCCCCCTGCCCTCCTTGGAGCAGTCCCTGGGGGCACGCATGATGCGGGTGCGCATCGGCGGGCGCGAGCACGTCGCCCAGGTGCTGGACGCGCCCTTGCTTCGCGACGGCCTCGGCGTGCCCGTCCCGCCAGGCGTCGCCGCCCAGGTGCAAACCATCCCCGACGCGCTGGCCCAGCTGGTGGGGCGTTGGGTGCGCACCCGCGGGCCCTTTGTCCTGCGCGACCTTGCGGACGCGTTCGGGCTGGCTGTCGGCGCGGCGCATGCAGCGCTGATGCCACTGGTGGACAAGGACAAGGTCATCGAGGGCCGCTACCGGCAGGGGGTAGAGGAGCAGGAGTACGTCGCCGCCGAGGTGCTGCGCATCATCCGGTCGCGCTCGCTGGCGGCGGCGCGCGCCCAGACCCGGCCCGTGTCGCAGTCGGCCTATGGGCGTTTTCTGCCTTCGTGGTTAAACGTCGCCCCGGTGGGGGTCACGCCCGCGCTGCGAGGCGCCGACGGGGTCTACTCGGTGATCGAACAGCTCGCCGGGGTGCGCCTGCCCGCAAGTGCCTGGGAATCACATATTTTCCCGTCGCGCGTGGGCGACTACTCGCCGGTGATGCTTGACGAGCTCACCGCCAACGGCGAGGTTGCCATCGTCGGCGCCGGCAAGGCAGGGGCGCGTGACCCGTGGATCATGCTGCTGCCCACCGACTACGCGGCCCAACTCATGCCGCAGGTCGAGGAACCCCTGCTGTCGCTGACCCAAACCCAGGTGATGGAGAAGGTGCGCCGCGGCGGCGGGTTCCTGTTCGGCGATCTGCTTGAACCCTCGACCACCACCGAGGAGCTGCGCGAAGCCATGTGGGACCTGGTGGAGGCCGGCTTCCTCGCGCCGGATTCGTTTGCTCCGATCCGGACCCGGTTGGCGGGCGGGAGGACGGCGCACCGGGCGCGTCGCAGGCCGCAGCGAAGCAGGGTGCGCTCGGGGCGGACCTCGTTCGCGTCGACGGTCCCGCCCGACATGGTGGGCCGTTGGTCGCTCACGCCCACGCCTGATAGCGACCCCACGCGTCGCTCGGTGGCTTTAGGGGAGTCGCTGCTGGACCGCTACGGGGTGGTCACCCGCGGCTCCGTGGTAGCCGAGGACATCCTGGGCGGGTTCGCGCTGGCCTACAAAACCTTGTCTGGTTTTGAGGAATCAGGCAAGGCGATGCGCGGCTACCTCGTGGAGGGGCTTGGGGCCTCGCAGTTTTCCACCCCGGCCACCATCGATCGGCTGCGCGGGCACCAGGACACCGACGACGTGGTGGGCTGGCCCTCCGGTGCGCGCGATCCGCAGGTGCACGTGCTGGCCGCCACCGACCCGTCGAACCCCTACGGGGCGGCGCTGCCGTGGCCGGCGCAGGGGCCGACCCGCTCGGCCGGTGCCATGGTGGTGCTTGTCGACGGCCTCTTAGCCGCCCACATCACCCGCGGCGGGAGAACCATGACCACCTTCTTCGATTTCTTCCCCGACGGGGTAGGGGACCCGATGCCGTTGGTCGTCGATGCCCTGACTCAAGCGGTCCGGGCCGGCCGCATGCAGCCGTTGAGCGTGGAAAAGCTTAACGGCGGTCCTGCCTTTTCTCTGAAAGACTTCGGGGCGACGGTGACCCACAAGGGGGCGAAGATCGGAGGGCGTGCCTCGGCACCCCCGAAGCGGCGCGGGCGCAGCATAACGGAGGCGCTGGGAGAGCTAGACGGTGCAGAGGAGGCCGACGGCAGGCCTGATTTGGGTGGCCCAGCGGATGGGCTCACCTTTCACGACTAGGGTCCAGGCTTTAGGGCCGTAGCGGCACGCGGGGTACCGGCCGGTGGGTGGTCCCCGGCGGTTGCCCCGCCATCCGGGTCCGTTTCGCCCGGATTCGGTTGACCGCCGAGTGCATGGCGGGGTCTGTGGTGTTTACGTGACGGGTGCCGTCGGCCTTGACCAGCACGGCGGTGCCGGTTGTGGGGTCGTAATCCATGTAGCCCTTGTTAAAGGAGCCGTCCCGGTGGTCGTTGTTGCACCGGTGGTGGGTGGGGCATAGGCCGGTGAGGTTGGTGATGTCGGTGCCGCCGTACCGCAGCCAGGAGATGATGTGGTGGGCTTCGCACTCGCTCATTGCGGTGGTGCAGCCGGCCCAGGAGCACACGCCTTGGATGGCGAACATGGCGATGCGTTGCGCAACAGACGCGAGCCGTTTCGACCTGCCCAGGTGCAGCGGCACTCCGGTGAGGCCGTCGACGGTGAGTAAGAAGTCGGAGGTGCCGTCCATGCCGAGGCGTACCAGGTCGAAGGCGTTGAGTTCCACGCCGACGTTGGTTTGGAACAGGGTGGTGGCGTCGGCGTCGGCAAGATCGTCCAGCGTCACCGAGACCACCACGGAGGCGGCGCCGCCGTTGGCGGCCTGCTCGCCGTGTTCGTATTGGCGCATGATGTCCATGAACTGGTCGTATCGGCGCTGGCCGCGGGTGCGGGGGTCGCGGTCCTGCTGGTGTTCAGCCGGGATGTTGGAGTTTGGTGCGAGCCCCTTGTCGGTGAGTGCTTTGTAGAGGGCGTAGTCGCCTGCGGTCATGTGAAGGCGCACGTCGTAGGTGCCGTCGGAGTTTTCCTTGCCCAGGGTGGCCTCGCGCTTTTCAAAGCCAGCGTTGGGGTTCTTCTTTGCGTGTGGCTTGTTCGCCTTGTCCACGAGGCGCTTCACAAACAGCCGCAGGTCCTTTTCGCTGCGTGTCTTCGCTTCCTCCATGGCGCGGGCGTAGATGCTCATGCGTTCGCCCTCGGCGGCCTTGAGCAGTTTGTCGAGTTCTCGCCGGATGATGTCCTGCTTGGCGGCGGGGACCTCGCCGGCGCGACGGCGGGCGTCCTCCTGGTCTTTGCGGCGACGCTCGGCTTCCTCGTCGGCAGCCTTGCGGGCGGCTTCTTCGGCGGCGGCGCGCTCCTCGTCGGTCGGTTCATCGCCGGCGCCAAACAGGTCCCCGAGGAAATCGTCCAGGTCGGGCTCGGGTGGCGGGGGCGGGGCGAACATGGCTTTGGCTCGGGCGAGCCGGTTGTAGGCCTCGCCCTTGGAGATGCCCAACGTCTCCATGAGGTAGGCGTCCGGGTAGTTCGCCCCGACGAGTTTGCCGGCGTCGGCGAGCACGCAGGCGTGGGCGAAGGAGGCGTCGACGTAGGCCTTCTTATCCATAGCTTGTTCGAGGCGTGCGATGTCGTGGGCGATGGTGGTGAAGGGGAGGGACGTGGGGTCGTCGAAAAGCAGGCGCAATTGCGTCAGGCTGTCTACGACCTGGTCAACGAGCCGAGATACGTTGTTCATGTCCCCTCCTTCAAGTGGTTGAGGGTCAATCTATCAACGCGCTCGATGTGACAATCAAACGTTCGAACACCCGTTCTATTGCAACTGCTTGACCAGGTGCGCTGCCGCCGCAAGTCCGAGTCGCGGATTCGCCTCGCGCACGTCCTTCACCGCGCGCACATACTCGGCCTCTGGGGCGGTGCCGGTCTCCGCGAGCACCCCGCGCGCCCACTCGATTGCGGCGTCCATGTCGGGGAAGAAGCCGACGAGCGACTCCTCCGGGGTCGGCCCGGCATTGACCACACTGTTGAAAATGTTTCGTAAAAAGCGGAACATGGGCCCCATTATGCCTGAAGGTGATTCCGTCTATCAGCTGTCAAAGCGCCTGCAGTGGATGCAAAATCGCGAAGTCACAGCCACAAGCATTCGCGTCCCGCGCTACGCCACCGTCGATTTCACGGGCATGACCTGCGAGCGCGTCTGGCCTCGCGGCAAGCACCTCTTCATGCAGTTCGCTAAAGGCGGCCACCAGGCGCAGATCCTGCACACGCACCTCAAAATGGAGGGCACGTGGTCGATGCATCGCGCCGGAACACGCTGGAAGAAGCCCGCTCATGCGGCTCGCGTGGTGCTTTCGCTTAGCGACGACCCCCAGCCCGACATCGAGCTCGTCGGATTTTGGCTAGGCCTCGTCCGGGTGTTCCCAGCACGCCAATACGAGCAGGAGATGGGGTATCTCGGCCCGGATTTACTCGATCCGGATTTCGACCTGGCTGAGGCAGTCAGGCGCATCGAGGCCACCCCGAACCTAGAGATTGGACGTGCGCTGCTGGATCAGCGCAATCTTGCCGGCATTGGGAACGAGTACCGCGCGGAGATCAACTTCCTCGCGGGTACGCACCCGAGGGAACGGGTGGGGGAGGTGGACGTCGAAAAGCATGTGCGTCTTGCGCGACGGCTGATGTGGGCGAATAAAGACGCCCCCGTCCGCGTGACCACTGGGATCAAGCGGGCGGGGGAGACGAGTTACGTGTTCGGCCGCAACAACAAGCCGTGTAGGCGCTGCGGCACGCTCATTGAGAAGGGATTTCTCGGCGGCGACGGCGACCTCGAGCGGGTTATTTGGTGGTGTCCGCGGTGTCAGCCGGAGCCCTGATATATTCCATTTCTGGAAAAGGGGGGGGCGAGATATGGACTTTGAATTTTTGAGAGAAAAACGTCCGTGGGGGAAGCGAGAAATCGACCGGCTCGGAGAATATTTCGCTGGTAGTGCCAGTGTTCCTGCGGAAGCCGCGGAGATGATTATCTGGCACGACGAGTTAGCTCGACGGACTGCTGCTGCCTGTGCAGGTTTTGCGCAGGAACTTTTTGGCCAGGAAAACCAAAGTCCGGACATTGTCAGTGCTTATCGAGTGAAATCGCAGGCGACTATTGGTGACAAAATCAGACGGTCGAATGAGGACAAAACGAAGAAGGTTCAACTCGGCCGGATGTGGGATTTCACCGGGGCTCGAATTACGGCCAACGTGTTGCACGACGATTTGCGCCATCTCTCATGGGAGCTGCAGCAGGTGCTGCGGGCAGAGGGGCATCGTGTGATTGAGCGTGACTATATCGCCCGTGCGCAGCCCGGGGGTTACCGGGCTATTCATCTGGTGGTTCAGTCGGCTGCGGGTAATGTCGAACTCCAAATGCGAACCTTGCTCCAGTCGGAGTGGGCGAACACCTTTGAAAAGTTAGCGGACAAAACTGGGCGAAAGATCCGATACGAAAGCGATGCGCGGCCAGGGAATAAAGAGCTAGCCAGGGTTTTTGATGCGCTAGTTGCGATTGCGCGTGATATTCACCATATGGAACGGCAACGAGCAGCGACGCGTCGGAGTAGTTCGAACTCGATGGAGCAGTTAGCGAATATCCCGATGGGTCTGCCATTGAACTCGAGGCTGCATGAATTGCGGGCGGAAGCTTTTCGAGCATTGTCGTACTCGGAGACTGCTACGAGTCAGCATGCCTCGAGTATTCTGAGCCTCATTGAATCTTTGCGAGCCCTATCGCAACGTCTCAGTTCGTACGAGGTAGAAGAGTGAGGGGGAGACGATGAAGCACTTCCTTATGGTGTTCAACCGCAAGACCGGCGCGCTTCGGATGAAAGAGTATGCGGATGTACGTGATGCGATCCTGCAGCGGCTTGAGGAAGAACAGGCCAACGACAATCCAGATGTCGAGATTGTTGTGATCGGGGCGCCGTCCTTAGAAGACTTGAAGGTTACGCACTCCCGATACTTCGCGGTCGATGAACTTCCCGATGTTGCTTCGTATTGGGCGCAAGGCGAGAAGGTTTCTTAAAGGGGAGAGGGCGACCGTCACTTTCGTGATCGGTCGCCCTCGAGCGGGTTATTTGGTGGTGTCCGCAGTGTCAGCCTTTTTCGCCTCCCAGTCGCTGAGCGCGCGGCGGATAAAGAACACCAGGAAGCCAAGGATGATCAGGATGAGCACGACGTAGATGACGTTGGAGTAGGTGTCGGCGTACTCGGTGGCTTTCTCCCAGTTGTCGCCGAGGATGTAGCCCAGGTAGATCAGGATGGCGTTCCAGATGCCGGAGCCAAGCGTGGTCCACAGGCCGAAGGTGAGAAAGTTCATCTTGCCCAGGCCCGCCGGGATGGAGATCAGCGAGCGCACGCCGGGGATGAGGCGACCGATGAACACGCTGGGCTTGCCGTATTTGTTGAAGAAGTCCATCGAGGCGTCCACGTCGGAGGCGCGCACGAGCCACATCCAATCGGCGATTTTGCGCAGGCGCTCCAGGCCGAGCCAGGCGCCGACGCCGTAGAGGATGTATGCGCCGATGACGGAGCCAAGCACGGACCAGATGAACACGCTGACCATGTTCAGGGATCCCTGCGCGACGGTGAAGCCTGCCAGCGGCAGTACGACCTCGGACGGAATGGGTGGGAAGAGGTTCTCCAAGAGGATCGCGATGCCGACACCGGGGGCGCCAAGGGTTTCCATTAGGCCGACGATCCAGTCGATGATGCTCTGCATTGGGCCTATCTTGCCTTATTCGACCTCAAGGTTCCAAGTGTGCACCGGCGCGTCTGCCTGGGAGTTTTTGATGTACTGCCGCAAAACCCGTGCGAGGCCTTCGGCGCGTTCGCTGGTGGCGGGTTTGGATCCGGCGGCGGCGCGGCTCAGGGCGTCGAGTTGCCAGGTCGCCCCGTTTTGGCCGGTGTGCACGCGGCCCTCGATGATGCCGAGGTATTCGTCTGCGCAGGATTGGTCCACGTCAAGGGCTCGCAGGCCTTCGTAGGCGAGGTCGAGCAGATGCTTCTCGACGAGCTCACGTACCGGAACCGAACCCAACGTCGGCCATTCCATCTCGGCGTTGATGCCGTGCTTGGCGCCGGCGAGGAAGTTGCGGTTCGCGGCGTCGAAGGTCAGGCGCGACCACACGGGTCGGGTCTGGTTGCTCAAGGCTTTGACCAGTCCGTAGTAAAGGGCGGCGTCGGCAACAATGTCTTTGACGGTCGGGCCAGCTGGCAGCAGGCGGTTTTCCACGCGAATGTGGCTGAGTTCGCCCTCCGGATCATAAATGGGCCGGTTCCAACGCCAGATCGTGCCGTTGTGCAGGTTCAGGTAGTGCAGGCCGGGGTTGTCGCCGTTCATGAACGGGGTGCCCGCGTCGGCGCGGCCCTCTGGCAGGAGGGGAGAGAAGTAGCGCACGTTTTCTTCAAACAGGTCGAAGACGCTGGTGATCCAGCGTTCGCCGAACCACACGCGCGGGCGCACGCCTTGGTTGATCAGTTCTTTGGTGCGCGTATCGATGGACTGTTTGAACACCGGGATGCGCGACTCGTGCCACACCTTGTGGCCGAGAAACAGCGGCGAGTTCGCCGAGAGCGCCACCTGCACACCCGCGATGGCTTGGGAGGCGTTCCACGCTTCCGCGAACCGGTCGGGTGCGACCTGGAGGTGCAACTGCATGGATGTGCAGGTGGATTCAGGGGCGATGGTCTCAAAGTAGTGGGTGTATTTCTCGTCACCCCGCAGGTCAATCTTGACCAGTTCACCGCGCGATTCCAGGATCGAGTTGTTCAGTCCGGCGTAGCGGTTTTCCTGCGTCATCCACTCGTCGCTGTCGAGAAACTGCGAGGTCATCGTGGGCAGTGTGCCGATCATCGCAAGGTGCGACCCAGCTTGCTGCGCTGCCTCGCGCACGCGGGCAAGTCGCTTCTCCACGCCACCAGCCAGCTCCGCTAGCCCCTGGCCTTGAATATCCAAGGGTGGGTGGTTCATCTCCACGTTGTAGGCGCCGATTTCGGCCTGGTACTCGCTATCAAGTAGCGCGAGCACGGCTTGGTTGTTGGGGTGGGGGAGCATGGTGTCGTCGACAAGATTGAGCTCCAACTCCAGCCCGATCGTGCCGTGATCGACGAACTCGGCGCCCTGGAGGTGCCGGTCGAAGCGCTCCAGCTCATCCTCGAGTCGACGGCGGTACGTGGTGCGCTGACGCGGGGTGTAGGACTCGGATGAGATGGCGTCGCCCATTAGCGGTGCTCCCTGTACCAGGTGATGAGGTTGTCGGTGGATTGGTCGCCGGAGGCGGGCTCTTCCTCGCCCGCAACGGCAGCGGCGAGGTCATTGGCCTGAGCCTTGCCCAACTCCACGCCCCACTGGTCGAAGGCGTTGATGCCCCAGATGGCGGCCTCCACGAACACGATGTGCTCGTACAACGCAATCAACGCGCCGAGGGAGTGCGGGGAGAGTTCCTCCGCCAGGATCGTGGTGGTGGGGCGGTTGCCAGGCATAACCTTGTGTGGCGCGAGCGCATACGGCACGCCCTCCGCCTCGATCTCCTGTTGGGTCTTGCCAAACGCCAGCACCTTCGTCTGCGCGAAGAAATTACCCATGAGCAGATCGTGCATGGAGCCGTCGCCGGTGGCGGTGGGCAGATCAGCGCGTGGTTTGGCAAAGCCGATGAAGTCGGCCGGAATCAGCGTGGTGCCCTGGTGGATCAATTGGAAAAAGGCGTGTTGGCCGTTGGTGCCGGGCTCGCCGAAGAAGATTTCGCCGGTGTCATAGGTGACCGGGGTGCCGTCGATACGCGTGCGCTTGCCGTTGGACTCCATGGTCAACTGCTGCAGGTACGCAGGGAAGCGGGCGAGGTCTTGCGCGTACGGCAACACCGCATGGGTCTGGGCCTGGTAGAAGTTGCGGTACCACACGTTGAGCAGCCCCATGAGTACAGGCACGTTGCGCTCGAAATCAGTGGTGCGGAAGTGCTCATCCATCGCATGGAACCCTGCGAGGAACTCGCGGAAACGCTCCGGGCCGATGACCACCATCAGCGACAGGCCGATCGCGGAATCCACCGAGTAGCGCCCGCCAACCCAGTCCCAGAAGCCGAACATGTTGTCCGTGTCAATGCCGAACTCGGCGACCTTCTCCACATTGGTAGAGACGGCTACGAAGTGCTTTGCAATCGCGGTGTCGTCGCCATCGAAAGTCTCGAGCAGCCAGCGCTTCGCCGCATGCGCGTTAGACAGGGTTTCCTGCGTAGTAAACGTTTTGGAGGCGACGATAAACAGCGTCTGCTCCGGGCCAGCGTCAGCGAGCACCCGGGTCATATCGGCCGGATCCACATTGGAGACGAACTCCGCGCTCACCCCAGCGTCGGCATAAGTGCGCAGCGCCTGAGCGGCCATCGCGGGGCCGAGGTCGGAGCCGCCGATGCCGATGTTGACCACCTTGGTAATCGGCTTGCCCGTGTGGCCGAGCCAATCGCCAGAGCGCACCGACTCCGCAAAAGCACTCATGCGCTCCAGCACATCGTGCACGTCAGCGGTGACATCCTGGCCGTCGACGATCAGCGCCCGATCCGCCGGGGCGCGCAGCGCGGTGTGCAGCACAGCCCGGTCCTCGGTGGTGTTGAGGTGCTCGCCCGCAAACATTGCGGTGATGCGTTCGGTCAGGTCGGCGTCGTCGGCAAGTGCAATCAGCGCTTCCATGACACGGCCGTTGAACAGGTTCTTCGACAGATCCACGTGCAAACCGGCGGCGTCGAAAGTGAAGCGCTCGGCGCGCTGCGCGTCGGCCCGAAACAGATCACGCAGCGTCGTGCGAGACGTTTCAGCATGGAGTTTTTCGAGCTTTTTCCAGCTCGGTGCGGACGTAATGTCGTACATTGCAGCCTCCCAGGCGGCGGTGATCATCTCCAGCGTTCAATGCAAACTACGGTAGTCAAAACCTGTCGTGCCTTCCGGGTAACACCCCACCACCCGGCAAATCTGGATAATGGCGCCCATGAGCATCGTCAAGATCAACGCGATTACTGTCCCCGAAGGCGCCGGCGAGGAACTCGAGCGCCGCTTCGCTGCCCGCAAGCACGCCATCGACTCCCAGCCCGGCTTCGAAGGCTTCCAGCTTCTGCGCCCGGTCAAGGGGGAGGAGCGCTACTTCGTGGTCACCCGCTGGGCCGACGAGGAGTCCTACAACGCCTGGTGGGAAGGCGCAGGCCGCGCCGGGCACGCTGAAAGCGACAAGGGCGGCGATAACGGTGAGGCCCCGCGCAAGCCGGTGTCACAGTCTGCTGAACTGCTGGAATTTGAGGTCGTGCTCGATTCCACCGAGCAGGACTAGCCGTCCGGAGCGCTAGCCCCAAGTGCGTTAACCCAACTTGCCCCGGCCGAGCCGTAGCAGGATCTGTGCCAGGCCGGGGCCTTCCTCGCCCAACTCGTCCTGGAACTGGTTAATGATGGCCACCTCGCGAGTGTGGACAAGACGCGTGCCGCCCGAGCCCATGCGTGTCTTACCAATCGCGGCGGAAATCTGGCTGCGGCGCTTCACTGCGTCGAGGATGACGCGGTCAAGTCGGTCGATTTCCTTGCGGTATTCCTGGATCTCCGCGTCCGAAAGGGGATCGTCGGTGCCGGATGGCATGCGGATTTCTAGCTCACTCATGGCAGTAGATTATGCCAGTTCGAACACACGGTCAGGGTCGTGTCGGCGGCGTTAGTACAGTGACTGCCATGACTGATGTGACCCTTGGCCTGAACCCGCAGCAACAGACGGCCGTCGTGCACGAAGGTAGCCCGCTGCTTATCGTCGCCGGCGCTGGTTCCGGCAAAACTGCGGTGCTGACCCGCCGTATTGCCTATTTGCTGCAAAACCGTGGGGTAGCGCCGTGGCAGATCCTTGCCATCACCTTTACTAATAAGGCCGCAGCGGAGATGAAGGAGCGCGTCGGCCAACTCGTCGGACCTGAGGCGGAACGCATGTGGGTGGCCACGTTCCACTCGGTGTGCGTGCGTATTTTGCGCCAGCAGGCGCAGTTGGTGCCGGGGTTGAATACCAACTTCACTATTTATGATTCGGACGATTCACGTCGACTGCTCGGCATGATCGGCAAAGACATGAACTTGGATCTGAAGAAGTTCTCGCCGCGCGTGCTGGCCAACGCGATTTCGAATCTGAAAAACGAGTTGGTGGATCCGGACCAGGCGCAAGCACAGGCGCAACGCACCCACAACCCGTTCGAGACCACGGTGGCGAACGTGTTCGCGGAATATCAGCGCCGCCTGCGTCAATCCAACGCGCTCGATTTCGACGATCTGATCGGCGAGGTAGTCCGCATCTTCAAGACGCATCCGCAGGTCACGGAGTACTACCGGCGTCGCTTCAGGCATGTGCTTGTCGACGAATACCAGGACACCAACCACGCTCAATACGAACTCATCCACACCCTGGTGGGCGACGGCCCCGACGCGCCCGAGCTGGCGGTGGTGGGCGATTCTGACCAGTCCATTTACGCCTTCCGTGGCGCGACGATCCGCAACATCGAGGAGTTCGAGCGCGACTACCCCGATGCGGAGACGATCATGCTGGAGCAGAACTACCGCTCCACGCAGAACATCTTGAGTGCCGCGAACGCTGTCATCGCGCAGAACGAGGGCCGCCGCCCGAAGAAGCTGTGGACTGACCACGGCACGGGGGAGAAGATCGTCGGCTATGTCGCGGACAACGAGCACGACGAGGCCCGCTTCATCGCCACGGAAATCGATGCCCTGTCGGATCGCGGCGTGCCGTACTCGGATATCGCAGTGATGTATCGCACCAACAACGCCTCGCGCGCGTTGGAAGACATTTTCATCCGCTCGGGTATTCCGTACAAGGTAGTCGGCGGGACCCGCTTCTACGAGCGCCGCGAGATCCGCGACATCGTTGCTTACCTGAAGGTGCTAGAAAACCCGGACGACACGGTGAGCATGCGGCGCATTGTCAACGTGCCAAAACGCGGCATTGGCGACAAGGCGCAAGCCATGGTGGCGCTGCACTCGGAGCAAAACAATCAAAGCTTTGGGCGTTCGCTTATCGACGCCACTGAGGGCAACGTGGACATGCTGGCCAAGGCCGCCACGAACTCCATTACCCGCTTCGTGGACATGATGAGGGGGCTCCGCCAGGACATGCCGAACATGGTCAATGAGGTCACCGGCATGCCAGACCTCGGGCAACTGGTCGCCCAGGTGCTTGATGCCACCGGCTACAAGGCAGAGCTTGAATCCTCCAACGACCCGCAGGACGGGGCGCGCCTGGACAACCTCAACGAGTTGGTCTCTGTCGCCCGTGAGTTCTCCTCGGACGCTGCGAACCAGATGGCGTACATGACCGATGAAGAAATCGACGAGGTTATGCAGGAAGGCGAACCCGCGCCGGGATCACTGCAGGCGTTTTTGGAGAAGGTTTCGCTCGTCGCTGATGCGGATCAGTTGCCGGACAACGAGCAGGGCGTGGTCACGTTGATGACGTTGCACACTGCAAAGGGCCTGGAGTTCCCGGTGGTGTTTGTTACCGGCTGGGAGGACGGACAGTTCCCACACCTGCGTGCGTTGGGGGATCCAGCGGAGCTCGCCGAGGAACGTCGCCTGGCGTATGTGGGGATTACGCGCGCCCGCGAGCGGCTATATCTGACGCGTGCGATGCTGCGCTCATCGTGGGGCTCTCCGGTAACCAACCCGGCCAGTCGCTTCCTCGCAGAGGTCCCGGAGGACCTCATCGACTGGCGCAGGTTGGAACCGGAGCGCTCCTTCAACGCGGATGCGTGGGGCTCGCCCTCGCGTCCACGCACGCAGATGCGCTCTGCGCGCCGTGCACCGAAACAGACGGTGCACAAGAATTTGAACTTAGTGGCCGGAGACCGCGTCAACCACGCGAAGTACGGGTTGGGCACGGTCCTCACCGTGGAAGGTTCCGGCGTGAGGGAGACGGTGACAATAGATTTCGGGTCGTCTGGCACCGTCAGGCTGATGACCATCGGCGGGGTGCCGATGGAAAAGCTTTAGATCCGGATACCCTGCTGGGCCAGCCAGACCTCGGGGTCGGCGTGGTTCACACCGTCCGGCTTGACCTCGAAGTGGAGGTGCGGGCCCGTGGAGTAGCCCTCGTTGCCGATGGAGGCGATCTTCTGGCCCGCCTTGACGCGCTGGCCGACCTGCACGTCGTAGTAACGCATGTGGCCGTAGACGGTCTCTTCGCCACCGTCGTGCTTGATCACGACCCAGTTGCCAAAGCCCTGCGCCGGACCTGCTGCGGTGACGGTGCCGTCCATTGCCGCGTAGATCGGGGTGCCTTCCGTGTTGGCAATGTCGATGCCACGGTGGAACGTGCCCCAGCGCGGACCGTAACCGGAGGTGTAGCGGCCGGACGCCGGCATAACCACGGTGCGGCCATCTGCGGTGCGGCCGCGCTGCGGTGCGACCCAGTCCGTGCCATCAGCGGGAGCGAACGCGGCCGACAGCGGCGCATCGAGGGCGCGCGGGTCGTACACGATCTTGTAGCCGCCGGCGGTCACGGTTGCACCGTTGTCCAGGATGGCGTCTGCAGCCTTTGCAAGGGCGCCCAAGGCGTCGCCCTGGTTGCCGATAGGTGCGCCACCGACAGTGAGGGTCAGTGCGTGCGCTGGCGACGCTACAAGCGTCAGCGCCAATGCTGCAGCGGCTGCCACGGAGGCACCGGGGAACATACGACTGGTTTTCACAGTTTTACCTTCTCTACGCAGGTCTGGTTCGGCGCAGCTTTGGCTACGCGCACAGCAGGTCAATTTAACGTGTGTCCACCCGCGAAGCAATGGCGTGACCTGCACGTTTGTTCTAATTGGGTGTAGATATGTGGTATCGCTGCAGGCAGGTGCGATGTTACTGAAGTGAAATTTGTTACGGATGTTAATTGCCTGTGGGGGTGGATGGTGTACCCCCGCATGCTCCGAAAAGTTGGACACCCAACAATGAAAAAGCCCCGCCAAGGCGGGGCAGAAGTCTGTGTGTGGCTTAGAGCTGGATACCGCGTGCGGCCAACCAAGGCTCCGGGTCGACAGCGGTTGCGCCGTCCGGCCAGATTTCAAAGTGCAGGTGCGAGCCGGTGGAGAAGCCCAGCGAACCCATGCCGGCGATGTCCTGGCCGGCATGGACCTGCTCGCCGACGCCTACGTACAGAGACTGCATGTGGCCGTAGACGGAAATGGAGCCGTCCTCGTGGCGGATGCGGATCCACTGGCCGTAGCCCTGGGCCGGGCCGGAGTCGATCACAGTGCCATCGGCAACTGCGCGGATCGGGGTGCCTTCCACGTTGGCGATATCGATGCCGGAGTGCATCGAACCCCAGCGCATGCCGAAGCCGGAGGTGTAAGCGCCGTCGGCCGGGCGGACGACCAGCGGGGCACGTGCTGCTTCGTCTTGGCGAGCGACCTCGTCGGAGTGCTGGACTGCCTTGTTGAGCTGGTCGGTAAGGTTCTCAACCGGCTTGTACTCCGCGATCGCCAGGATCTGCGGGGTTGCGGCGTCGCTGTCTGGGGTGCCGGCAATTTCGTCGGTATCGGCTGCGAGCTGGATGGAGTAATCCGCGTCCTGGCTCTTGTCCGAGGTGAGAGCGCCTGCGGCGAGGCCGGAGAAGCCGGCGGTGGAAACCGCGCCAGTGGCGGCGGCGACGACAGCTGCGCGACCCGTGTTCGGCGTCTGCTTACGGTGCTTGCCGCCCTGCTTCTTCGAAATGAACATGTGCCCTCTTTGAGATTTCCCGTTGGCCCGAATTCCCCCTGCTAGTGCTGTTTCCGGCAGGGGAATCGTAACCTTCCTGTTATCTACGAGTGGTTACTGTAACGAATTGGTTTCATCGGGGCAAGATGAATCTGAAAATTGTCTTAATCGTTCGCTGTCTTCGCAGTGTTACATCCCGGTTGCATCCACGTCATGTGTAGTCGTATGTGAATGGTGTGACTCTCCGGACGGGTGGGGCAAATTGGAAGATCGGGTGTCCTTCCCCAGAAGTGGGGGTGAGGAGTGGCAGAGTTGGCGGGGATGAGCACCACACCGAAACCACGCCCGGCGTCGTCGACAAGCGGGCGCCGCGCGCGCAACGCCAGCATGTCCAAGCGCAAGATCACCGGTATTAAGAAGCTGTCTGCCCCCGCAAAGGTCCCGGAGACGACCGAAGAGCGGATCAAGCACTACCTGCCGTATGTCGCTGTGCCGAATGCTGTCGTCGGGCTCGGGCTGCTTGTGGTGTGCTTTGCCGTCATCCTCATCGCAGGTTGGCGCCTGACCTACCTGCCTGCCGCGGTGGGGGAGAGCTGGTTCGTCTTCCATGGAGTGCCAGTGCGTATCGACGACATCGAGCTCGCCGCCGTACCCCTTTTGCCAGCCATCGGTGTTGTCGCACTCGTGGCGCGCCGCATCCGTGCGGCTACGGCGGGACGAGTGAGCATCCTGGACCTCCTCGTGCTGCTTGGTCTTGTCATCGGCTTTGCGCTGGTGTTCAGCGGCATCGCGTTGTTCATGGTCGCTGACGCGTCGGCCGTCTATCCGGTGGCCGCACCACACCCCGTGGCCGCGCTGCTTTGCCCGGTCATCTTGCACCTCATTGGTTACTGCATCGGAATCCGCAACGTGGTGTGGCATGCGCTCGCGAAGCGTGCGGGGGTTCCCGCGGAAACCGTTGATGCAGGTGAGGCTGCAGGCAAGATCGTTGTACGCCTGCTGAGTGCAGCCGCAGTGATCTACCTTGCGTTCCTCGTTGCAGGTTTTGGTGAGGTTCGCGAACTGCTCGGCCAGTACCCATCCCTCGGGTGGGGCGGCGGTATCGGCCTGTTCGTGCTCTGTGTGGCGTACCTGCCAAATGCGGCTATCGGGGCGCTGTCGGTCATGCTCGGCGGGTCCTTTACCTACGGTGCCGGTTCGATAAACCTCTTCGACGCAGTCCAGATCCCGTACCCACCCCTGCCCCTGTTTGGTGCGATCCCGGCGGAGGTGCCCGCGTGGGCGCCGGTGCTGTTGGTGGTGCCGGCGGCGGTGCTGGTGCATTACTTCGTTGCAAAGCAAGTGTCTCTGACTGCTATTGCAGCAACTGCCACGTGGTGCGCCCTATTCGGCGCGGCCGCAGGCGTCTTCTCCTCAGGGCAAGCAGGCGCTTATGGGGTCATCGGCGTGGACCCTTGGGTGCTGGCGCTACTGCTATTTGTATGGGTTGCCGTCACCGGTGCAACCGTGTTGGGGGTAGCTGCGCTAAGGCAACGCACACCTGCGAACACTGACAGCTAGACTGCTTCGCGTGAGTGATTCAGTGAAATCAATTGCTGTGCTCGTCTCTGGAACGGGTACGTTGCTGCGGGCCATGATCGACAATGCGCAAGGTCGCTACCGCATCGACATTGTGGTGGCGGATCAAATTTGCCCAGCGATCCAACGTGCGAAGAACGCGGGTATCCGCACCGCAGTGGTGCCAATGGAAACCAACCGCAACGCGTGGAACGAAAAACTTGCCGCCACGCTTGCGTCCGTGAAGCCAGACCTTGTCGTTTCGGCAGGCTTCATGCGCATCCTGGGCAAGCCCTTCCTTGAGAAGTATGAAGGTCGAACCATCAACGCGCACCCGTCGTTGCTGCCATCATTCCCGGGCGCGCACGCTGTCCGGGATGCTCTGGAATACGGTGTGAAGGTCACCGGCTGCACCGTCCACTACGTCGATTCCGGACTGGATAGCGGCGAGATCATCGCCCAGCGTGCCGTTGAGGTGCTGCCGGACGACACCACCTCCACGCTGCACGAGCGCATCAAGAAGGTCGAGCGCGAGCAGATCGTGGAACTGCTCCATAACGCCCAAGTAGTAAACGGAAAGGTCCTTTTCTCATGACGAATGCCGCGAAGCGGGAAATCAAGCGCGCGCTGATCAGCGTCTACGACAAGACGGGGCTGGAGGATCTGGCTCGCGCGTTGGGCGAAGCCGGCGTAGAAATCGTCTCCACCGGTTCCACCGCGAAGCGCATTGCAGACGCAGGCGTGCCGGTGACCGAGGTCGCAGAGGTCACCGGTTTCCCGGAGGTACTCGACGGCCGTGTGAAGACGCTGCACCCGCGCGTGCACTCGGGCATCCTGGCAGACCTGCGTAAGGACGACCACAAGGCGCAGCTTGAGGAGCTGGGCATCGAGCCGTTCTCGCTCGTCGTGGTCAACCTGTACCCGTTCGAGGAAACCGTCGCCTCAGGTGCCAACTTTGACGAGTGCGTCGAGCAGATCGATATCGGTGGTCCGTCGATGGTGCGCGCGGCAGCCAAGAACCACCCGTCTGTCGCGGTTGTGACCTCCCCGAAGCGCTACGCCGACGTTGTGGAGGCCGTGAAGAACGGTGGCTTTACGCTCGACGAGCGCCGCGAGCTCGCCCTCGAGGCGTTCACGCACACTGCGCGTTACGACGCCGCCGTGTCCTCCTGGCTCGCCTCCCAGCTCGAGAGCCAGACCGAGTCTGGTGCGCAGACCACGGAACTGCGCTACGGCGAGAACCCGCACCAGGCAGCCCGCCTGGAAAGCGACGGCTGGGGCATTGCCGCTGCGAAGCAGCACGGCGGCAAGGCAATGAGCTACAACAACTACCAGGACGCTGACGCCGCATGGCGTGCGGCTTGGGATCACAACCGTCCGTGCGTCGCGATTATCAAGCACGCCAATCCGTGTGGTCTCGCAGTTTCCGACGAGTCCATCGCGGATGCACACAAGAAGGCACACGCCTGCGACCCTGTCTCTGCTTACGGCGGCGTGATCGCTGCGAACCGCGAGGTTACCCTTGAGCTTGCAGAGCAGATCCACCCGATCTTCACCGAGGTGGTCATCGCCCCGTCTTTCGCGCCGGAAGCACTCGAGCTGCTGCGCACGAAGGAGAACCTGCGCCTGCTGGAGGTCACCCCGGAGCAACTCACCGAGGAACGCAAGCAGATCACCGGTGGTTGGCTGGTCCAGGAGCGCGACCAGTTCCAGGCCGACGGCGACGCAGCCGCCAACTGGAAGCTGGTTGCCGGCGACGCTGCCGACGAGCAGACCCTCGCCGATCTTGAGTTCGCGTGGCGCTCGGTGCGTTGCGTGAAGTCCAACGCCATCCTGATTGCCAACGACGGCGCATCGGTGGGCATCGGCATGGGCCAGGTCAACCGCGTCGATTCGGCCAAGCTGGCCGTTGACCGCGCGAACACACTGGACGAGGGCCGCAACCGCACCAACGGTGCCGTGGCAGCCTCCGACGCGTTCTTCCCGTTTGCCGACGGATTCCAGTTGCTTGCAGACGCCGGTGTGAAGGCCGTTGTCCAGCCCGGCGGATCCATCCGTGACGAGGAAGTCATCGCTGCAGCCAAGGAAGCCGGCGTGACCATGTATCTCACCGGCACCCGCCACTTCGCCCACTAACCCTCTGAAGGAGAGTACCTCCGTGTCCTCCAAGCTCGCCGCGCTTGCGCTCACCGCAGGTATTTCGCTTCCGGGCCTGCCGGCCATTCCCACCTACTCCGCGATTGATCAGATCCCGGTTGTAGGCCCGGCCATTGTGCAGACCTACAAGCAACTGCCGCCGCAAGTGCAGCGAGCCATCCACCTGCCGTTGCCGCTGACGGCACCGGCCGCCGCGAAGAGACAGCCGACGGGCAAGAGTGCCACGGAGGTTCAAGCGCAGCTTGATCAGCTTGTGCGCGACGTTGTTGCGCGACATGGTGGCCGCGCGACAGCATCTGTCGGTGGCATTACCGCAGGGGATAACCGCCCGGAGCCGGCATTTTCCACCATGAAGGTCCCGGTGGCTATTGGTGCGCTGCGCAAGAGCCCGGCAGCCTACCCGGATGCTGAGGTCGCCGTGACCCGCTCCGATAACCCTGCCGCGCACCGTATGTTTGGCCAGGTATCGGGCGCGGAACTCGACGGCATCATCGCCGAGGCAGGATCGCGGACCACCAACTCCGCGGGATACCAGATGGGCACGCTGTGGACCACCAGCGACCAGGCGGCGTTTGCATCGGGCCTGCGCTGCGTGAAGGGGCATGAGCCGGTGCTGGACATGATGGGGCGCGTCGTCGATTATCAGCGCTGGGGTGTAGGGCGCATCCCTGGTGCACGCTTCAAGGGCGGCTGGAACTACTACGAGAACGGGCACCTCGCCCGCCAGTTTGGCCTCATCCCTGGGCCGAACGGGGATATCGCCGTGGCGATCACCGCGCACAGCCCGAAGGGGCACGAGGGTAGTTTCGCCATGCTCAACGAGCTGGCGGACGGCATCGCAGCAATGCGCGGCGATCTGCCGACGGCCCGCTGCTAAACATGACGCCGCGACTGAGGTTTGCTGCAGCGCTGGTCGCCGCTGGGCTTGCGCTCAGCGCGTGCGGGGCAGGGGAGCGGGCCTCAGAACCAGCGACGGAAACTGTGACGGCAACCCACGTAATTACGCCGAGTTCACTCGCACCCTCGCCCGTCCCCGCGCCTGTTCTGGAGCAGTTGCAACCGCAGCTCCAAGCAGCAGTCGATGCCGTGGTTGCTCAATACGGGGGAACGGCAGAGCTCGCGGTGTCTGACGGCCGGGACGCAGTAGGATCGCCGGAACAAGATCCGCAGGTAGCGTGGTCAACTTCGAAGGTTCCGATCGCGGTCACTGCGCTTCGCAAAGACCCTTCGCTACTTCCGGTTGCGGAGTCTGCGATTACCGCCTCAGACAACTTCGCAGCAGAAACACTGTGGGCGACGGTTGAGCCTGCGGAGGTAGAAGCAGTGCTGCGTGAAGCAGGAGTAGATCTCCCGATGAACACCGTTGTGCTCAGGCCTGGATTCACGGCTTTCGGTCAAACGCGATGGGGCACTCGTGAGCAGGCAGTGTTCGCCTCCAACCTGCGCTGTGTGGCGGGGGCCGACGAGGTACTCGACATGATGCGCAAGGTAGTGCCGGAGCAGCGCTACGGTCTGGGGGTTTTGCCGGATGTTGCCTTCAAAGGTGGCTGGGGTCCGGGGGACGACGGGAAGTACACCGTGCGCCAGCTCGGCCTGTACAACGGCTACGGCATCGCGCTGACAGTTTCGCCCGCAGACGGCACGTACGCGACGGCCCAATTGATGGCAACTGATCTCACAAACGCTGTGCTCGAGCTGCAATTGGGCTCGCCAAATCCTGACTGTTCGGAGGCTGGACGATAGACTGCGGGATAAACACCCCCGTAGCTTGGAGATTCCACGATGTCGAACCCAAATGCCAACCCCAACGATGAGTGGGCGGCATACACCCCGAAACCATCCGAATACGACGAGTGGGGACAACCACAGCAGGACATGCCCACCCAGCAGTTCCCGGCGCAAAGTTGGGAACAGCAGCAGTGGAGCCAACCTGAGTACGCGCCGGCGCCCGCCCCGCAAGAGCCGAAGTCGTCGAACCGGGTGCTCTACATCATCATTGGTGTGCTCGCCGTTGCCCTCCTGGCGGTCCTCGGTGCGTTCGCCGCGTGGAGCTTTGGCGGATCGTCCAGCGGTTCCACAGAGCCGGTGACCTCTACTGTTGTGGAAACGTCGACGCGTGCTCCAGGTGGGGCTGCGACTGACGGCGCAAAGCCCTCGGCGGCGCCGTCGTCGGCAAAGCCGGACGCTGACCGGAAGGACCGTACCTTCGGGGTTGGCGTGCCGGAAACGTCCGTCACAACTGAGGGCTTTGCGCGTGCCGTTGGTGATGATTTCCGCGCGTACTACGCGGAGCACGGAAAGACGCCGACTTCGCTGCGTAGCCTGAGCCCGAAGACCGGCCAGTACTACATGATGTCCTGCTCGCCGGCGCAGGGCGGTTTCCGCTGCACCGGCGGCAACAACGCCTCCGTCTTCATCAGCGAGCAGTAGAAGGAAACCGGGATGCAGCATTACAACCTGTACAAGACGCTCGAACTTGATCCGTCGGCTTCGAGCGAGCTGCTTGTCGACGAGCTCACGCAGCGCCTCGACAGCGGCCTCACCTCCAACCCTGGTGGCGAGGAGGAATTGCGTCTGGCTCGGGAGATTCTGGGAGATCCGACTAAGCGCCAGATGTACGACTCTCGCTTGAAGGCCGACAGTGGCATGCCCATGAACGTGCAAAGCCTTCGGTCGCTGGCCGCCATGGCGTCACCGGCTGCAACGGCTGCACCGACCGCACCCGAAGCACCAGAAGCCCCCGAAGTTTCCGAACCAGCCGTTGTTCCCGGCTCTGGCGAAGGGGACAACACACCGGAGAAGTCGTTCGATGTGAAGCGTTGGTGGCCTATTGCTGCTGTTGTTGCGGGTGTGCTCGTCATTGCGCTGGTAGTTCCTCAGCTTGTTGGCGCTGGGCTGGGCTCGAGCGGACCTGAGAAGCTCGCCAACGAAATCGCCCAGCTTGATGAGGACGATAGGGCCGACTGGATGAATCAGCATGCCGCTGCTGGCCGTGCCGCGTTGCTTGAAAACAAGCTTGAGAACACGAGCATCGGATCATCCAACGATGCCGAGTACGTTGTGGGGGAGAGCTACGACCTGAAGGAGCTCGTCGCAAAGAAACAAGATGGCGATGCGTCGGAGAACACCGACTACCTCGACCGTCTTTACGGGTTGAGTGGGATCAAGGAGGCGCGACTCGTTGGGATTAACACGGAGGTGAAAAACAAGGACGTCCACGCGACATCGGTCAATACCCAACTGTTCCTGTTCGCTCGAGATGGCGGCGACTGGAAGCTCTACGACATCTTTGACTAACACGGCGAGAGAAAGAAGAGGTTGAACATGAATAAGACGAAAGCAATCGCACTTCTTGGTGCAGGGCTGTTGACAGTCTCGCTGAGTGCCTGTGGCGGCGCGGATGAAACCGAAACGGAAGTGCTTGACCCAACTAAGCACGCAACTACGGCTGCGGAATCCCTTAAGCCACAGTGGAACAACAACGCACGCATGGCCGTCGATCCGTTAGAGGCGGCGCCTGAAGCAGCACGTGACTTGCCAGAAACAAGGTCACTTGGGATCGACAACCTCGACGTGTTCAATCCGACATTCAATCAGGCGGTCCCTGCAAAACTCGCTGTCACATCCTGGGACAAAGAAACCCGTGCGCTCGATCTGGACACGGGAGCGTTGTACGACATCTCCCCGAAGAAGTTCGATGGCTCTGAGGACAAACGTATGACCACGACGATGATGCTGGTTGCCGACGACGGGAAGACCAAAGGTGCCAGCCTTGTGAAGACTGTGGAGAGTACCCAAGGCCTACAAACCGAGAAGGTAAGCCTGTCGACGTTCCTTGACGATTTCGCATCCTTCGACGAGCCAACCCTCGCAGAGGTGGATTCGAAGAACCTCGATGCGAAATCCGCCGAAATCATCGCGGCGAGCGCGGAGAAGATCTATCTCGCGAACATTCCGGAGGCCGGCTCGAAGAAACAAATCGATGTCGTTGCGGTAGATATCGCCTCCGGCCAAGAAACAAGGCATGAGCGCATCGAGACCAATGATTTCTTCGGCGTGCTCGCGCAGAGCGGGGAGCCCGTGCTGTATTACGCAAGCAACGAAGGGGATTTGAGGAGCCGAAATCTCGAATCGGGGGAGGACGTTGAGATACGTAAAGGTTTCGCACCTGAAGCCGCGTGGCGTATCGGCGACAGCGCCCTTGTTTACGGCAAGGACACTGCGGAACAGGAGCGCTGCATCGATGAGCCAACGAAGCCTTGTAAAGTGAAATTCCTCTATGTCAGCGGTGGCAAGGCAGACGAAGCAATGAGTGTGGAAACCAGAACCTACAGTTCTGTACCTGTGGTGCGGCGCAGCGGTGGCATTATTACGGCCATCTTCTACTCGCCACTCGATGACCTAGAAAAACTCTTTGTCCTCAAGCCCGAGACTGGAGAAGTCCTGCTCGAAATAGGCGAGGACGAACTCAAGGAGTTGGACTTCGTCGACGCGATTTCGGACGGGGAGTCGATCTTTACCTACGACGGCAATCGAACTTCCCCGCGCGTTGCTCAAAGCGATGTGAAGACTAAGGAACTTATCACCGCTGATGCGGATGTGTTCCCGATTGATTCACCGTCAGGGGCCCGGATTTGGGGCGTGAAGCGAGACGACGGGGATTGGTTCGAGGCCCGCGTCGCGGTCGAGGATTTAGACAAGTTCTAAACTAAGCGTCCTCGTCGCGCGATACCTGCGCGACGAGGCTGAGCATGCGCTCGGCGCGGCGATCCGGCAGATCCGTATGCAGCACGTCCAAAACGGCATCGGCGATGGTGACGGAGGGGGCGGGCAGGGCGTCGTCGACAAGCGGGTATGGCGCAACGCCGGTGTTGTCGCGCATCTCGATGGCGGCGAGCGTCATGTGGAACGGTAGGTCGATGCGGGGGTCGTCGTCGCCAACGATCTGCGCCGCCAGGTCGCGGAAGATACCCTCCAGGCGTTGGCGTGCCTCGTGGTACTCGTCAAACTCCTCCGACTCCAACACTGGCAATTGGTAGAGTCGGCCGACGTTCCAATTCGAGGACAACAAGATACGGGTCTCGGCGGCGACGAGCGCCCAGAGCTTCACAGCTGCGGTCTCGTCGGTCTTGGCCAAGTCTGATGCGAGATCCAGCGAAGGCTGCAGTGTCCCCATGAGCAGCGTGAGGAAGATGTCGCGCTTGGAGGGGAAGTGGTAGTACAGCGACGCCTGACGGATGCCTACGGCGTCAGCAATGTCGTGAGTGGAGGTAGTTGCGAAGCCTTTGCGTGTGAAAAGTTCGGATGCGGCATCGAGGATTTCTTCGCGGGCGGTTGCGCCTTTGCGCCGTGGGCTTTGCTTGCGTGGTCGTCCGACCGAATTCGCCATACCCTGCCTACCTTTCTGGGATACGCCACTACTTTAGAAGAAAAACACCCGCTCTCAACCCTCACGGAGAGGGGAGTGCGGGTGCTTAGAGCCGAAGACTCTTACGCTGTCATCGTCAACCGGCTAATTAGCGGGTGGTGAACGGCAGAAGAGCCATCTCGCGCGCGTTCTTCACAGCGGTAGCGACCTGGCGCTGCTGCTGCGGGGTCAGGCCCGTGACGCGGCGGGAACGAATCTTGTGACGGTCGGAGATAAACAGACGCAGGGTCTCAATATCCTTGTAGTCGACGGTCTCGATGCCCTTTGCCTTCAGCGGGTTCTTCTTCGGGCGACGGGACTGCTCAATGCGCGGCTTACGCGAATTGTTGCGCTTCATAATTTGAGTCCTCCTTACCACGAAGACTTACGGACGCCAGGCAGCTCACCGCGGTGAGCCATCTCGCGCATACGGACACGGGAAACACCGAACTTGCGGAGGTAGCCGCGGGGGCGGCCGTCACGCGAGTCACGGTTGCGCACGCGCACCGGGGATGCGTCGCGCGGCTGACGGTTGAGCTCAAACTGAGCGTCCAGACGATCCTCGTCAGAGGTCTCCGGGTTCTTGATGATTGCCTTGAGCTCGTTACGACGCTCCGCGTAGCGGGCGACGATCTCTTTACGCTGCTCGTTCTTAGCGATCTTAGACTTCTTCGCCATGGATTATCGCTCCTCGCGGAATTCGACGTGCTTGCGAACTACCGGATCGTACTTCTTCAGCGTGATGCGGTCCGGGTTGTTGCGCTTGTTCTTGCGGGTGACGTAGGTGAAGCCGGTGCCCGCGGTGGACTTCAGCTTGATGATCGGGCGGATATCGTTACGTGCCATTAGATCTTCTCACCTCGTGCACGGATCTGGGCGACGACGGACTCGATGCCGTCGCGGTCAATGATCTTCAGACCCTTCGTGGAAACGTTCAGGGTGATGGTACGGCCCTCGGAGGGCAGGTAAAACTTCCGCTTCTGCACGTTGGGGTTCCAACGGCGCGAGTGGCGGCGGTGCGAGTGCGAGACGGTCTTGCCGAACGACGGCTGACGTCCCGTGACCTGGCAATGTGCCGACATGGGTTTCTTCCTTACTCTTCTTACCGCCCACGACTCGATCACGATGTGAGGAAAGCACCAGGTGAGAAGCGGTGTGAGGGTCCGCTACCGGCGCAAATGCAATCGGTTGACGTAGGCGTATATGTGTACTTCGACAACAGCGAGAGACAACCCTACCGTCTTTGCGCCATTTCTCATAATCGCGTTCTTCTTTAATATGACACCCGTGAATGAACCCACCTATCGGAGAATCGTCGCTCTCGACGTCGCTCGAGGTATCGCAATTCTGGGCACATTGGCGACGAATATCTGGATCTTTGCCACCTGGCACCAGATGGACAGCGTCATGGAGCAGTATTTCGATCCGAACTTCACGCTCTGGGATGAGGTTCGCGCCGCTTCCACGAATGGAACTGCAGCAGAGGCCGCCGACGCGTTGTTCAATGCCGCAAGCGCGTTGGTCACGGACGGCAAGTTCCTGGGACTGCTCACCATCATGTTCGGCATCGGCATGGAGATCCAGCGCCAATCTGCAGCGAAACGAAACCAGCGCTGGCCCGGGCTGTACCCCAGGTGCCCCTACCAGCGCCCGCAGTT
>NZ_KV827931.1:0-464 GCF_001836265.1 Corynebacterium sp. HMSC036E10
TACAAACTGCTCGACAACATCGACGAGTTCTTAGGCGAGCGTGACAACATCTTCCGCATCGGGGTTATCGGTGATCAGATTGATCAAGGTAACTACGCCTCGGGTATTTCCTTGGTTGGCGATAACTCGCTTTTCATCGCCAATAACCGCCTGATGGGATCAGATGCAAAACTGCGCAACACCATCCTGCACGAATTAGGCCACACTCTAGATCTTCGCCACTGGGGTGCCAACGACACCGTCGGTGACCTTATTAAGGGTGTTTCGCTTCCGATGGCGCCGGAGTATGACTCGGTGATGAACTACCTGTACCAGTTTGGCAAGTTCAACTACTCGGAAAAGCCATACCTGCTTGAAACCCCCAACGGCAACGCGGTTGTCCCCGCCGACTGGGACGTACTGAAAATCAATACTCCGCGTATTGCTGCTGACAACCTTGAAATCGGCGACTTCAGTGCCATGGC
>NZ_KV827932.1:0-62289 GCF_001836265.1 Corynebacterium sp. HMSC036E10
GCATGCATAGTATGCGCTTTAAGGGTGTTTTCAGGCGAAACCCGCCTGTTTGAATCGCGACCTGCGGAAATGCCGGAACACCACCCGAAAACGTCCTAGAAATGGTCGGAAAGATTGTTCAACGACCGTGGAAACGGCCTGAAATGGTCGTAACGTGCGGATTGTTCAGCAATCCACACCACCGCCCTACCCCCGCAAATTACCCCCGTTTTACGAGCACAGACGCAACAACAGCGCTCAAGACACGAAAACAGGGTGTTTCACGCCCGTCTGCGCCGCCACAACGACCATCGTCTAGCTCCCCGAAACGCCAACCAGACGATCAGCTCCATAGTGACAATGACCCTCAACACCACCTGGGGGTTTGGAGCCGTCGAAACGAGACCGTCTAGCAACATCACGAGACCAGCTAGACGACCAGCAAAAGACACCGCGCCCTAAAAGCAGAAACGGGCTGATACGAGAACGAATCCTCGTATCAGCCCGAAAACAGGCCTAGCGATCGCGTTTAGTACTGCGGGTGGGAGCCTGTCAGCACGGCGCGTTTCTCGTCGCCTTCGCTGGTGGCGCGGACCTCGCCGAGCACCCACGCATCCACGTGACGGGCGGCCAGGATGGCCAGGGCGCGATCGCGGTCTTCCTCGGCAACGACGGCAGTCATGCCGACGCCCATGTTGAAGGTCTTCTCCATCTCCTCGTCCGGGACCTGGCCGACGGACTTGATGGTGCGGAAGATCGGACCTGGGGTCCAGGTGTTGCGGTGCATCTCTGCGACAAGGCCCTCAGGAATGATGCGTTCCATGTTGCCTGCCAGGCCACCGCCGGTGACGTGGCAGAACGTGCGGACCTCGCACTCGGCGGCCAGTTCTAGGCAGTCGAGTGCGTAGATGCGGGTTGGCTCGAGAAGTTCCTCGCCGAGCGTGCGGCCCAGCTCTTCCATCTCGGCGTCCAGGGGCAGGCCGGCGCGCTCGAGAAGCACGTGGCGGGCCAGGGAGTAGCCGTTGGAGTGCAGGCCAGACGATGCCATACCGATGATGATGTCGCCCTCGCGGACCTTTTCAGGACCAAGCAGTTCCGAGGCCTCAACGACACCGACGGCGGTGGCGGAAACGTCGTAGTCGTCCGGCTCCATCACGCCGGGGTGTTCAGCGGTCTCGCCGCCGAGCAGAGCACAGCCAGCCTGGACGCATCCCTCGGCGATGCCGCCGACGATTTCGGCGACCTTCTCCGGCACGACCTTGCCAATAGCGATGTAGTCCTGCAGGAACAGCGGCTCGGCACCACAGACGACAAGATCGTCTACGCACATTGCGACGAGGTCGATACCGATGGTGTCGTGCTTGTCCATCGCCTGCGCAATGGCCAGCTTGGTGCCCACGCCGTCAGAGCCTGCTGCCAGCAGTGGCTCCTTGTACTTGCCCAGCGCGAACAGGCCTGCAAAGCCGCCGAGGCTGCCACGAACCTCAGGACGGGTGGCGCGCTTGGCGTGCGGGGCGAACAGTTCGACGGCCTTATCGCCGGCCTCGATGGATACGCCGGCGGCCTCGTAGGAAACTGGGGTCTGCTCAGTGGTCATTAGGCTTCAGCACCTTTCTGGATGCGTCGGACAAGGTCGGCGTTGGGGTTACCGTCGGGCAGCCCCAGGGGGTATTTGCCTGTAAAGCAGGCGGCACAAAGGTTGTCTTCGTGTTGGTTCGTGGAGGCGATCATGTCGTCGATAGGCACGAACGCGAGCGAGTCCGCCCCGATCATGGTGCGGATCGACTCCGCGATCGCCTCATCGGAATCAGTACGGCCGTGGTTGGCGATGAGTTCGCCGGGGCTTGCGAAATCGATGCCGTAGAAGCACGGCCACTTCACCGGCGGCGACGCGATACGCACGTGCACCTCGGCGGCGCCGGCTTCGCGCAGCATGCGGATGAGTTTGCGCTGGGTGTTGCCGCGCACGATGGAGTCGTCGACAACGATGAGCTTTTTGCCCTCGATGACTTCGCGCACCGGGTTCAGCTTCAGGCGCAGGCCCAGCTGACGCAGGGTGTCCGACGGCTGAATGAAGGTGCGGCCGACATAGGCGTTCTTCATCAGGCCCTGCTTGAACGGGATGCCGGACTCTTCCGCGTAGCCGATGGCGGCGGGGGTGCCGGATTCGGGCACCGGCATTACCAGGTCGCCGTCCACCGGGGTGACGCGGGCGAGACGGCGGCCGATCTCGATGCGCGACAGGTTGACGGTCTGGCCGTCGATGATGGAGTCGGGGCGGGCGACGTAGACGTACTCGAACACGCAGTGCGCCTTCGGGGTCTCGGCGAAGCGTTCGGAGTGGACGCCCGCGTTATCAATCGCCACAAGCTCGCCCGGCTCGATATCGCGCACGAACGAGGCGCCGACGATGTCCAACGCACACGTCTCGGAGGCGATCACCCAACCGCCGTCGAGGCGGCCCAGCGACAGCGGGCGCACGCCGTGCGGGTCGCGCGCGGCGTAGAGGGTCTGGCCGTCGGTGACCATGAAGCAGAATGCGCCTTCGACGCGTGGGAGGAGTTCCCGTGCGGCGTCGAGAAGCGTCTTGTCCTCAGTGACCAGATCCGCCAGCAACGCAGACACCACAGCGGTGTCTGAGGACGAGCCCTGTCCATCCACGCCCGACGCCGGGATGAGCTTGCGCTCGATCGCTTCTTCTTCGAGTTCCTTGAAGTTCACCAGGTTGCCGTTGTGCGCCAACGCAATGTCGGTGCCATTGGGCGAGGTGCGGAACATCGGCTGGACGTTTTCCCAGGAGTTCCCGCCAGCTGTGGAGTAGCGGGTGTGGCCGATCGCCACATCGCCCTGCAACGCCTCCAGGACAGGTTCGTCAAAGACCTGGCTGACCAGGCCGGTGTCTTTAAACACCACGACGTTGTCCTTGTCGCCTACGGCAATGCCGGCGCCTTCCTGGCCGCGGTGCTGCAGCGCGAACAAGCCGAAGTAGGTCAGCTTGGACACGTCCTCGCCCGGTGCCCAGACACCGAACACGCCACATTCGTCGCGTGGTTCGTCGGCCTTGTCAACACGGTCGACAAGGCTGTTTTCGAAGTTGGTCTTCCCCGTGGGGCTCTTCGTATGCACGACAAACACTGTATCCGAGGAATGTCAGCGGAGGGCAATTACTGGAAGACCCGCCGCGATCTCGCCTGCGCGCGATCCGGAAGCATCCACGTTGCCTTGCGCGAGTTCTTCCTCGAAGGTGGTTAAACCGGTGGCCAGTCGCATCCAGGTGCGGGGATCCATCTCCACCACGTTTGGCGGCGTGCCACGAGTGTGGCGTGGGCCTTCGACGCATTGCACGGCCACAAATGGGGGCACGCGCAGTTCCACGGAGTGGCCGGGGAGTTCTTCGGCGAGGGTGCGCGCGGTTCGTCGACAAGCATTTGCAATCTCGCTTCTCGACGACTCCTCATCCCCCTCAATCCATGCTTTGACCGCATCGACGGCCTGGCGTGTCAGTATCGGGTCCTGCTTTTGCACCATGTGGACCCATATTAAGGTGTCGGCATGTCCAAAACCCATGTAGTTGCTACCGAACGCTCCCCGCGCGTCACCCTGCGGTTTATGGCCTCCCCCACCGATGTGCTCCACTACGGCGCACAGGGTGTCTCCGGTGGTCGTGTGCTGGAGTGGATCGATAAGGCCGCCTACGCTTGCGCCGCCCAGTGGTCCGCCACCTACTGTGTGACCGCGTATGTGGGCCACATTCACTTCACCCGCCCGATCCCTTCGGGCCACATTGTGGAGGTGCGCTCGCGCATCGCCATGACGGGGCGATCCTCGATGCACATTGTCAACGAGGTGCTTTCCGCCGACCCGCGCGAGGGCGTGTTCACCCGCGCCTGCGACTGCCTGGTCATTTTCGTGGCAAAGGACCCGGACACGGGCAAGTCCATGCCTGTGCCGACATTCGTTCCGACCAACGCCGAGGAGCGCCGCGTGGCCGAAGCAGCAAAGTCGCGCATCGACCTGCGCAAGGCCATTGAGGCGGAGATGGAGTCGCAGACATACACCGACGACTCCACGGCGCAGCGCATCGTGCACCGTTTTATGGCGAAACCAACCGATGTGAACTGGGGCGGCAACGTCCACGGTGGCACCGCCATGGAATGGATCGATGAGGCCGGCACGGCCTGCACCATGGAATGGTCCGGGGAGCGCACCGTCGCCGTCTACGCGGGTGGTATTCGCTTCTACCACCCGGTGCACATCGGCGACCTGATTGAGGTGGATGCGCGCATCACCCGTACGGACGCGCGTTCCATTCACACCTCAGTGCACCTGCGCGCGGGCGACCCGCGTGGTGGCCGCGACAACTTGAAGGATGCGATCCACGCGACGTTTACCTACATCGGCATGGATATCGACGGCACCCCGCTGCCGGCACGTAAGTTCACGCCGGTTACGGATGAGGACAAGCGCCTCTGGGATCACACGCAGACGCTGAAAGACCTGCGCGCACAATATGAGCCGGTGCCCATTGTAGAACAGGCACCGGCTATGCAGCGGACGGACTAGACGGCCGCGTTCGGCGCGGTTGCGGCTGCGAAGTGCGACGGCATGGTCGCAGCCCACGCATCGGCAAGCTCCTGCACGGAGATTTCTTCGCTGGCGACGCGCAGGACGCCGTCGCCAGTCGTGTCGCCAAGCACTGCGACCGGGATGCCGGCTGCGGTAGCACGCTCGACCGCTGCTTCTGCGCGGTCACGAGAGACTGCTACGAGCACGCGGGATGCGGACTCGGAGAACAGCGCGGTAAACGCGTCCTCGTGGACGCCTTCGAGGTTCAACTCAGCGCCCTTCTTGGAGCCGAGCAGCATCTCGAACACAGCCTGGGACAGGCCGCCCTCGGACAGGTCGTGTGCTGCTGCTACACCGGCTGCGTTGCCGCCGAGGAACTGCGCAAGGCGTTCCTCGTTAGCAAGGTCCACCTGCGGCGGAAGGCCCGACAGGCCAGCGCCGGAGATGTCCTGCCACACGGAACCGCCGAACTCGTCCTTGGTTTCGCCGAGCAGGACCAGGGTGTAGTCCTCCTCATCTGCGGGCAGGGCGTGCGGGATTGCCTGGGCAACGTCCTCGATGACACCGAGCACACCAACAACCGGGGTCGGCAGGATCGGGGTCTCGCCGGTCTGGTTGTAGAAGGAGACGTTGCCGCCGGAGACCGGGATTTCCAGTTCGGCGGAGCCGTCTGCCAGGCCGTGGACTGCTTCGCGGAACTGCCACATCACGTCCGGGTTTTCCGGGGAGCCGAAGTTCAGGCAGTTGGTTACCGCAAACGGGGTGGCGCCGGTGACGGCGACGTTGCGGTAGGCCTCTGCCAGCGCCAGGCGTGCGCCCATATTCGGGTCCAGGTAGGTGTAACGGCCCGACGCGTCTGCGGAGATGGCGACGCCGCGGTTGGTCTCCTCGTTGATACGCAGTACACCGGAGTTGGCGTACTTGGCCTGTACGGTGTTGCCGCGCACGTAGCGGTCGTACTGCTCGGTGATGAAGTCACGCGAGCACAGTGCCGGGGAGGCAACCATCTTCAGCCAGGCATCCTTGATGTCCGCCTGCTTATCGACGACACCACCGCCCTGCACCTCATCCAGCCACGCCGGACGTGCGTACGGGCGCTCGTAGACCGGGCCTTCGTCAATCGTTGACGGCGGCGCGTCCACCACGAGTTCACCGTTGTGGAATACCTGCAGGCGGTCCTTGTCGGAGGTGACCTCACCGATGACGGAGGCCAGCACGTCCCACTTGGCGCAGATTTCCATGAACTTGTCCACGTCCTCCGGCGCCACTACAGCACACATGCGCTCCTGGGACTCGGAGGCGAGGATCTCTGCTGCGGACATGTTCTCAGCGCGCAGCGGCACGTTGTCCAGGTTGACGGTCATGCCGCCGTCGCCGGATGCAGCCAGCTCGGAGGCGGCACACGACAGGCCACCGCCGCCGAGGTCCTGAATGCCTTCGACCACACCTGCGGCGTAGAGCTCGAGGCAGCACTCGATGAGCACCTTCTCCGCGAACGGGTCGCCCACCTGGACTGCCGGAAGCTTGCGCTCTTCGCCTTCCTCGAAGGTGGCGGAGCCCAGCACGGACACGCCGCCGATGCCGTCGAGACCGGTGCGGGAGCCAAACAGGATGACCTTGTTGCCGGTGCCGGATGCGAACGCGAGGTGGAGGTCCTCCACCTTCAGGGTGCCCACACACAGGGCGTTGACCAGCGGGTTACCGGCGTATGCTTCGTCGAAGACGGTCTCGCCGCCGATGTTCGGCAGGCCCAGGCAGTTGCCGTATCCGCCGATGCCGTGGACCACACCCGGCAGGACGCGCTTGGTGTCCTCGGCGTCGATCGGGCCGAAGCGGAGCTGGTCCATCACGGCGATCGGGCGGGCACCCATGGCCATGATGTCGCGGACGATGCCGCCGATGCCGGTGGCAGCACCCTGGTACGGCTCGACGAAGGAGGGGTGGTTGTGGCTTTCCACACGGAAAGTCACGGCGTCGCCGTCTCCGATGTCTACCACGCCAGCGTTCTCACCGATGCCGGCGAGGATCTTCTTTTCCATCTCCTCGGTCATGGTCTGACCGAAGTAGCGCAGGTGCGTCTTGGAGGACTTGTAGGAGCAGTGCTCCGACCACATCACGGAGTAGAGCGTGAGCTCCGCGTCCGTTGGGCGGCGGCCGAGGATTGCCTTGATCTTCGCGTATTCGTCATCCTGCAACCCGAGTTCCGCGTACGGCTGCTCAAGGTCAGGGGTGTCGACGGCGTTTTCAACGGTGTCATTGTGCACAGTCATGGTCTTTTACGCTCCGATCTTCGAAATCGCGTCGATGGCGGAAGTGAACAGGCCCAACCCGTCGGCAGACGGCCCGGTGAGCGTCTCAATCGCATGCTCCGGGTGCGGCATGAGCCCCACAACGCGGCCGGTTTCGTTGGTCACGCCGGCGATTGCGTTGATGGAGCCGTTGAAGTTGTCGGTGTAGCGGAAGACCACGCGGCCTTCCTTCTCCAGCGCCTCGATGGTTTCCGGGGACGCCTGGAAGCGGCCTTCGCCGTGCTTGGCAGGCACGTAGATGCGCTCGCCCAACTGGCTGGTCCATGCGGTGTCGTTGTTGGCTACTTCAAGGTAGGTGTCCACGCAGTGGAAGTTCAGGCCCTGGTTGCGGGTCAGCGCGCCAGGCAGCAGGCCGGCTTCGGTGAGGATCTGGAAGCCGTTGCAGATGCCAAGGACCGGCATGCCCTTCTTCGCGGCCTCCACAACAGCGCCCATCATCGGGGCCTGCGCGGCGATCGCGCCGGAGCGCAGGTAGTCGCCGTAGGAGAAGCCACCCGGGACGACAACGGCGTCGACGCCAGTCAGGTCGTTGTCGGCGTGCCAGAGTTGCTTCGGCTCGGCACCGGCGAGGCGGACGGCGCGCAGCGCGTCAACGTCGTCGAGGGTGCCGGGAAAAGTAATGACTCCGATAGTTGCGCTCATCGCACAACCTCGAAGTCTTCAATCACAGTGTTAGTCAGCAGGGTTTCCGCCATGCGCTGCAGTTCGGCGTCGGTGACGGAGTCGTCCACCTCGATCTCGAATCGCTTGCCTTGGCGGACGTCGCTCACCCCCTCGACACCGATGCGGCCCAGTGCGCGCAGCACCGCCTGACCCTGGGGGTCAAGAATTTCGGCCTTGGGCATGACATTGACGACGACTCGTGCCATGAGAATCCTTCACATTTCGGGAGGTTGATCGACCTTTGCGGTACGGCAGCGAGTATATCGGACGGACAGACGCGTCCAGCAATATCGGATGACCGGCTACGTTAAGGGAATGTTTCGGGCTCGTCTGCTGTGGTTAGTGCTGGTGTCGTCGTTAAGCATCGCGCTTGTGCCACACGCTGAGGCGGTGGTGATCAACGAGGTCTACGGTGGCGGCAGCAACGCGCAGGCGCTACTGAACGCGGACTTTGTGGAACTGTTCAACCCCACCGGTCAGGACGTTTCAATCGACGGCTGGGAGCTGGAGCAGTTTTCCGCCAAGGGCAACTCCGGCACGGTGGTTGAGTTGTTCGGGGTGGTGCCGGCGGGTGGGTATTACCTGATCAGCGGGGTTTCCGGCGAGACGGGAGCCGATCTGCCGGCGCCGGACCGTGAGGCCGCGTTTAACTTTTCTGCCACGAGTGCGGTTGCGGTGCTGCGCAACGCGGACGGCGAGGTAGACCGTGTGGCTTGGGGTGATACGCCACCCGATCTCGCGGAGGGCACACCCGCCGAGAAGACGACGAACCAACTGTCCATCCAGCGCGTCACCGATGGCGCGGATACCGACAACAACGCCGCCGATTTCCGCGCGGGTGCCCCCACTCCGCGCAATTCTGGGATCGCGCAAGCAGATCCGCGGGTGTTGACCATCGCGGAGATCCAAGGCACCGGTGCGACCACTCCATATGAGTCAGCGACCGTGATCACCACCGGCGTAGTCACGGCAGTCTACGACGAGGGCGGCAAGCGCGGCTTCTTCATGCAGACGGGCGGATCCGGCCAGCCGAAGCAGCCGGGGGACGCCTCGGACGGCATTTTCGTGTTCGTGGGCAAGCAGGGCCGCTATCCCGCCCACGGCGATTCGGTGCGAGTGGAAGGCACGGCGAAGGAGTTCTACGGCCAGACCCAGATTTCAGCGAGCAGCATCTCGCTTCTCGACGACCCCCTGCCCGCCCCAACGCCCATCCCCCTCGATGCCCTACCGGCGGGCGACGCCGCCCGCGAGCCTTACGAGGGCATGCTGGTCAGGCCCGGCGCCTACACCGTGACCGGCAATGACAACCTCAGCCAGTACGGCACCGTGGGTCTGGCACCGGGCGCCGAGCCGCATTTTTGGCCCACGGAAAAGATCCGCCCCGACGCCCACCAGGTAGCGCGGATGAGCGCGCAGCAGGCGGCGGAGTTCGTCAACCTCGACGACGGACGCACCCGCAACTACGCCAAAGAACCCGACGTGCCACTGCCGTACATTTCCCACACGAGGTCCATCCGCACATTCGACACCGTGGCCTTCCAACAAGATGTGGTGGTGGGCTACAACAACGGGGATTGGACGTTCCAGCCGTTGCGCCCAATCACCGGTCAAACCCGTGCCGAAGATCTGCCGATCACCTGGGACGATTCCCGCGCAGGCATCCTCGATGAGCCAGCGAAGGTACGCGGGAATTTGTCCATCGGGTTTTTCAACGTGATGAATTACTTCACCCACTTCCCCGACATCGACCCGGAGACCGGCTGCACGAACTGCCACCTGTTCCGCGGCGCGCACGATGCGCAGGCCCTCGCGCTGCAAGAGGCGAAACTCGTGAACGCAATCAACCGGCTCGACACCGCCATCCTCGGCCTGTCAGAGGTGGAGAACACCGCCCGCACCACAGGCGATGTCGCCCGGCGCGACGAGACGCTGCAGCACTTGGTCGATGCGCTCAATGCTGCGGCGGGGGAGGATCGGTGGGCGGTGGTGTCGTCGCCAAGCGAGCTTGGCACTCGCGAAGATGCGATCCGCGTGGCGTTTATTTACCAGCCGGCGAAGGTGCGTCCGGTTGGGCAGTCGCGCATTTTCGACGACCCCACGTTCACCGGCATCGCCCGCCAGCCGCTCGCCCAGGAGTTCGCGCCTGTCGCCGGCGGTGACCACATTGTTGCGGTGGTGAACCACTTCAAGTCCAAGGGCACAGTCTCGCGTAATGACGACGCCACCGCCGACGGCCAAGGCAACAACGCCCGACTCCGCGCAGACATGTCGCGGACGCTGCTGGAACACCTCGACATGCAAGACGACTGGCACGGCCTACCCACGTTCCTCATCGGCGACTTCAACGCGTACTCCCAAGAAGACGCGATCGCCGTGCTCAACGACGCCGGCTACGCCACGATCCCGCAGGAACGCCCGTCGTATCAGTACGACAACAAGGTAGGCTCACTCGACCACGTGTTAGCCAACGATGCCGCGATGGACCTCGTGAAAGATTCCCTGGTGTGGGCGATCAACAGCGACGAACCGCTCATCGACGAGCCCGGGACCCCATTCCGGTCCTCCGATCACAATCCGGTGAAGGTGGGTTTCGACGCCACCAGCTCACAGTCGTTGTCGTACCTCCGCGCCGGGTGGATTGTGGGCGCGGTGTTGTTGATGGCACTGCTCGCAGCACTGGTTCTTCGTCCGAAACAGATTGAAAACAGTTTCCAATAGTGATTGAATACCGCGTATGCACAATCGTTTTCAGGCCAAGACCCTTGCCACGCTGGCTGCACTCACTCTTGCAGGCACCGCGCTGACCGCATGCTCTACGGAGTCCGAAGACGCGGCCGAAGGTTCCGGCATCATCGCCACCACCGGGGTGTGGGCAGATGTTGCCGCCGCCGTGACCGGGGAGGACGTGGATGCGATCATCACCGGCGACGCTGTAGACCCGCACCACTTCGAGCCGTCCGCCAAGGACCTGTCTCGTATCAAGGAGGCGGCGACGGTCGTCGCTAATGGTGGCGCCTACGACGCGGCCTTGTACACCGTCGCGGAGCAGGACCGCATCGTGCACGCCATCCCGCTGCTCGACCACGCAGAGCACGAGCACGCCCACAGCGATCACCTGCCGGAGTCCCTCGACGAGTTGGAGCACGCCTGGTTCGCACCGTCAAAGGTCCGCGAGGTAGCCGATGCGGTGGCGCAGCGTACCGGTGGGGATGCTGGGGTCGTCGATACGCGAATTGCTGCGATCGAGGAGAAGCTCGCTTCCGTGCCGCACGTGCACATCGGCATGACCGAGCCGATCGCCGCCGGGCTTGTATGGGGCACTGAACTGCACGACATCACCCCGGAGGAGTACGTCAAGGCCAGCCTGAACCACCAGGAGCCGTCTGCGGCTGCGGTGTCGGCGTTTTTGAACCAGATCAAACAGGGCGACATTGACATGCTTTTCGTCAACCCACAGAGCACCAACAGCGCCACCGAACGGTTGGCCGCTGTCGCGCAGATGAAAAATGTCCCCATTGTTGAGATTCGGGAAACTCCCCCGGCAGGCGAGAACTTCCTCGACTACTTTGAGAAGATCGTGGACCAAATCGTGGAGATCGCCAACAACGCCGAGCCGAGCTTCCACCACCATTAGTCAGGACATACACATTTGATTGCTGAGCTACGCGGCGCCGCCGTCGACCCGTTGTGGTCGGGCCTCGACCTGACCATTGAACGCAGCGAATTCATCGCGGTGCTCGGCCCCAATGGGGTGGGCAAATCCACCCTGTTGGGCACGTTCATGGGAACCCGCCGCCTCACGCACGGCTCGGCGGAAGTGCACGGCCGCATCGGGTTTATCCCGCAGCAACACATGTTCCCCAAAGACCTCCCCGTTCGCGGGCGTGACCTGGTCAAACTTGCAATGGGGAAACGTACAAAACCAGAAGACGTCGAGGCGCAGCTTGCCTCCGTCGGCGCGCAATCGTTCGCCGACCGCCGCGTCGGCATCCTCTCCGGTGGGCAGCAACAGCTCATCCGCCAAGCACAAGCCTTCGCACAGGATCCGGAGCTTGTGCTTGCCGACGAACCCCTGCTCTCCCTCGACCCCGCCCGCGCACGCGATACTGTTGAGCGTTTAGCAGGGCACCCAGCTGCCGTAGTGTGCGTGACGCACTCCATCAACCCGGTGCTCGACGTGGTGGACCGAGTGCTCTACATCGGACCTGAGGGCCACGTCATCGGGCCCGTGGCCGAGGTAATGCGCTCGGAGGTGCTTAGCGAGCTCTACGGCACACGAGTAGACGTTGTGGAAGTCGACGGACGGATGGTGGTCCTGTGAGCACGTTTATCGCCGATACCTCGTACCTGCTTGGCCAGGACTTCGTCCAGACCACGCTCATCGCGTGTGCGTTTCTGGGCATCCTGTCAGGCGTGATGGCGCCACTGATCGTGCTGCGCCAGATGTCGTTTTCGGTCCACGCCACCTCTGAGCTAGCGCTCATGGGCGCGTCCGCCGCGCTGTTGTTCGGCCTCAACGTCGGATTCGGCGCGGTCGCGGGTGCGATCGTGGCGGCGCTGGTACTCGCTGCGCTGGGGCTGAAAGGCCAGCAAGATTCCGCCGTGGGCGTGGCGATGAGTTTCGGCATGGCCCTATCCGTGCTGTTTATCCACCTCTACCCCGGCAACTCCAACCGTGCGCTGGCACTTCTGACGGGCCAGATCGTGGGTGTGTCCGCCCAGAACGTGATGCTGTTGGCGGCAACCACGGTCCTGGTCGCCGTCGCGGTTGTCGTGTTGTGGCGCCCGTTGCTGTTCGCCTCCGCGGATCCGGTGATGGCAGCCGCGTGCGGTGTCCCGGTACGCACGATGGCGCTGGTGTTCGCGGTGCTGGTCGGCATCGCTTCCGCACAGTCGGTGCAGATCGTCGGCGCACTGCTGGTCATGTCGATGCTGATCACGCCCGGCGCGGCCGCCGCCCAAGTCACCGCGAACCCGGTGCGTGCCGTGTGGCTGTCAATCCTGTTCGCCGAGGTTTCCGCGATCGGCGGCATGGTGCTCTCGCTCGCCCCTGGCGTGCCGGTGAGCGTGTTCGTGGCGTTTATCTCTTTCGGCATCTACCTCGTGTGCCGGGCGATCGCTTACCTGAAGGCGCGGTAGTCGGCAGGTTTTGCGCCAGCCTCGATGGCCTCAGCCGCCGCAGCGAGGAAGTCGCGGCGCACCTTCTTCTGCCCCAACTCACGCCCGGACACGGACAGGCGGATCGTGTTGCCTTTCTCCGCGCCGCGCCCGGCGGCCTTGATCACGTTTCGGCGCCACCACTTCGCCGCACCGTAGCCCTCACCCACCGACAGGTTGCGGGCCTGAGCAAACTCTCCGCGAGCCAGCCGGTAGATCCCCTTCGTCGACGCCGCGACCACAAACCCGAACTCCCCCATCACCTCAAGCGTACCCTCGGACATGCGCCAACGCGGCGGGGCAAACATGTCCAGGTCAAAGCCCAGCGCAGCCATCTGGCGGGTCGCCCCCTTTAAGCGCAGCCGTGCTTCGTGGGCACCGAGGGTGGCAAACTCGCTGCGCCTACCCTGCACCGGCTGGTCGAACCCGTTGAGCAGCAGCGCACGTGTATCGTGCTGCTCTGCAAGCCAACCCCTGGTGGTGGTGTCTTTGGCCAGGTGCCAGGTGGCGTCGATATGCGGCGCCACAAGCAGCGACACCGGCACGCGTTCCTTATCCAGGTCGCGCACCATGCTTGTCACGTCGTCCAACGTGGCGTCGAAGATGGACGAGATAGAGACAAGCAAGCTGCCGGGCATAGCCGGGATTATCGCACAGGTTCGTCGACTGCGCCCGACTTCACCAACGTCCATGCGTACTCAAACGCGGTCTGCTTCCACTTGGCGTACCGGCCCGATACGCCGCCGTGGCCTGCGGACATTTCGGTCTTGAGCAGGATCTCGCCACCGGTGGCTACCTCGCGCAGTTTTGCCACCCACTTCGCGGGCTCCACGTAGAGCACACGGGTGTCGTTCAGGCTGGTAATCGCCAGAATGTCCGGGTAGTTCTGCGCCTTGACGTTCTCGTACGGGGCGTATGTAGCCATGTAGTCGTAGACGGTGACGTCGTGGTACGGGTCGCCCCATTCCTCCCACTCGCCGACGGTCAGCGGCAGTTCGGGTTTCAGGATGGAGGTCAGCGGGTCCACGAACGGCACGATCGCCTGGATGCCGGCGAACTTCTCCGGGGCCATGTTCGCCACCGCGCCCATCAGCAGGCCACCTGCGGAACCGCCCTCGGCGACCATCTGCTCGTGCGTGGTCAGCCCCTCGGCCACTACGGCGTCGGCACATGCGATGAAGTCGGTGAACGTGTTCACCTTGTGCAGCATCTTGCCGTTGTCGTACCAGCCTCGGCCCATCTCGCCGCCGCCGCGCACGTGGGCGCACGCCCAGATCATGCCGCGATCCAGCAGCGACAGCCTCGCTACAGAGAAGCCCGGGTCCATCGACGCCTCATACGAGCCGTAGCCGTACAGCAAAAGCGGCGCAGGGCCTGTGACACCCTTGCGACGCACCACGGATACCGGCACCTTCGCGCCATCCTTCGCGGTGGCCCACACGCGGAAGGCCTCGTAGTCGTCGGCGTTGTAGCCGCCTTCGACTTCCTGTTCCTTCAGCAGCGTCATCTCACCGGTCGCCACCTCATAATCAACGACCTGCGACGGCTGCGTGTACGAGGAGTACACGATACGCACCACCGGCGCGTCCCACTCCGGGTTGCCGCCGAGGCTCGCGGTGTAGAGCTCCTCAGAGAACTCAAGCTCGGTGAACTCGCCGAAGCCATTGCTTAGCGACGACACCGCCAACCGCGGAATCCCTCCCCGGCGATACCCCATGAACATGAAGTCGCGGTACGTATCGATGCCCTCGATACGCATCGAATCTGAGTGCTCCACCAGCACGTCCAAATCGCGCAGGGCCGGCAACTCACCGACCGGCGTGGTGGCCACACAGAAGTTCGGCCCGTGGGCATTGTGGGTGATCACCCACTGCTCTTTACCGTCCATCACGCAGTAGTCCGGGTGGTACTCAATGCCGGACTCGCGCGGCCACAGCACCTCGAACTCACCGGTCGGGTTGTGCAAATCCAGCACCCGGTACTCCGAGGTCAGCGAAGAGGACGTCACAATCATGAGGAACCGCTCGGCGCGGTCCGCCCCCACACCGACGCCGAATTTCTCGTCCGTCTCTTCGTAGATCAGCACGTCGTCTTCGGCCGGGGTGCCCACCTTGTGGCGCCAGACCTGGTGGGGGCGCCAAGCGTCGTCCACACGCACGTAGAACAGGTACTCTTCGCCGGCCCAGGTGGCGCCGTAGAAGATGTTGTCGAGGCAGTCGTCGAGAAGCTCGCCCGTCTCAAGGTTCTTAATGCGCAGCGTGAAGCGCTCGTCGCCTTCAGTGTCGTAGGAGTAGGCCAACAGACGACCGGTCGTGGCCACCGACGAGGCGCCCAGGGAGAAGAACTCGTGGCCTTCTGCCAGTTCGTTGATGTCCAGCAGAACCTGCTCGTCCGCCATGTGGTCGTTGACCTCGGGCGGTGTCCACGGCTCGTCACGCGTCGGCACACGGCAGGAAATGCCGTAGTTCTTGCCCTCAATGGTGCGGCCGTAGTACCACCAGTCGCCCTGGCGCTGCGGCACGGACATGTCCGTTTCCTTGATGCGGGACTTGATCTCGGCGTAGATGTCGTCGACAAGACCCGTCCAAGCGGCAGTCTTCGACTCCGTGTAGGCGTTTTCAGCTTCGAGGTAACTGATTACCTCGGGGCTTTCTTTGTCCCGCAGCCACTCGTAGTCGTCGATAAAGTCGCGGCCGTGGAACGATCGTGTAATCGGGTGCTTCGCAGCTTTCGGAGCAGTCATACCCGGAGAGCCTACGCGTGCTCCCCCGGCCACTCAGAGAAGCGTCGGCCACTGAGGCGCTCGTACGCCTCGATGTAACGGTCGCGGGTGGCCTCCACCACGGATCCGGGCAGTTCAGGCGGCTGCACACCATCGGCTGGGTCCCAACCGGACTTCGAGCTTGTCAGCCAGTTGCGCACGTACTGCTTGTCAAAGCTCGGCTGGACCACGCCCTCTTCGTAGCTGTCGGCTGGCCAGTAGCGGGAAGAATCCGGGGTGAGGACTTCGTCGGCAAGCACGAGCTCACCGTTTTCGTCCAAACCGAACTCAAACTTGGTGTCCGCGAGGATGATGCCCTTGGTCTCCGCGTACTCGGCGGCACGGGTGTAGACATCCAGCGTTGCTGCACGCAGGCGCTCAGCCAGGTCAGAACCAACCTTGTTGGCCACGAACTCAAAGGTGACGTTCTCGTCGTGGTCGCCCTGCTCCGCCTTGGTCGCCGGGGTGAAAATCGGCTCAGGCAACTTCGATGCCTCAGTTAGGCCCTCCGGCAGTTTCACACCACAGACGCGGCCAGTGGCGTCGTATTCCTTCTTGCCAGAGCCGGTGAGGTAACCACGCGCAACGCACTCGAAGGGCACCATGTCGAGCTTCTTGACCACCATGGCGCGACCGAGGACCTCTTCGGGAATGCGCTCGTCGTCAATCGGCCCCGCAAGATGGTTCGGGACATCGCCGAGCAGGTCGAAGAAGAACATCGACGTTGCGGTGAGGATACGCCCCTTGTCCGGAATGGCCGGCTCGAGCGAGAAATCGAACGCCGAAATACGGTCGGATGCCACCATCAGCAGCGTGTTGTCATCGACTTCGTAAATTTCGCGGACCTTGCCGCCGGCGAGATGGGCATAATCAGAAAGCTCTGGACGCATGCGCGTTAGTATATTCCCCGTGATCAAACGCGCGACTGCAGTCCTACTCCCCCTCGTTTTGGCTGCGTGCGGCACCCCTTCGGAGTTCGCTGGCAACATGCCAGCGTTTGAACCAACCCGCGACGGCACCACATTGTCCTTCGGCGACACCGCCCGCGTGGTCACCGAGGATGTGAGCTTCCACGTCCCCGTGCAGTGGGACGTCACCGTCGGTGCCCCCAAAACGCGGCGCGCTCCACGCAGCGCCGAGCAGGCAAACATGCTCGTGTGTTTCCCCGTCACGTTCACCCCGGTTGCGGTGGGTGAGTTCCCCGTGGACGTCACCGTCACGCTGCCGAAGCTCACGCTTGTCGACGACACCCTCACCGCCAACACCGCCAACCCCGAATACTGCGGCGAAAGCACCATCACCGGCTACACCCCGGACCTCACCGGGACCCAGCACGGCTATGTGGCCTCCTGGTCCGGCACAGCGGACCCAGGTGTGGTGGCCACCGGCGTCGAGGTCAGCACCCGCGACGCGACGGTGACCTTTACTTCTTCCTAGAGGATGTCGCCCGGGGTGTAGTTCGCCGCCTCCGGGTGGGCATCCACAACCTTCTGGATGCGCGCAAGCACACGATCCACCTGCGCCTCGGCTGCACCGATGAACGCGTGGCGGTCCTCCAACGCTTCGTCCAACGCGGCCTTGTCCAGCGGAAGGCGCTCGTCGTCAGCCAAGCGCTCCACAAGGTTCTGCTCTGCGCCGCGCTCGCGCATGTCCAGGGCCATGGCCACGGCGTTTTCCTTGATCACTTCGTGTGCGGTCTCGCGGCCGACACCCGCGCGCACCGACGCCATAAGGATGCGGGTGGTGGCGAGGAACGGCAGGTAGCGGTCCAGCTCACGGTTGATCATGGCCGGGAACGCGCCGAACTCGTCGAGCACGGTCAGCATGGTTTCCAGCTGGCCGTCAATGGCGAAGAACGCGTCCGGTAGCGCCACGCGGCGCACCACGGAGCAGAACACGTCGCCCTCGTTCCACTGTTGGCCAGCAAGGTCGCCAACCATGGTGAGGTAGCCACGCAGGATGACCTGGAAGCCACCGACGCGCTCGCAGGAGCGTGCGTTCATCTTGTGCGGCATCGCCGAGGAACCAACCTGGCCTTCCTTGAAGCCCTCCGTGACCGTCTCGTTGCCGGCCATGAGGCGGATCGTGGTGGCCAGCGACGACGGGCCTGCACCCAACTGCACCAGCGAGGACACCACGTCGAAGTCGAGCGAGCGCGGGTACACCTGACCCACCGAGTCAAAGACGCGGTCGAAGCCGAGACCTTCTGCGATGCCCTGCTCGAGCTGCGCCAGCTTGGCCTCGTCGCCACCCATGAGATCCAGCATGTCCTGCGCGGTACCCATCGGGCCCTTGATGCCGCGAAGTGGGAGCCGATCCAGCAGTTCCTCAATGCGTTCGATGGCCACCAGGATCTCATCGGCAGCAGAGGCGAAACGCTTGCCCAGCGTGGTGGCCTGCGCCGCAACGTTGTGGGAGCGTCCAGCCATGACCAGGGACTTGTACTCGCTAGCGCGGTTGCCCACCGCCTTGAGCAGTGCGACTGCCTTGTCGCGGGTCAGTTCCAGTGCCTTGCGCACCTGGAGCTGCTCCACGTTTTCGGTCAGGTCGCGCGAGGTCATCCCCTTGTGGATCTCCTCGTGGCCCGCCAGCGCATTGAACTCCTCAATGCGTGCCTTCACGTCGTGGCGGGTGACCTTCTCGCGCTGCGCGATCGAGTCCAGGTCGACCTTGTCGATGACCTTCTCGTAGTCCTCGATAGCGCCCTCGGCGACCTCGACACCGAGTTCCTTTTGGGCCTTGAGCACTGCGATCCACAGTTGGCGCTCAAGGATGATCTTGTGCTCCGGAGCCCACAGGGTGGCCATCTCCGGGGAGGCATAACGGTTGCTCAGAACATTGGAATTATTCGGTTTCACGGCATTTATCCTAGGGAAATAGCGCCTTCGATGGCGGGGCGGGCGATGTCTTTGCGGTAGAAGGATCCGGGCAGTTCGATGCCCTCAATGATGCGGTACGCGTTGTCCACGGCCTCCTTGAGCGTTGCGCCATTGCCGACGACACCAAGCACACGGCCACCAGACGCCACATAATTGCCGTCCCCTTCCTTGGTGCCTGCGTGGAGGACCTTCGTCGGGTCATCGAGTGCGTCGCCGGTGATCACACCACCGGTCTTTGCGGCCTGCGGGTAGCCCTCGGCAGCCAGCACGACCATGGCAGCGAACCCGTCACGCCACTGCAGCGGCTCGATCTCACTCAAGCGACCTTGTGCGACAGCCAGCAGCACGTCCGCCAGCGGGGTCTCCAACAACGACAGCACGGCCTGGGTTTCCGGGTCGCCGAAGCGGGCGTTGAACTCCACAACCGCCGGGCCTTCCGGGCCCCACGCGGCACCGATGTAGAGCAGGCCCTGGTACGGAATGCCACGGTTGACCATTTCGGTGGCCACGGGGCGGGCGATGTCGTCGACAAGCACCTGCACCCCATTCTCCGGCAACCACGGCAGCGGCGCGTACGCACCCATGCCACCGGTGTTCGGGCCTTCGTCATTGTCGTAGGCGCGCTTGTGGTCCTGGGCCGGCAGCAGCGGCACAACCGTCTCACCGTCGACGAGGCAGAACAGGGACACCTCAGGGCCTTCAAGGAAGGACTCGAACAACACCGGGTTGCCAGCTGCGATGACAGCCTCTGCGTGCGCCTTGGCTTCGGCGCGGTCCTCGGTGACCACAACGCCCTTGCCGCTTGCAAGGCCGTCGTCCTTGACCACGTAGCGCGGCCCGTACTCGTCAAGCGCTGCCTCGATGGTGTCGGCGGATTCCACGCGGGTCGCCGTCGCCGTCTTCACACCAGCTGCCGCCATGACTTCCTTGGCAAACGCCTTCGAGCCCTCAAGCTGCGCGGCCGCCTTCGTTGGTCCGAAGACGGGGAAGCCGGCGTCGATCAGCGCGTCGGCTGCACCCGCAACCAACGGCACCTCAGGTCCGATGACCACAAGTTCCGCGTCGATCTCACGGGCGAGCGACACAATATCTACTGGGGACGACACGTCGAGCGGACGCACCGTGGCCAGGCGGGACATACCCGCGTTACCCGGCGCGACAGTGAGCTCATTGCCGTGCATTGCATGGAGAAGGGCGTGTTCCCGGCCGCCCGAACCGATGACAAGGATGCGCATGCGATCCAACTTACCGGTAGCGTCGGAGACTATGAGCACTGTATTCAGCAAAATTATTGCAGGCGACATCCCGGGCCGAATTGTGTACCAGGACGACAAGGTCGCAGCCTTCCTCACCATCGAACCGGTCGCGTACGGCCACACGCTGGTCGTTCCCATCGAAGAGATTGACAAGTGGACCGACATCCCGGCGGACCTGTGGGCGCACATGAATGAGGTGGCGCAGAAGGTCGGACGGGTGATCGTCGATAAGTTTGATGCGCAGCGCGCGGGCTACCTCATCGCAGGATTCGAGGTCCCCCACGCCCACATCCACGTCTTCCCCGCCAACGACATGTCCGGCTACTCGCTGGCCAGCGCAATGCGTGCCGACGAAACCGACGCCGCCAAGATGGACGCCGCCGCCGACACCATCCGCGAAGGCATTAAGCAGCTGGAAGCGAAATAGTAAACGTCGAGCCCTCGCCCGGCGCCGTATCGACAACCACGGTGCCGCCGTGGGCCTCGATCAGCGACTTGGTAATCGCCAACCCCAACCCCGAGCCTCCGCCCGAGCTGCGGTTGCGCGATGCATCCGCACGGTAGAAGCGCTCAAAGATGTGCTCGGCGTCCTTCTGTTCCATGCCGCAGCCATTATCCGCAATGTCGAGGACCACACGGTCCAGGTTGTGACGGATCGTGATGGTCACCTCAGCATCCGGGCCCGCATGCTTGAACGCGTTGGTGACCAGGTTGACCACCACCTGGCGTAGCCGGCCGGGATCTCCCACCACGACAGGGACGTCTGGGGTGTCCTTGACCACGTCCACCACCCGCTCTGGGTAGGCGGCGTGCATCGAGTCCTTCACCGAAAGCGCAAGCTCGAGCACATCCACCTCCTGCTTCTCCAGGCGGGAACCCTCCGCACGGGTTAGCGCCAGCAGGTCCTCGACGAGCAGCTGCATACGCGCGGACTCTTCATCGATCTTGCTCAGCACCATTTGCGGGTCATCCACCATGCCCTTGCGGTACAGCTCGGTGTATCCGCGCACGCTGGTGAGCGGTGTACGCAGTTCGTGTGAAGCATCGCCAACGAAGCGGCGCATCTGCTCTTCCTGCGTTTTCGCATTTTCCAGCGATTCTTGCAAGCGGCTCACCATGGTGTTCATGGCAAACGACAGACTGCCCACTTCTGTCTCACGTGGCCAAGCGGGCACTCGCCTGTCGGTATCGCCTCCGGCGATCGCCAGAGCGGTGTTTTCCACAATCTTTAACGGAGCCAACGCACGTGCCACGAAGTAGTTACTTGCAATGCCAATGCCGACGAGCACCAGAGCCCCAACCAGCGCCTCAATCTGTGCCAGGGAGCGCAACATCCGGTACTCCGACTCCAGCGACTTCGCCACATACTGCACGGAGCCGTCGGACTGCTCCGTGGCAATGGCACGCCAGCGCTTCACAGTCGTCGTATTTGGGTCGCTGAGATCAGAAGTGATCGTGACCAACTGTCCGAAGTCAGTCGTTTTGATCTGGCTCCAATCTGGCGAGTTGACCTCCCCCGGGCGCGACACCATCACGCCCCGGTCCGGGTACAGCCTGGATTGGGTGAACTCACTCGGCAGGTTCCAAGGGTTGAACTGCCACACCGGCCCCTGGTGCGCCCACGTATCCAAGCCTTCCCGCAGCTGGTCGTCTGCACGGTCCAGCAGCAGGTTGCGCATGAGGAAGTAGATCAGCACGGAACTCAGTGTCGTACCGATCACGGAGATGACCATCACGGTGGTGACAAGTTGCCGCTTCAGTGGCTTCTTTGTCGGCCCCGTAAATAAGGAATACGCCATAACGTTGCGAAAGGCCTACTGGCGTGGGGTGCGCAGCACGTAACCGACACCACGGACCGTGTGGATCAGCGGCACATCGCCCGTGTCTACCTTGCGGCGCAGGTAGGAAATGTAGGACTCGACCACGTTGCCGTCGCCGCCGAAGTCGTAGTGCCACACGTTGTCCAGGATCTTCGCCTTGGACACGACCACCTCAGCGTTGAGCATCAGGTAGCGCAGCAGGTTGAACTCCGTCGGGGAGAGCTCGACGATCTCGCCGGCTTTGGTGACCTCGTGGGTGTCGTCGTTAAGCGTCAAGTCCGCATAACGCAGAGTGGAATCCTGGTTCGAATCGTCCACCACGTTGCCGCGCCGCAGGATCACACGCAGGCGCGTGATCACCTCTTCGAGCGAGAACGGCTTGGTCACGTAATCATCCGCGCCAATGGTCAGGCCGTGGATACGGTCCTCCACGGCATCCTTTGCTGTCAGGAACAGCACCGGACTGTCAAGTCCTTCTGCTCGTAGCTTGCTGAGCAGCTCAAAGCCGTCCATCTCCGGCATCATCACGTCCAGGATGTACGCATCCGGGCGGGAGGTGCGCGCCAGCTCGAGGGCTTCCGCACCAGAGTTGGCGGTCTCCACATCAAAACCCTGGAACTTCAGAGACACCGTCAACAGTTCGACGATGTTCGGCTCGTCATCAACAACCAGCACCTTGAGGTTCTGCGAGTCAGCCATGGTTTGTGTTCTCCTTAATTTTTGCGGCAATCATGCACTTGCCACGATTAAACAACACAACGCTGTACGTCGCCTGTGTACTTGCTGCCCAAGGTTGAGCAAGTCGATCTTTGTTCGCCAAAGAAAATGTCCCCTCGCCGATACGTATCGACGAGGGGACCCACGAGCTGGAGACGAGACTTGAACTCGCAACCTACGCATTACAAGTGCGTTGCGCTACCGATTGCGCCACTCCAGCAACGCGCTAGATCTTACACATAGCCCGTGGTCGCGCGAAAACCGCCAAGCCGATAGTGTGGCCTGTGTGGAAAAGAGATTGTGGGGAAAGCTCAGAGGTTCGCGCCAACGCTTAGCGACGATCGACGCTGCCCGCACCTCTCCTCCCCCATCCGTCCTCGCCCCGATCAACCTGACCGATCCGACCGAGGTCGCCGCGGTGATGAACATCGCCGCCCGCATCGGGGAAATCCTCATCGCAAACGCCACTACATCCGCGGATGCGATCAAGCAGATCCACACCGTGTGTTCGTCGTACGGCCTGCACTACGTGCACGTATCCATCACGGTGAACACGATTACGTTGAACACCATCATCGGCGTGGACCATCGCACCCCGGTCACCGTGTTCCGCGTGGTCACCATGATCAGCGAGAACTACCACAAACTGCAGGAAGTGGACCGCCTGATCCGCTCGATCCGCTCAGGTGCAACACCGCCTGAGATGGCGGAGAAGATTCTCGACGAGATCGACAACGCCCCCATCCCCTACCGCAACACCCGCAACTTGGCCGGCTGGACTGTGATGGGTTTCTTCGTCGCCATGCTGCTCGGCGGCGATTTGCTGCTCATGTTCTTCGGCGGCCTGACCGCGTTTCTCATCATGGGCTTTTCCAAGTTGCTCTCCCGTGGCGGGTTGCCCGGGTTTTTTCACAATGTGATTGGTGGGTTCGTCGCCACGCTGCCCGCTGCAATCGCCTATGACTTTTCCGCCTCGATCGGGCACACGATCAACCCCAGTCAGCTGATCGCAACAGGCATCATCGTCCTGCTTGCAGGTTTGACGCTGGTGCAATCGCTTCTCGACGGCGTCACCGGGTCCATGGTCAACGCCTCCGCCCGCTTCTTCCAAGCCATGTTGGGCACCGGCGGCATCGTCGCAGGCGTCGCCGCTGGCGTGCAGATTTCCGAGCTGGTCGGGATGCCACTGCCACCAGTCGAGGTGCTCCCAGCTGATGCGGCGTACAACAACGTGTGGCTGACCACCTTCGGTGGCGCGATGGCGGCAGCCTCGTTCGCGGTGTGTTGCTTTGCGGAACGAGCCGCTGTGCTGCTGTCCTTTGTCACCGCAGCGACAGGTTCATTCATCTTCTACATCGTGCTCACTCCGCTCGGCGCTGGCCGACTGTTGGCTATCGCGGCGTGTGCGGTCGCCGTCGGCTTGGCCGGCGGTCTCATTTCCCGTCGCTTCCTGATCAACCCGGTGATCACTGCTGTCGCCGGCGTGACCCCGTTCCTGCCCGGTTCGTGGATCTACCGCGGCATGTACGCACTGATGAACGAGCAGCTCCTGCTCGGCATGATGAACCTACTGACCGCGATCGGCACCTGCCTCGCCCTAGCCGGCGGTGTGGTGTTCGGCGAGTGGCTGGCCCGCCGCATCCGTGCCCCACAGCTCTACGTGCCGTACGAGGCGTTTAGGCGCGCTGGCCGGCTGACTTTCCAGCAGATTCGTCGGGTACGGCGCCGTCGTTAAGCAGGTGGCGTAGAATGATGGGGCTTTAGCTGTCGTTCTTGCAAGGAGGAACCCCCAAGTGCCACCTAAGATCACCGATTCGCGCCCCACCGCCGAACAAACGCATGCCGTTGAGGAGCAAACTGCGTCGGGCGCCCGTCGGATCGTGGCCACTTACGCTGAGGACTTCCTGGACGGCGTAACGCTCATGTCCATGCTGGGTGTCACCCCGCAGGGCTTCGTGTACAAGCGCTACGTCGAGGACCTGGAGCAAGCAGCGGAAGAGGAAGCGCCGAAGAAGGCCACCAAGAAGAAGGCCACGAAGAAGAAAGCGTCCAAGAAGAAGGCCACGAAGAAGAAAGCGACGAAGAAAAAGTCCACCAAGAAGGCAGTAAAGAAGGCTGCCAAGAAGACTGCTAAAAAGTCGACGAAGAAGACCGCCAAGAAGGCCTAATGGGTAGCAACGAGTTCCTCGTCGTGGCCAACCGCCTGCCTGTAGACAAGGTGGGCGACCATTACGAGGTCTCCCCTGGCGGTTTAGTCGCAGCCCTCGCACCGGTACTGCGCTCCCGTGGGGGCTGCTGGGTGGGATGGCCTGGCGATACCAGCGCAGAACTCGAACCGTTTGAGTTCAACGGCATCTCGCTGGTCCCCGTGTGCTTGGACCAGGACGACTTCGAGGGCTTCTACGAGGGCTTTTCCAACTCCACATTGTGGCCGCTGTACCACGACCTCATCGTCACCCCCGAGTACAGGCAGGAGTGGTGGGAGCGCTACGTCGCCGTCAACGAAAAGTTTGCGCGGGCGACCGCCAAAGCCGCTGGCAAAAACGCCACGGTGTGGGTGCAGGACTACCAGCTTCAGCTCGTACCGGGGATGCTGCGCGAACTACGCCCCGACTTAACCATCGGCTTCTTCCTGCACATCCCGTTCCCGGCACCAGCGCTGTTCCAGCAGTTGCCGTGGCGCGACGAGATCCTCTCCGGCCTGTCCGGCTGCGACCTGATCGGTTTTCAGCGCACCACCGACGAAGAGAACTTCCGCCTGCTCACCACCGATATTCGTACTGGCACCTTCCCCATTTCTATTGATGCGGATGAGGTGCAGGCGGCGACGGAGTCGTCGATACGCACACTGCGCAATTCGCTCGGCAACCCGAAGCACGTGCTGCTGGGCGTGGATCGGATGGATTACACCAAGGGCATCCTGCAGCGGCTGCTGGCGATTGAGGAGCTGCTCGAGGAAGGCGAACTCGACGATATTGCCATGGTGCAGTTGGCCACGCCGTCGCGCGAACGCCTCGAGCACTACCGCAAGACCCGCACGGAGGTGGAGCAGGCGATCGGGCGCATCAACGGCCGCTTCGGCGAGGTCGGCCGTCCGGTCGTGCACTACATCCACCGCGGCGTGTCCAAAGACAAGCTGGGTACCTTCTACGCGGCGGCCGACATCATGCTGGTCACACCGTTTAAGGACGGCATGAACCTCGTGGCCAAGGAGTACGTCGCCGCCCACCCAAACGGCGACGGTGCGCTGGTGCTCTCCGAGTTCGCGGGTGCTGCGGTGGAGCTCAACCAGGCCTACCTGTGCAACCCGTTCGACCTGGGGTCCGTCAAGGCCGCGATTGTGGCCGCAACCAATCCTGATCCGGCACGCATGCGGGCGATGCACGACTGGGTCATGGAACACGACGTGACCCGCTGGGCGCAGGACTTCTTGGAGGCGTTGTGAAGCGCGCGCTGCTGCTCGCCCCGGTGATGCTGCTCGCGGCGTGTTCGAGCCCGCAGCAGTGGCACGTCGTTGGCGTGTACACCGACCCAGAGGCGCCCGTCGCGCGCAATACCGGCGGCGCATCCGTCACCTTTTCGGGTTCGTCATTTTCCGGCACCACCGGCTGCGCTGAAGTGTCCGGCGAGTTTGAGGGCGACGACACTGTCCGTTTGCGCGACGTCACCGTCGGCGACCCGGGCGACTGCGCCGGTTGGGCCCGCCACATGCACGACCAGTTGGCGCCCATGCTTCACGACGACACCGAGTTCACCGTCACCCGCCCAACCGATACCGACCTTGTACTCACCCTGCTCAGTGACGCCGTGGATGCCCCGGCCGTTAAACTGCGCACATGGTGATTGCTCAGGCCGAAACGTTGTTGGTATGCCTCGACTTCGACGGCACGCTTGCTGAACTCAACCCCGACCCCTACGCGGTCACAATGCATCCGGCGGCCGAGGACGCGATCCGTCGCCTTGCTGCTCTCCCCGGCACCGAGGTTGCAATCCTGTCCGGCCGCCACCTCGACGGTCTGCGCCAGGTCCTCCCTTCCGGCCTCAATGTCACCCTCGTCGGCTCCCACGGCGCCGAGCCCGGGCCCACGCTTGACGACGACTCCCGCGCCCACCTCGACGACATCGAACGCCAACTGCGCGACATCGCCATCCCGCCCGCCTATGTGGAGGTGAAGCCGTATCAGAGGGTGTTGCACGTGGCGCCGGTCGCGGATAAGCAAGCGGCCCAGGACATGCTCGACGCCGCCGCTGCCCTGCCCGCCCGCAAGATCACACTCGGCCACAATGTGGTGGAGTTTTCGGCCGTGGATATCACGAAGGGCACCTGGCTCGCCGAATACAAGCGCGACTTCGCGGCCACCGTGTTCGCGGGTGACGACGACACCGACGAAACCGCCATCGCCGCCCTCGGCCCCACCGACCTGGCGGTAAAGGTCGGCGACAAACCCTCGCTGGCGTCGCGTCGCGTCGCAGATGTTGACGCCATGGCTGAGCTCTTGGCGGAACTCGCCGACGAAAGGGAAGCATGGAACGCCTCTCGCTAGAGCACCAGGGACGCACTCGCACCTGGACCGCCGTCGAAGGCGACCCCGACACGCTCCTGCTGGTGCTGCACGGCTCGCGCCAATCCGGCAACGTGATGCGCAGCTTCACCGACCGCACCTTTGAAACCCTCGGCGCGACCGTGGCCTACCCGGACGGTGTGGAACACCACTTCAACGACCTGCGCACCGGTTTCAACGAGACCGCGCGCAGCCTGAACATCGACGACGTCGGATTCCTACGGAAGGTCATCGCACACCACGCCCCGCGTCGCGTGATCGGCATCGGCTTTTCCAACGGCGGCCAAATGGTCATGCGCCTCCTTTTCGACGCCCCCGGCCTCCTCGACGGCGCCGCCACCTTCGGCGCCTCCATGCCCGTCGAATCCAACACGTGTGTTGGCACTTCCGATTATCAGCCCACCCCGCTCGTTTCCGTCCAAGGCACCGCCGACCCGCTCGTCCCCTACAACGGCGGCGAAGCCGGGATCGGCGGCAACAACCGTGGCCAGACCCGTTCCGCAATCAACTCTGCGCAGTTCTTTGCGGAACTCAACTCGTGTGGGTGGCGGGGGGTCGTCGACAAGCGGTGCCCTGCGTATCGACGACTGGCACGGCCCCGCCCCCGTCCGCCTCATCACCATCGACGGCTTCGGCCACATGGTGCCGGTAGCCAAAACGCTCGACGCGCGGCTTGGGCCCGGCACCGACGAGATCACCGGCGGGGAGGTTATTCAGCGATTCTTCTTTGACGAGCGAACTCGCTAAGCACCACGCCCGCCGCCACCGACGCGTTGAGGGACTCCACCCAATCCGTCATCGGCACCGACATGATCACGTCGCAGTTCTCGCGCACCAGGCGTGAAATGCCCTTGCCTTCGGAGCCAACCACGATCACTACCGGGCCCGTGGCCTGGTCAAACGTGTCCAGGGTGTGCTCGCCGCCCGCATCCAGGCCGACGACCGTGTAGCCGTTGTCCTGGAACTTCTTCACCGTGCGAGTCACGTTGGTCACGCGCGCCACCGGCAACTGCGCCGCCGTACCCGCCGACGTCCGCCACGCCACACCCGTGACCTGCGCCGAACGCCGTTCCGGGATGATCACGCCGTTACCACCGAACGCCGCAGTCGAACGAATCACCGCACCAAGATTGCGCGGATCCGTAATGTTGTCCAGCACCACAAACATGCCGGGGCCATCCACCGACTCCAGCAGGTCATCCAGGTCCGCGTACTTGTACGGCTGGATCTTCAACCCAATGCCCTGGTGTAGGCCGTTACCGGTCATCGCATCCAACTGCTGACGCGGCACTTCCTGCACCGGAATGTTCTTGCTGTTCGCCAGCGCAACGGCCTCGCTCAGACGATCATCGTGGCCGGTGCCCTGCGCGACGAACAACGCCTCCGACGGCACCTTCGCCTTCAGACACTCAATGACCGGGTTGCGGCCCACCACCAGATCCGCCACCTCACGATCGTGCCGGCCCTGCGCGCGGCGCTTTTGCTCCAACTTGCGCTTATGCGCCGCGTGGTAGACGCGATCCTCAGCCTTCGGCGTCGCACCCTTGCCCTTCAGGCCACGGCGACGCTGCCCGCCAGAGCCCTTCGTTGGGCCCTTCTTGTTCTTCTTCTGTACGTCACGACGCTGATACGGTTTCGCCATCGTCTACTCCTTTACCTGCCACTGCGGCCCCTCGGCCGTGTCGGTCACTTCAATTCCCGCACGCGCCAACCGGTCGCGCACCTCGTCCGCCGTGGCCCAATCCTTCTCCGCACGCGCGGTCGCACGGCGTTCCAGTTCAGCTTCCACCAGCACGTCTAATGCCTTGCTATTGCCATTGCTTGACGACGACGGCCACGCCCCCGGATCAACACCCAACACCGCCGCCATCGCACGCACCTGCGCCGCGATCGGGGCCGGATCGGCTGCCTTATTGCCCTCGCGCACAAGGTTGTGGATTTCTGCGAGGGCTTTCGGGACGGCGAAGTCGTCGTTAAGCGCCTGCTCAAATGCCTCAGTCCACGTCGACGGCTCCGGCATACCTGCGCGCTTCACAAACTCCTCAATGCGCCTAAAGCCGGCCGCAGCTTCCTTGAGCGCCTCCGGCGAATACTCCAACACGCTGCGGTAATGCGCCGACCCGAGGTAGTAACGCAACTCCACCGGGCGCACCTCCTCCAGCATGTTGTCGATGGACAGCACATTGCCCAGGCTCTTCGACATCTTCTCGCCAGCCATGGTCACCCAGTGGTTGTGCATCCAGTACTGCGCGAAATCATCGCCCGCCGCATGCGACTGCGCCTGCTCGTTCTCGTGGTGCGGGAACTGCAGGTCAAGGCCACCACCATGGATGTCAAACGTGCCACCCAGGTACCACGTGGACATCGCCGAGCACTCCAAGTGCCACCCCGGACGCCCATCGCCCCACGGGGTCGGCCAACTCGGCTCACCCGGCTTCGCCGCCTTCCACAACGCGAAATCACGTGCGCCACGCTTGCCCGCGTTCGACGTCTCCCCCTGCTCCATCTCCTCAACCTTGTTGCCGGAAATCGAGCCGTAATCGCCGCCCGCCTTCACCCAAGCGTCGACGTCGAAGTACACCGAACCGTCCGCTGCATAGGCGTAGCCGTTATCAATCAGGCGCTGCATGTAATCGACCATCTGCGTCACATGCCCAGTCGCCCGCGGCTCCACCGACGGCGGCAACACACCAAGCGTGTCGTACGCGCGGGTGAACTCACGCTCGTACGTGGACACCCACTCCCACCAGGGGCGATTGTGCTCATCTGCTTTGGCGAGAATCTTGTCGTCAATATCCGTAACGTTGCGCACAAACGCGACGTCGTTGCCCTTCGCCGCAAACCAGCGACGAACAATATCGAACGCAACACCCGAACGCAGGTGGCCAATATGCGGCTTCGCCTGCGGAGTGGCGCCACACAAATAAATCGAAACGTGGCCAGGATTCACCGGCTCGAAGTCTCGCAGCGTGCGGGGCTTGGTGTCGAAAATACGTTGATTCACGCCGTTTATCCTACGTTGCCGTTCAGTTCCACCAACGCAGTGGCAATCGCCGCCCGGCCCTCACCCGAACCAGTGAACCCCATGTGGTCCGTCGTCGTTGCCGACACCGACACCGGAGCACCCAAAGCCTGCGACAACACCCGCTCTGCCTCCTCACGCACCGGGCCCATCTTCGGGGTCTGCCCAATCATTTGTGCAGAAACATTGACGACGGTGTGGCCGTGGTCGTCTACAAGCGCACGGAGCTCCTCGAGCAACTGCACCCCTCGGACCCCGTCATACTCCGGGCGGCCGACCCCGACGAACGAGCCGAGATCTCCAAGGCCCGCCGCCGACAGCACCGCGTCCACGATCGCGTGGCTGACAACATCGCCATCTGAATGACCTTCGCAACCATCCTGGCCCTCGTGCAGAATTCCGGCGATCCAGCACTCCTTCCCGGCCTGGATCTGATGGGCATCGAAGGCAGTACCAACTCGCAGATTCGTCATGGACTGAACACTACCCACTCCGGGGACGCCGAGTCGTATTCTTCGAAGCCCTCGCGCTCCAGTTCGAGGTCGCGCAGGTGTCTCTTCAGCGAGGCGAGGAGTTCCGGCGTAATCTCCGGCATCTTCTCCGGCGCATACTCGAACTTGCGGCCAAACTTATCCTCCAGCGTGGTGATCGTTTCCACGCAGGCTTCCCAGTCGTAGTCCTTTTCGTACTGCTCCACCGCCGAGTGACACCGGGCGTTGAACTCCGCACTGTCGCGGCGCCGCTTCCGACGCTGTTCCAGAGTGGACTTCCACCGCGGGTTTTCACCTTCGGCGAGATACTCGACGATCAAGCCGTCGGGTTCGCTGACCTGGAAGGTGCCGTCATCGAAAAGCCAGACGACTTCGCCCGTGACGTGATCGACCACATAGGTAGCGCGGCGGTCCGTCTTGATGTTGTGGTGACGCTGGCACAGACAGAACAGGTTCGACGGCGTCGTTTTGCCGCCGTTGCCGTAGGGAATGCGGTGGTCGAGCTGGCAGCGCTTCGCGGCAACGTTGCAACCCGGCCAACGGCAGGTACCGTCGCGGGTTTGCACGAACGCCTTCATTGCTTCGGTGGGCACATAGGCGTCAGTCTCGGCATGTTCAGCCTCGTCGAGGTCGATGACCTTCACCTTGGCGGTTTCTTTGAGCGCATCGATGATTTCCGTGCCGTCTGCCCCCGACCAGCCGAAGCCGGGAACGAAGTAGCCGGCGCCTGGGGTCTTCGGCGAAAACACGTGCAGCACCAACTGAATCGACGAGTGCTGCTGGCCGGTGAGGATCATCTGCAGTGCATCGTCACGACTGAGCTTGTGTTCCTTCGCGACGGCACCGACATACATATCCATCAGACCAATCGTTGCCGAGTCGCCAGAGATATTCAGACCGGCGTCCCCGTCGTCTTGGCCATAGAACACGCCTTGGCAGGTGCCGAATGGCGCATCTTTTGCTTTCTTGCGAGCTTTCGTTTTCTTCGGGCTTGGTGCCAACTTCGCATCAACCTGCTTGATCCGGTCCCGCAGGCGGCGCTTTAGCGACGTCGCCGATGGCAACTCCATCCCGGCGGAACGCGGCGTGAACACCTTGACTAGGTAGTCGTCGAACTCAGCCAACACTTCGGGCGTGGCGAGATCGTTCAACCGGTTTAGCACGGTCTCGATTGCGCTAAGGCGCGTGATATCTAGCCGTCGCATATCAGCCTGCATTTGGCGTAGTTTCGGCAGGTCTGCCAAGACGCTATACCCAAGAATTCCGCTTTCAGCCCAGCTCACGGTACGGCCGGCGGCGCTTGCGATGCGCTGGCTTACCAGTTCGAAGTCGTCGATAATCGCACCGGGCTCAGCGTAAGCGTGAAAGATACTGTATTCCGCGTCTCGCATCGCTTGACCTGCGACGCTAATCTGGTCATCCTGACGTTCTGTTGCGAAGTATCCGGTAGACACTGTCCCCCCTTTCGATCTTTCAATCGAACATACATGCCACCACCGCGACAATGCAAGGGTTTTTCGAAACTTTTTAGATAATTCGTTCGAACGCCCTAGCTAGTTGCCGGGGATCTCGAACACGGTCGGCTCGGCCTCATCGGTAATGCTTTTCGCCAGGCGAAGATCGATCGGGGTGGTAATCTTGAACGCCATCGGATCGCCCTGAACAGTGGTGACGGGGGCGCCGTACCACTCCATTAGAGACGCGTCATCAGTTGCCACGAACTCGGGCGACTGCTCAAGGTAAGCACGGTTGGCGGCACGCAATTGGCGCAGGTCAAAGCCTTGCGGTGTCTGTGCGGCCCGCAAACGGCTGCGGTCCAGCGTCGCCTCCACCGCATCCACCGCACCCCCACTGACCTGTTTAATGGTGTCCGCGACAGGTACAACCGGCACCACCGCGGGCGCGCCATCGAGCACGGCACGGGCCACGCGGGCAATCATGCCGGGAGGGGTGAGGGCGCGGGCGGCGTCGTGGACGAGCACGCAGGCGTCGTCAAGCGAAATTGCTTCGAGCGCTGCGTAGATGGAGTCCGCGCGCTCCGCACCGCCATGCACAAACTGCACGTCGTGCCCCCGCAGGCACTGTCGGGCATGCTCCTCCATCGCAGGACTGATGACGACGACCACCTGGTCCACAATCTCGGAGGTTTCCATCGCGGTGACGGAACGCTCCAAAAGCGTGCGCCCGCGCAACGGGACGTACGCCTTTGGCACCTCAGCGCCCAGCCGGGTGCCCTGACCTGCTGCGGCAACAACCGCTACAACACGGCGGTCCAAGGGCTCGTCTTACTCGTCGTCGAAAGAAAGCTCGTCGAGGTCAACATCATCTTCGGCGTCAACATCGCCCGGCGCCTCGGAGATACCGGCCTTGACCTGCTCGTCGATGATCTTCTGGATCTCGGCTTCCATCTCCTCGACCTTCTTCTCATCGACAGGCTCTGCAAGCGCGAGCTCGCCGACGAGAATCTGGCGAGCTTTGCCAAGCATGCGCTTCTCACCAGCAGAAAGACCCTTGCCCTGGTCACGGCGCCACAGGTCACGTACAACCTCGGCCACCTTATTAATGTCGCCGGAGGCAAGGCGCTCCTGGTTCGCCTTGTAGCGACGAGACCAGTTGCCGGCCTCCTCAACATCCGTCTCACGCAGCACGGAGAACACCTTCTGCAGGCCCTCCTCGTTGACTACGTCACGCACACCGACAAGCTCGGAGTTCTTTACGGGCACGCGAACCTCAAGGTCTGAGTGGAGAATCTGCAGCACCAAGAAGTCCAGCTTCTCGCCGCGCATCTCACGCTCTTCGATGTCGGCGATACGCGCCGCGCCGTGGTGCGGGTAAACGACCACTTCTCCGACCTTGAATTCCATAAACGCTCCTTGGTGCTCCCGGCGAAGTTTTGACCCCACAACCCTACCACCGCCTTCAAAGCTCCGAATAGGGGATAAAATGGGAAAAGTTGCTGTCTAGGCGCTAAAGTATTCCAGAGAATAACCTTCGAAACCGTTTGACTATGGAGGACCCCACGTGAAGTCCCTGAAGCAGGTAGCCGTTATCGCTGCCGCTGGCTGCGCATCCTTGGCCCTTGTTGGCTGCTCCGCTGGCCAGATTACTCAGACCTCGAACCAGGTCGCTGCTGTGGATGGTGCCAGCGCCGCAACCGAGAACGGCGAAGTTGCTGTGCAGGATGTCACCGTCGTCTTGGCTGAGGACGGCAAGGCTGCCCTCAAGTTCACCGCGACGAACCAGGACACCTCCATGACGGATCACACGTTGAAGTCCGTCACCGCTGGTGGCAACACCGTCAAGATCGCAAACAACAACACGATTAAGTACAACTGCGTGTTGGTTGCTGATTCCGCCGAGGGCCTCGAGCGCCTGCCGCAGGATGACGCGAACTGCATCAGCTACACCGCTACCTCGCTGGCTAACGACGATTTCGCGTACGGTGGCAACGTCCCGGTCACGTTCAACTTTGACACCGGCTCCATCGACGTTGTGGCTACCGTGTCTGCCCCGCACCTCGTTTCGGGCCAGGTTGACCGCGAGACTGGCGCGAAGCACTAAGAGCTTTTCGCTTATCGACGAACACATGCCGCTGGGTTAACCAGCGGCCTTTTCGTTTTCGAACACTTTTCGAACACTTGCAGGCTCCGTGTCGTGTGCGTGTTATACGGTGTCGCACATGGCTAAGAAACCTCGCGTGATCCACACGTGCTCCGAATGCGGCTACTCTTCCCCGAAGTGGCTCGGCCGCTGCCCTGAGTGCGGGTCGTGGGGAACGTTGCAAGAAGAAGCGCCGGCTGCGGTTTCCGCAGGTCCGGTAAAGACATCTGCGCTGACACCGACGTCGCCCGCGACCCCGATCACGAAGGTGAACGCGACTGCGACGCGCACGTTGCCCTCTGGCATCCGGGAACTCGACCGGGTGTTGGGTTCCGGTGTCGTGCCGGGGTCGGTGGTGCTGATGGCCGGTGAGCCGGGCGTGGGTAAATCGACGCTGTTGCTTGAGGTGGCATCCCGGTGGGCGGCGATGGATGGCCGCAAGGCGCTATACGTGACTGCTGAGGAATCTGCAGGCCAGGTCCGTGCCCGTGCTGAACGCACCGATGCGTTGAAAGACACGCTGTACTTGGCGGCGGAGTCGAACCTGGACGTGGTGTTTGGCCACGTCCAGCAGGTCAACCCCTCGTTGCTCATTGTGGATTCGGTGCAGACCATGCACGCCGCGGGTGTGGAGGGTGTTGCGGGTGGGGTGGCACAGTCCCGCGCAGTAACGGCTGCGCTGACCACACTGGCGAAGACGACGAACCTGCCGATCATCCTGGTGGGGCATGTGACTAAGGACGGCAACGTGGCCGGCCCGCGCGTGCTCGAGCACCTGGTGGATGTGGTGTTGAACTTTGAGGGTGACAGGCAGTCGTCGTTACGCATGCTGCGTGGCATGAAGAATCGCTTCGGGGCGACGGACGAGGTGGGGTGCTTCGAGCAGACCGCTGGTGGCATCCGGGAGGTACCGGACCCATCGGGGCTGTTCCTCTCTCACCGTGGGAAGACTCCGGACGGTTCTGCGGTCACGGTGGCGATGGATGGCGTCCGGCCGATGCTGGCGGAAGTCCAGGCACTTACCGTCGATCCGGTGAATAAGAGCCCGCGACGCGTGGTCACGGGCTTGGATTTCAACAGGGTGCCGATGGTGCTCGCTGTCCTGCAGGCACGCTGCGGGCAGCGCACGAATGACAAGGACGCGTACGTAGCAACCGTTGGCGGTGTGAAGATCACCGAAACAGCAACGGATCTTGCGGTCGCGCTGGCTACATGGTCGAGCCTGCACGAAACACCGCTGCCGCCGAAGACTGTGGTCATCGGCGAAGTGGGCCTCGCGGGTGAACTACGAAGGGTGCCTAACCTCGGACGCCGCCTGCAGGAGGCGGCGAGGTTGGGATACGAAAACGCGATCGTGCCCAGCGGAGAACTCGAACCGGTCGAGGGAATGCGGGTCAGTCAGGTCTCTACGCTCGGGGAGGCGATCGCGCTGTTAGCTAAATAACTACAAGAAACTAGGTGATGTTGAAGGGGGCTGCTTCCGAAGCATTGTCGCCGATGACCGTGTGCAGGAAGTAGGACCCCGGCTCGATCGCGGGACGGTCATCACACTTACCCGGCTGAGATACGGTGCCGGACCAGCGAGCCTGGTAGCCCTGCTTCTCCCCCGCCTTGTAGGTCTGGGTGCCGGACACGACGGGCTGGTAGCAGTCGGTGTCTGCCCACATGCGCTCGTTGGTACGCATGTCGTACACCTCGAAGCGCAGGATGTTCTCGTCAAGGTCGATGACGCAGTCGGTGTCGGTCGGGTTTTCCACTTCCATGTAGAACACCGGCTCGGTGCCTGCGGCATAGGACGGCTGGTTCGGCAACGCCTTGATCCGTAGGTCCTTGAGTTCGCATGCGCCAGTGCGGGCCGGTGCGGCCTCAACACTGGAAGGTTCCTCGGACGGGGATGCGGACGCAGTCTCAGACGTAGATTCCTCAGGCGCGGCGACGGTCGGCTCGGTAGCCACGGTCGGGTTCACGGTTTGCTCGGTGGAGGTTTCGGTTGCCCCATCCGATCCGGATCCGCCGCTGCGGGCCATGGCGGAAAGCGCCCAGACCAGCAACGCCACAACCACGAGGAGGATGACGAGGGCCGCGACGCGGCGACGCATGTAGATCTCCGGGGGCAATGGGTGCTGGTTCGACATGCTTATAACTTAATCACCGAAGTTTTCGTAAGTGGTCTCGACACGGCCGTCGGACAGACGGTAACGCGCACCAACCACACCGATGCGGCGCTTTTCCAGTCCGGTGACGACGGCGGGGATGCGGGCAACCAGGTGCTCGGCGCCGTGGCGGGCGTGGGCTTGTTCGACCTGTTCGCCGCGCTTTTCGGCCTCGACGATGGATGGGGCGATCTTCTCGACGAACAGGCGGGTCAGGCCGTGCGGGATCTCGCCGGACTCGAACGCCTGAACTGCGGAGCCGACAGCGCCGCACTTTTCGTGGGACAGGAACAGCACGAGGTCTACGCCGAGGCCGTCGACGGCGAACTCGACGGATGCGGAGACAGCTGAGTCGACGCAGCCGCCGGCGGTGCGGATGACGAAGATGTCGCCGAAGCCGGCGTCGAAAAGCAGCTCGACGGGCACGCGCGAGTCAGAACAACCGATGACACATACGGCTGGGTTCTGGCCGGAGGTGAGCTGCTGGAGTGTTTCGGCGTCGCGGTGCGGGGCGACGGTGTTGCCGGTGGCGAATCGCTCGTTGCCTGCGCGAAGCAGGTCCCACACTTCGCGCGGGGAGGTAGCGGCCTGGAGCTCTGTTGCATTAGTCATACCGGCTATTGTGGCACGCATTGTGCAGAATATTCGCCCAAATCAGATAGTTGATTGGTATCGCGCCAACGCACGGGATTTGCCGTGGCGCAAACCGGGCACGTCACCGTGGGGTGTGCTGATCAGCGAGGTCATGAGCCACCAAACTCAGGTGGAGCGTGTTGCCCCCATTTGGTTGGAGTGGATTGAGCGCTGGCCGACTCCGCACGATTTTGCGCAGGCGCGTATCGACGACATCCTGCGCGCCTGGGCCAACCTCGGCTACCCACGGCGGGCGTTGAGGTTGCGGGAGTGCGCGCAGGTGATCGTCGATAAGCATGGCGGCGTTGTGCCGGACGATGTGGACGCGCTGCTGGCACTGCCTGGCATTGGGGACTACACGGCGCGGGCGGTGGCGTGTTTCGCCTACGGGAAGAACGTGCCGGTTGTGGACACGAATGTGCGTCGCGTGGTGGCGCGTGTGGAGCGCGGCCAGGCGCTGGGGGTGCCGGGGAAGAAGGAAATCCAGGAGGTTGCGCACCTGCTGCCGGAGGACAGCGGTCCGGAGTTTTCGGTCGGGCTGATGGAGCTTGGTGCGCTGGTGTGCACCGCGAAGGCGCCGAAGTGCGATGCGTGCCCGGTTGCGCAGGATTGTGCCTGGTTGGCGGCGGGCAGGCCGGAGCCTGAAGAGGGGCAGCGGCGACCGTCGCAACGTTTTGAGGGCACGGATAGGCAGGTGCGTGGCAAGATTATGAAGGTACTGCGCGAGGCAGATTCGCCGGTTGAGCAGGCGATTATCGACGCCGTCTGGCCCGACGACGCCCAACGCTCACGCGCCCTGTTCTCACTGTTGGAGGACGGCCTCGCTGAACAGGATGAGCGCGGTTACTTCCACTTACCGCGATAGGTCAGTCCACCCGGCAGCTTGACCCATACGCCGCCGCGGGAGTTGATGGTCACTGGCCCGACGCGTTTGGAGGCGGAAACGCCCGAACCGGAGTAATTCAGCCAGCTGTCCTTGCTGAGCTTCTGGCGCTTACGAAACTGGAATCCCATAGCCGGCAGTTTACACTGCTGTACATGCAAAAACGTTGGTGCTCCCTGCTCATTCCGGTGTTATTGGCCCCATCCGCGCAGGCTGCGGACCTGAGCGCGGAGTCGTTGTCGTCGCTGTCGTCGGTGGGGTCGTCGACACTCGAGGTGGTACGCGACGCGTCGTCGTTGTCGTCGCTTCCGGAGTCATCGTGGAAACCACTGGCCGGCGCACCAGGTAACGAGGCGGGTTCCCTCGACGCAGTGAAGCGGGTGCCAGGGTCGACCGGCCAGCGCATCCGCTACACCACCACGAATGACAAGGGCGAGAAGGTCGCGGTGACCGGGGCGTTTTACAAGCACCGCCGCGCGAAGGGACTCATCGCGCTCGCACCGGGCACGCGTGGTCTGGGTGATCAGTGCGCGCCGTCGGCAGGCTCGTCCATGCTGGTGCGCATCGAAGACGGCACCGTGAACATTAACTATGAGGCGCCCCTGGTACAGAAGCTGCTGGATGCCGGCTATTCCGTAGTGGTCACCGACTACATCGGGTTGGGCACCGATGGGTTGCACACCTACTTGAACAGGGTGGATCAGGGGCATGCGCTTATCGACGCCGCCCGCGCCGTTGCAAAACCAAACCAAAAAGTGGGCTTCTGGGGCTACTCCCAAGGCGGTGGCGCTGCCGCGGCCGCTGCGGAACTCGTCGCCGACTACGCCCCCGAACTCAACGTGATGGGAACGTTCTCCGGTGCTCCGCCAGCCGACCCGCTGGGTGTGCTGGAGCAAGGTACCGCCCCGATGCTTACTGCTGTGGCCGGTTTTGCCGCTGCGAGCTACTCCGAAAGCTACTCGGAATTCGGCGAGGCCCTGCAGGAACACCTCACCGACGAGGGCAAAGTCTGGCTCGAAGGACTGAAAAACTCGTGCGTGGTCGACGCCTCGTTGTCTGCGCCGGCCGACCCTTCCACACTGTTCACCGCAGGCAACTCGTTCGCTGAAGTGGTGCACTCGGATGAGCGGCTGGCGAAGTATCTGGAACTGAACAAAATGGGCACCGTCGCGCCGTCTGCGCCGATCATGGTGATGACGAATGCCGACGACGACCTCGTTCCGGAGCCGCAAGCCACCCAACTGGCAGAGGACTATTGCGCCGTCGGTGCGCAGGTGGAGTACCGACGCGTGGTGGTGCCGGGTTCCCCGACGCAACCGTTGTCGTCGGGGCGTCTGCAGTTGACGCCACGCGTTCCTGGTTCGGGCCATGCCGCTCCCCTGCTTTTGCAGGCCGATAATGCGATTGCGTGGATGGATGATCGTTTCGCCGAACAGCCTATGAAACGGGTGTGCCCCTCCGACCATCCTGCATATGAGGTGGTGAAGGGGCTTGACGCGGTGGAGATCACCGCGTTAGTCCTCGGCATCCTTGGGATGCTGGGGATACTCGGTGGCGCAGCCTGGTGGGGCTACACCGGCTCGGGGCCGTTGTCTTCCTTGCCCTCGTTGCCGTTCTGATCTTCCGCGGTCGTGTCGCGTTCATCCGGGAACTCGGAGGCTTCAGACTCCGGCTGGGTGCGCTCCGGCTCGATGTCGCGGACCTCTTCTTCCAGCTCGACGTCGAAGGCCTCCGCTGGCAGCGGGCGTGGACGTGGGGTGAAGGTGAAGGTCGCATCCGGGGCGGCCTTGCCGCGATCCTTGCGGGCCGTCTCCACGTCGCCATCCCAACCCTCGACGTCCACGGTGATGATCTCCCCGGCACCGATCTCGCCGAAGAGGATCTTCTCGGACAGGATGTCCTCGATCTCCCGCTGGATGGTGCGACGCAGCGGACGTGCACCCAGCACGGGGTCGAAACCACGGACTGCAAGCAGGTTCTTGGCGTTCTCGGTGAGCTCGATGCCCATGTCCTGCGCGGCCAGGTTCTTGTCCACTCGAGCGATGAGCAGGTCCACCATCTGGACAATCTCTTCCTGGGAGAGCTGCTTGAACACGACGATCTCGTCGATACGGTTCAGGAACTCCGGGCGGAAGTGCTTCTTCAGCTCGTCGTGGACCTTACCCTTCATGCGCTCGTACTGCGCCTCGGAATCCGCGGCGGTGTCCCCGGTGAAGCCCAGGCCGACCGGCTTGGAGATGTCGGAGGTACCCAGGTTCGAGGTGAAGATCAGCACCGTGTTCTTGAAGTCCACGTTGCGGCCCTGGCCGTCGGTGACGTGGCCTTCTTCCAGCACCTGCAGGAGGGTGTTGTAGATCTCCTTGTGGGCCTTCTCGATCTCGTCGAAAAGCACGACCGAGAACGGCTTGCGGCGCACCTTCTCGGTGAGCTGGCCGCCCTCTTCGTAGCCGACGTATCCCGGAGGGGCACCGAAGAGACGCGACGCCGTGAAGCGATCGTGGAACTCGCCCATGTCCACCTGGATCAGGGAGTCGTCGTCGCCGAAGAGGAACTCTGCAAGCGCCTTCGACAGCTCCGTCTTACCCACACCGGACGGGCCAGCGAAGATGAACGAACCGGACGGACGGTTCGGATCCTTCAGACCTGCGCGGGTGCGGCGGATGGAACGGGACACAGCCTTAACAGCCTCGTCCTGGCCGATGATGCGCTTGTGCAGCTCGCCTTCCATGTTGAGCAGGCGCTTCGACTCGCTCTCGGTGAGCTTGAACACCGGGATGCCGGTCCAGTTGGCCAGCACGTCAGCGATCTGCTCCTCGCCAACCTCGGCGATGTCCTCGAGGTCGTCCGAGCGCCACTTCTTCTCCTTCGCGGCGCGCTCCTCGGTGAGCTTGCGCTCCGTTTCGCGCAGGCTGGCTGCCTTCTCAAAGTCCTGGGCGTCGATCGCCGCTTCCTTTTCCTTGCGGACCTCGGCGATACGGTCGTCGACCTCACGCAGGGAATCCGGGGCGGTCATGCGCTTGATGCGCATGCGGGCGCCGGCCTCGTCGAGAAGATCGACTGCCTTATCCGGCAGGAAACGATCGTTGATGTAGCGATCCGACAGGTTCGCGGCGGCCTTGAGCGCATCGTCGGTGTAGGACACGCGGTGGTGCGCCTCGTAGCGGTCGCGCAGGCCCTTGAGAATCTGGATGGTGTCCTCGATGCTCGGCTCGTCCACCTGCACCGGTTGGAAACGACGCTCAAGGGCGGCGTCCTTCTCAATGTGCTTGCGGTACTCGTCAAGCGTGGTGGCACCGATGGTCTGGAGCTCGCCACGAGCCAGCTTCGGCTTCAGCAGCGAAGCAGCGTCGATCGCACCTTCGGCGGCACCGGCGCCGACGAGGGTGTGGATCTCGTCGATAAACAGGATGATGTCGCCGCGCTGGTTGATCTCCTTGAGCACCTTCTTCAGGCGCTCCTCGAAATCACCGCGGTAACGCGAACCTGCAACCAGGGAGCCCAGATCCAGCGAGTAAACCTGCTTGTCCTTCAGGGTCTCCGGGACGTTGCCGTTCGCAATGTCGAGCGCCAAGCCCTCCACGACGGCAGTCTTACCGACGCCCGGCTCACCGATGAGCACCGGGTTGTTCTTGGTACGGCGCGACAGGACCTGCATGACGCGCTCGATTTCCTTGTCACGGCCCACAACCGGGTCGAGCTTGCCTTCCTTGGCAGCTGCGGTGAGGTTACGGCCGAACTGGTCGAGTACGAGCGAGTTGGAACGCTCGCCGCCCTGCGGGCCGCCACCACCTGCGCGGTTGCCGCCAGCACCCGCACCTGCAAAGCCCGGTCCGCCGCCCTGCTGCGGGGACTCCGGATTCTGTGCCTCGCCGCCCTCGTAACCAGACAGCAACTGGATAACCTGCTGGCGCACACGCGGCAGGTCAGCGCCGAGCTTGATCAGCACCTGGGCTGCAACGCCCTCGCCCTCACGGATCAGGCCGAGCAGCAAGAACTCGGTGCCGATGTACTTGTGGCCCATCTGCAAACCCTCACGCAGGGAGAGTTCCAGGACCTTCTTGGCGCGCGGGGTAAACGGGATGTGGCCGGTGACCGGCTGGGTGCCGTGGCCAATGATGTCGATGACCTCGCGGCGCACATCCTCAAGGTTGATACCCATGGATTCGAGGGCCTTCGCGGCGACGCCCTCGCCTTCCTTAATCAGGCCGAGCAGGATGTGCTCGGTGCCCATGTAGTTGTGATTGAGCGCGCGCGCTTCCTCCTGCGCCAGGACGATGACGCGACGGGCCCGGTCGGTAAACCGCTCGAACATATGGCTGACCCCTTCTATAGCTAAATCGTTGTCCACCACCATAACGCCGGGGTGCGACATCACTTCCCACGTTTTGGCTGCCGGGGGCGTGGAATCTTCGAAAAGCAGTGCTCAGAGGGGATGTTCACCCTTAGCGAACATCCCTGAAATACACACTTTCATGCAGTTTGCAGCCCGGATTAAACGGGTGCCCGCACGCGCCGCACATCACAGAGCGCAGTTGCTTATCGACGCCCACAAACCGGTGATCCGCCAACTCGTCATGGCACAGCGAACAGGCCCAGAGTTTGTGGCAGGACCCGCAGGTATTGGCAATGACGTCGCACTCCGAGTGCCAGTGGGCGCACCGGCCTTGCGGGTCGACGTCGATACCGTGGCTTTTCATTAATTCACCGGGATTACGGAGCCGCTGTACTTCTCGCGGATCCACTCTGCGGTCTCCGGCGAGCTCAGGTCCGCCGCCAGCTTCTCGATGCGGGGATCCTTCGCCGCGTCCTCATTGGCTGCGAGGATATTCACGTACGGGTTGTTCTCCGGACTTTCGGCAATGACAGAGTCCTCCGACGGGTTCAGGCCAATTTCCAGAGCGAAGTTCGAGGTTACGATGACACCGGCGACAGACTCGTCCGACAGCGACTGAATAACCAGGGTGTCTTCGACCGGGACGATCTCAATGTCCTTCGGGTTGTCGGTGATCGACTGCAGGTTGATCTTGGACACGTTTGCCGGATCGATCTCCTGGTCCAGACCGATGACACCGTTGGCCTCCAGCAGGATCAGCGCACGGGCAAGGTTGGACGGCGAGTTATGAGTCACGATCTTCGCCCCCTGCTCCAACTCGTCAATGGACTTGATGGAGTTGGAGTACATCCCCATCGGCTCAATGTGGACTCCGACGATGTTGACCAGGTTCTTGCCAGTCTGAGTATTCCAGTCCAGCAGGTACGGCGAGTGCTGGTAAAAGTTCGCGTCTGCGGAACCGTTGGCCACCGACATGTTCGGTTCCGACCCACCAGAAATGACCTTGACATCCAGCTCGTACTCCGGATTTTGCTCGTCGACGTAGCGCAGAATCTCCGCGTGGGGCGTGGCTTGCGCCAGGACGGTGAGCGGTTCTTCACCGCCTGAATCACTGGAGCAAGCAACGAGGCCAAGGCCAACTGCGGCAGACAAAGCAATGGACGCGAAACGCTTCATGGGGAAGCCCTTTCCCTATTGTGAACAACCTTGTCTGCCAATACTAGACTATGCGGTTCACAGTAGGTCAAGAATTACCGAATCCGCGATCCCAAGCACCGCCTCACGTGCATCTTCAGCGGTCCGGGCGGCAAGGGCAGCATCGGCCATCTTCCGGCAGGTATCCATGTCGTGCAGGCGCAGTGCCGCGCGCACGGCATTGACCTTGCCGGGTGCCATAGATAGCGACTTCACACCAAGGCCGACAAGGACGAGGGCCATGAGCGGGTCGCCGCCGGCCTCGCCACACACTCCGATGGGTTTGCCAGTAGCTTCACCGCCACGGCAGGTCTCGCGGATCATGGACAGCACCGCGGGCTGCCAGGGCGAGAGCAGTTCGGCGAGTTCGCCCTGCATGCGGTCAGCGGCCATCGTGTACTGGGAAAGGTCGTTGGTGCCGATGGAGCCGAAGTCCACAACGTCTAGCACCTGCCCGGCGCGAATCGCGGCCGCAGGGGTTTCGACCATGATGCCCACCTGCTTCAGGCCAGCAGCGCGGGCGCGTTCAGCGAACCACTCGGCCTCCTCGACCGTGGCGACCATGGGCGCCATGACCCACAGTTCGGCGTCCGGCACGTTACGCTGCGCGTTGGCGAGTGCCTCCAACTGGTCGGCGAGCAGATCCTCGCGGGCTTTGGACAGGCGCAGGCCGCGGCGACCGAGGGCTGGGTTTTCCTCCTCGCCAAGGTCCGCAAACGACAGCGGCTTGTCGGCGCCGGCGTCGAGGGTGCGCACCACCACGCGGCGCTCGCCGAAGGCCTCGAGGACCTTGGTGTAGGTCGCGGTCTGCTCGTCCACGCTGGGCGCGGAGTCGCGGTCCAGGAAGAGAAACTCAGAGCGGAACAGGCCGGAGCCTTCCAGGTCGTAGCCCGCAGCCTTCACCGCGTCTTCGGCGGTGCCGATGTTGGCCAGCAGTTTCACGGCGTGGCCGTCGCGGGTGGCGCCGGCGCCGGCGGAGCCTTCCAGTGCGGCGGCGCGGCGGCGGGAGCGCTCGTCGAGTTCGGCGACGTCCTCATCGGACGGGGCGACGATGATTTGGCCGGTGCTGCCGTCGAGGGCGATGCGGGGGTCGTCGACAATCGCATCGGAAATGCCCTTGACCTGCACTGCGGCGGGGATGCCGAGCTGGGCGGCGAGGATCGCAGTATGCGAGGTCGCGCCACCCGCCTCGGTGACAATGCCGAGCACCATCGCCGGATCCAGTGTGGCGGTCTCGGCGGGCGCAAGATCGTGCGCGACCAGCACAGACGGTGCCGTCAGATCCGGCACGCCCGGCTCCGGCAAGCCGCGAAGGCGTGCGGTGGCGCGGTCGCGGATGTCGTAAAGGTCGGTGACACGCTCGGCCATGTAGCCGCCGAGTTTGCGCAGCTTGTTCGCGTACGTCTCCACCGCGTCGTGTACCGCTTTGGTGGGGCCGCTGCCCTTCTTCAGTTCCTTGTCCACCCCGCGGATCAGGCCACGATCCGTGGCCAGCGCCGCGGTGGCCTCGAGCACCTCCTGCGACGCCTTCGAGTTGGCGTGCGCCGCGCGTTCGCGTAACGACGACGCCACCTCCCCCAACACTTCCCGTATCCGCTGACCATCCGCCTCGGGGTTCACGGAGGCGGGCTCGTGGTTATCGATACCCACCGCCGGGGTCACTACCGCGACGGGTCCGCAGGCAGTACCAGCGGACACACCAATGCCGTGAAGAACTGTGCGCTCAGTCATGCCACCGAGCCTACTCGGCGGGCGTGATCTCGAGGATGGCATCTCCAATTTCGACGGTGCCATCGGCCACGTCGTTTACTCCGCCGAGTTTCTTGGAGTTGACCACGGTGGTGATCACAGTGGTGTCGACCCCCTTGGCGGCAATCGCCGGGAAGTCCACCTCCGCCAGTGCGTCACCGGCAGCGACCTCCTGTTTCTTCTCTACCAGCGGGGTGAAGCCCTCGCCCTCGAGTTTCACGGTGTCGATGCCGATGTGCACCAGCAGTTCCGCGCCGTCATCAGTCTTGATGCCGTACGCGTGGCCCGTCTTTGCCACAGAAATCACCTTGCCCGCAGCGGGCGCAACCACGGTGAGTTTGTCATTCGCCGGAATCACACCAACAGCCTGGCCGAGGGCGCCGGAGGCGAAGGCGGCGTCGTTAAGCGCTGCCATCGCCACAACCTCACCAGCGACAGGAGCGAGCACAGTGCTTTCAGTGCTTTGCGACGACCCCACAACCGCAACCGGCTCCTCCTCACGAGCAGCAGCCGCGCGAGCAAGCGCGTCCGCCTTCTCCTCAGGGGTGCGGTAGTCGGTGATCAGGATGATGAAGAACGAGGTGAAGAACGCCACTGCGATGGCGATCATGTAGACCCACATTGGGTCGAACACGAACATGGTCGGGATGGAGGTGAACACGAACGCGTTCGTCTTCACGCCACCGAACGGGGTGCCCAGGATCGCGATAGTCAGGCCGCCGGCGAAGCAGCCGACGAGCATGCGCGGGTAGATCTTCTTAAAGCGCAGGTGGATACCGTAGAGCGACGGCTCCGAAATACCACCCAGCAAGCCCGCGGCAAGTGCGGAACCGGAAGTCTGGCGCATCAGCGGGTCACGGTCACGGATAGACAGGGCGAGCACCGCGGCGGTGGCGCCGAAGCAGGCAAAGTTCCACGCACCCATTGGTCCCTGGATGAAGTCGTAGCCAAGGGAGTTGATGTTTACCAGCATCAACGCGTTGAGCGGCCAGTGCAGACCAAGCGGCACCAGGAACGGGTAGAGCATCGGAATGAGCAGCGCGAACAGGAACGGTGCGTTGCCGTTCATCCATGCCAAGCCAGTACCAATCCAGGCACCGAGCAGGTAGCCGAACGGGCCAATGATGAACGCGGTGACCGGGATCATGACCAACAGGGTCAAGAACGGCACGAACACCATGTGCACGGTAGACGGGATGATCTTCTGCAATCCCTTATAAAGCAACGCAGCGACCGCGGCCATGATCAGCGGCACGAAGACGTTGCCGTTGTAGCCGTTATGGATCATGGGCAGGCCGAAGACGTCGATGACGTCGGTCGGCGCGCCGAACAGATCGATCACTCGCGCATCCGGGTGCTCGGTCAGATCCACGAAGTCCGGGGTGAACAACGCCAGCATGATCGCGGCCGGCACCCACGGGTCGATGTTGAGCTTCTTGCCCGCGTTGTAGGCAACCGCCACCGGCAGGAAGAAGAACACCGAGCCCCACATGGCGTCGACGAACTGCCAGCCCGGCGTCTTCACTTCCGCGTGGAAGTTCACGATCTCAAACGCGTCAAGGAACGCCGCAAACGCAATGATCAGCGACGCGCCCAACAGCACACCCAGGATCGGACGGAACGAGTCCGAGAGGTACTCGAAGAACGCGTCCAGCCACGGCATCTTGCCCTTGGCCTTGTCGCGCTGCTGCTTCTTCAACTCATCGTTGGAAACCGAGCGGCCCGCCATCTCGGGCAGGTTATTGATCGCGTTGTACACCGTAGCCACGTCACCACCGACGATGACCTGGTAGTGGCTGCCGCCCTGGGGGACCGCGCCCATTACCTTCGGGTTTGCTTCGAGGCGGTCTTTGTCGGCCAGGGAGGCGTCGTTGAGTTCGAACCGCAGTCGGGTCGCACAGTGTGTCATCGACGCGATGTTGTCGGCCCCGCCGATTCCGGCGAGGATATCGGCAGCCTGATCCTGCAGGCTCGCCTTAGTGGTCGCCATGCTGATGCTCCTTTCAACCACATGGTTTAGTCACATCAAACGTTAGTTGGTTATAACCACCGTGCACAATTAGCAGGGGTCGAGATATTCCTCACGATCCGACAACACTCGCGCGTTCCCGCCGTAGTCCTTCTTCGCAGCACACAGCGCATCCGTGTCGTGACCAAAGTCGAGATACACCGGGTAGATGTCGTTGCCATCGACCTGTGCGCGAAGCGACGGGCAGTGGCCTGGATAGGTGAACTCAGCATTTCCATCGCCGAGATACGCAATGTCAAACGCAAGCTTGGAGTGTGTCGAGCCAATATCTCCGTCCGCAATTACGGAATCGAGAATGAGAATTCCTCGTCCATCACAATTCGGCGCAGAGATTTGACGCTTGACCCCTTCAAACTGCGCCTCGATAATCACGCCATCGCTGTCGCGCTTAATCCCCCAGTTTGGGTCGAGTGTGCTCGATGTCGGCACAGGGGTGGAAGCCTTCGCCTGCTTCTTGTGCGGCGGCTCCTGACCAGGCGGGTATACGCCGCAGCGTGGCTCCTTATCCGCCAGGGATTCGGGAACGCCGAGCTCCTCAAGACGACCCGGGTTAAAGCACGGCCGCGCCATACCCATGCCGTCCCACACGCCGTCCGGCTCTACTTCTACCCAGTGCTTGCCATCCCACTGCGCGAGGATGATGTTGCCGGAATTCGGAACTCCGGGACGAGTGAAGCCACCTTCGCAAGGACCATACAGCTCAAACTCTTCAAGCCCTGGCGAATTTTTGATTGCATCAGTGGAGCAATCCGGTGGGGGCAGCTGCGACGTTGTTGTGGTTGGCGTGGTAGGCACCGTTGGCTCCGCAAGCTCTGCTTGTTCACTACTGCCACAGCCCGCCAACGAGGCTGCGAGGAGTACTCCGGCTGCTGCGAGGGGCCAACGGCGCATCGTCGTTACGCCTCCGGCTTCACCATCGGGAACAGGACGGTCTCGCGGATACCCAGGCCGGTCAAGGCCATCAGCAGGCGGTCCACGCCCATGCCGCAACCTGCTGTCGGCGGCATGCCCTGCTCCATAGCGGCGAGGAAGTCCTCGTCGAGCACCATGGCCTCGTCGTCACCATGCGCCGCCAGGCGGGCCTGGTCTTCGAAGCGCTCGCGCTGGATCACGGGGTCGATGAGCTCGGAGTAGCCGGTGGCCAATTCGAAGCCACGGACGTAAAGGTCGAACTTCTCGGTCACACCCGGCTGCTCGCGGTGGTCGCGGGTCAGCGGGGAGGTCTCCACCGGGAAGTTAATGACAAAGGTCGGCTCATAGAGCTGGTCGGAGCAAAGCTCCTCCCAGATTTCCTCAACAAGCTTGCCGTGCAGCCAGCCTGCATTCTCCGGAACCTTCAGACCGATAGTCTCAGCGATGCCCTTGAGTTCCTCCACGGAGGAATCGATGGTCACCTCAGGCTGGCCCGGGAACTTACGCTGCAGCGCCTCGTTGAGCGATGGGTACATCTCCAGTACCTTCCACTCGCCGCCGAAGTCGTACTCGGTGCCGTCAGCCAGCGTGACCTTCTGGGAGCCGAAGACTTCCTGGGCACAGAACTGGACAAGACCCTTCATGGTTTCGGCACCGTCCTTGTAGGTGCCCCACGCCTGGTAGGTCTCCAACATGGTGAACTCCGGCGAGTGGGACGAATCCACACCCTCGTTGCGGAAGTTCTTGTTGATCTCAAAGACGCGCTCCAGGCCACCAACAACGGCCCTCTTCAGGTAAAGCTCCGGCGCGATGCGCAGGTAGAGGTCAATGTCCAGCGCATTGGAGTGGGTGACAAACGGACGAGCCGCAGCACCGCCGTGCAGCGTCTGCAGCATCGGCGTCTCAATCTCCACAAAGTCCAGGCCCGTCAGGTACTTACGCACCGCGGCCATGACCTTGATGCGGGTCATGGCGTTCTTGCGCGCATCCTCGCGCATGATCAGATCCGTGTAGCGGCGACGGACGCGCTGCTCCTCGTTCATGTCCGCAAACGCGACCGGAAGCGGGCTCAAGGCCTTCGAGGCCATGTGCCAGGACTGTGCCTGGACGGAGAGCTCGCCTCGTCGAGAAGCAATGATGCGCCCACGAACCGAGACAATGTCACCCAGGTCCGTGTCAGCCTTCCACTGCGCGAGGGCTTCCTCGCCCACCTCTGCCAGCGACAACATGACCTGCAACTGGGTGCCGTCACCCTCCTGCAAGGTGGCAAAGCAGAGCTTGCCGGTGTTGCGCTGGAACATGATGCGGCCGGCGACGGCCACCACATCCTGGGTTTCCTGGCCGGCCTCAAGGCGGGTCACACCGTCGCCTTCGCCCTCTTCAACGACCTGGTACTTCGCCCGCAGGTCCTTCAGCGAGGTCGTACGGTCAACTTCGACGGGGTAGGCATCACGGCCCTCGCCGATAAGCCGTTGCCTCTTCTCCCGGCGGATTTGCTGCTGCTCTGAAAGATCCTGCGTACTCACGCCGGTCAATCGTAGTCTATTGGCAAAGCGGAAGATCCAGACGCTGCTCTTCCGAGTTCAAACCGTTAATAATCATGAGGTATTCAGGCTTGTCCTGCGGCACCATCACATAGGCAGGCGGGTTCGCGTCCGGCAACTCATAGGAGTTCACGGTGCACTCACCGGAGCCCAGAACGACGGCCTCGCGCGGGTCCGGCACCGCATCGTCGCGGTCATACTCGTCGGCGTACTTCACCACAGACACGCCCAACTCTGCGTTGGCGCAGCGGATCTTGCCTTCCTGGTCCGGATCGGTCGAGCCGTTCTCGCAGCGCAGGTCCTGCCAGCCCTTCTGGCCGGACTTCTTGGACACGATATCCGGGTACTCCTCGGCGATCTGCGCCTCCGCACCCTCCCAGGCCTCGCCGCGGTTGGCGGACCAATACCACAGTGCCGCAATAGCGATGAGCAGTAGCGCCAGGATCGCGATGATCCACGGCCACGGGACTTTCTTCTCGTTCGTCGCCGCCGGGCGGGTGTAGTTGCCGTCCGGGCCGTACGCGTACGGCTCAGGGCGCTTGCGATAGCCGTCCTCCGGGTTGGGAGCAACGTCGATGTTGGACGCCTCCTGGGGCGCCTCGCCCACCGGCACCATATGCAGCACATCCGCACAGGTGCGCACGCCCTCGCGTGGGGCCTCGCCCGTCATCAGACTGACCACGCTGGCGAACTTGTCCACATTCGCCTTGGCCAACTCCTCATCCGAGCCAACCGCGTCGGTACTCGGACCAACCAGGGTGAGCTTCACCGGGGTGGTCGACCACTGCGGCTGCACCAAAAGTCGCTCCGGCGAAATAGAACGGGAGACGAACCCGGACAGGCCCTTGAGGTCGTAGTCATCGATGGCCTCGACCACCGGGGCGAGCAGGTCACGCACTTCCTGCTGGGTAAACGTCGCGCCCTTCTCCGCAATGAGGTCGCTCAGCGGCGTGCCGGTTGCGGCCTCGCGCAGGACGAAAAGCTGCCCTTCGTCGGTGGTACCCACACTGCGCGGCTGGAACGCGCCCGGATGCGCCGCCAGCGCGAGGCGGCTGTTGAGCGTGTTCACGTCGGCGCCGAGGTGTTCCGCCACCTTCGTGTCAAAGACCTCCACCTCTACGGCGTGGCCTTTGTCGTCCGACGCGGTGTACAACGTGGACGTTTCAGTACGGCCGCTTTCACGCACCTGCTCAGGGGTGAAGGCGAAGCCGAAGCGGTCGGCGAGGATTCCGGCGATGTTGGGCACAGACATGCGCCGCATTCTACCGCCTGCGACCGCAGCCCGTTCGGCTACCTATCTTCTTCGATGTGCTTGAAGCCAATCCCGAGCGGCAAACCGACGTTGTCGGCCAGGCGCACAGGGCCGAGGTCGACGGCGGCGAGGAGGCGGGCGTCGCCACGCTCGGGCGCTTCGCGCATTGCCAGGTCGCGCAGCTCAAGGTAGGCCGGTTCAAGGCCTTCGGCGGCGAGCACACCACGCACGGTTTCCAACACGACCTCGGCGCCCTGCTCAGCGGCGTGGGCACCTGCGGTCAGCGCCGCAGGCAGTGCGAGAGCTGCCTCGCGCAGATCCTCCGGCACGTCGGCGTTGCGCAGCGACACCGCCAGCCCGTTCGGAGTACGCACGGTGGGAACCGAGTGCAGTTTGACCTCCATACGCAGGCCAGAGACCGCATATTGCGTGGCGACGAGCACCTCAAAGTCCTTCTCCCCCAACACCACATCCGTCGCATGCGAGGCGTTAATCGCAGCAAGGATGCGCGCCACCTCGCGCTGCGTGTGCTCCGGGTCCTCCAGCGGATCCACCCCGGAATCCACCCGCACCTTGGTCTCCAGCGGGCCGTGGAACACCACGTCCACCTTCTCCTCGGCGAAGATGTCCGGCACCTCGTCGCCAGTAAACGTGACCACGACGTACGAGCCGAGCAGCGACTTCGCCGCACGGATTAGCTCAATGTGACCCGCGTGCACATCGCGACCCAACGGCACGACCACAACGGACTTGCCAATCTTGCGAAACGCCCGCCCGTACGTTGCCAGCAGCGCCTCATCCGTAACGACGACTGCCTTACCTGCCTCAAACGCCATCTATCTTCCCCTTTATCTTCCCTCGTATTTCTGAATAACCCACAGTTCCGTATCCGTGTCCTGCTCCATCTCACCGCGTCGGCGCTGCAGATCCACAAACAGCCTGCGCACCCCGGGTTCCGGCAGTGCGTCCAGCATCCGGTCCAAGTCGTTGACGCTTTTTGCGTATCGACGACCCGACGCCGCCTCGATGAACTTCTCCGCCACCGCCTCAAACGCAGGAACCGTATCGATGAGCAGCTCGAGCGCGTCGTCGCGCACCGTCGCTTCCAGCGCGCGAAGTTCTTGGGCGGCGGCGATGGTGGGGCGGACGGTGTCGTCGATACGCATGCTCGTGCCGCCGATCTCCGCGATGAGCAGCCCCACGACGGTCTCGCCGAGTTCGTCCGCGGCGGAGGTGACCCAGATGTTGTCGAAGAGGTTGTGGGCGCACATGGTGATGGCCTGGGACGTTTCGACGTCGTCAAGCAACTGCGGGCCTTCCTCCAACGCGGTGTGGAGGAACATCTGCTGCGGGCGCGCGTAATCAGCCAGGATTTCTGCGGCGGCGCGGATATCGTTCGCGGAGCCGTCGATGAGCACGAGGTCCACGTGCGCGATTGCGCCCGGGTCGGTGTTGATATCGATCGGGCGCACGGTGTGCCCGGCGCGCTCCATGTCGAGAGCGAGTTGGCTGTGGCCGGGGATTGCGCCTACGAGCAGGCGTGGCGCCATTTACTTCCCCCGGCGGGCGAGCAGTTCAGCGACGGAAATGGAGTTCTCGCGCTCGTCACGACGACGGCGGCCCGAACGGTGCGGCTCCTCCTGCGGTTCCGGTTCCGGGGTTGGCTCCGGCTTGAGTTCTGGCTGCGGTTCTGGCTTTGCTTCTGCTTCCGCTTGCGCCTTTCGCTCGCTGATCAGGTCAGACAGCGGGTTGCGTGCGGGACGGCCGGACGGCTGGGTGCCAATGCGGCCAGCGATCGCATCCGAGCTCGGCGCACCTGTCGGACGCACGCGGTCGAGCACAACCGTGTCGTCGGTCGACGGCGACGGGCGCGCAGGTTCCGGCTCCGGCGTTGGTTCCGGCTCCGGTGTCGGCTCTGGTTCTGGTTCTGGGGTGCTCTCCAACTCGGAGATGCGACGCGCAGAGGCGCGCACGGCGGCTGGCTCGTACTCGAAGACGCGGCCGTTGAGCTCCTCCAACTGTGCTCGCAGTGCCTGGATCTCGTCCTGCAGCGCGCGAAGGGCTTCCATGTCCACCGCGGAACCCTCGCCCTGCGGCAGGGCGGCGATGACGGCCTTGTGGCGCTCTTCCTGCTCGCGGACTTGCTCGCGGGCGGCTTCGGCGTCCCGGGTGGCGTCGTCACGCTCGCGGCGGCTGCGGAAGTTCAAGATCAACCCGGCCGCTCCGGCCCACAGCGCGAAGATCAACGCGATCTTCAGCGCGTTGGCAGAGTTGGTAAACAGCATGACAACGGTGCCAATTACGGCGACAACAAAGGGGACGATGACCCACAGGGTTGCGCTGTCACTGGATGTGTTTTTGGCACTCATGCTCAACACTCTAGCCAACCCCCTGCCCGTCGGCGGGTGGCGACACCTCGCAGTTTTTCTCCAGCACCAACCCGGCCACACACAGCGCGATGCCGCCGAGGGTGCCCACGGTCAGCGGCACGACGTCCTCGGATGCGGCCGCCAGCACGTCAAGTTTGCGCACCACATACATCAACGCGCCTGCATACATGCCGCCGCAGATCGCACCCGCCCACGCGCTGGCCTTGCCGAACACCATGAAGTTCGCCGCCTGCATCGGGTTGAGTTGGCTCCGATCCAGCCCCACCTGGCCGTCCTTGCGGCGCTTATGCACCACCCACGCCAGCCACCCAGCCACCGCAGCGATGCACCACAGCGACAGCGGCACGATCAAATCCAGCGACTCCAACCAGCTGTAATAACGCCGCACCACAATCAACGCAGCTGCGGCACTGAAGCCAGCGGCGGCGATAAGGCCTTCGATCGGCGTGCGCTTCATAGTTTGCGCACCTCTTGATCCTCCAGGCCATCGAGCAATTCGCGTATCGACGACCCCCTCAACTCCGCACCCGGATCAATCTCCAACCACGGCTCGAGCACAAACTGGCGCAGGTGCGCGCGCGGGTGCGGGACCGTCAGCACCGGGTCGTCGGAGGTGTAGCCCTCGATCCAGACAATGTCCACGTCCAGGGTGCGAGGGCCCCAGCGCTCCACGCGCACACGGTCGGCCTCGTTTTCCAGGCGCTGGCAGCGCTCGAGCAACTCGTGCGGGGTTTGGTCCACCTCCACCAGCAGGCTCTGATTGAGAAAGTCCGGCTGGTCCGTCTTGCCCCAGGGGGCGGTGGCGTAGACGGAGCTGGCGGCAACGGTTTCGCTCACGAACTCGTCCACAACCGCGCGCAGGTGCGCACGCGCATCACCCATGTTCGATCCGGAGGACAGCACTGCGCGCATGGGCATCACATCCGTTTCCGGGAGCGGCGAGCCACTACTGCGACGTCGTCGAACACTGCCGGGATCGGCGCGTGCGGCTTGTGCAGAGTGACCTCGATGGCCTGCAGCACGTCGTAGGTGCGCATAGCGGTCTCTGCGATCTCGACAACCACGGTCTCAATCAACTGGCGTGGCGTACCGATGGCAATGGCCAGCGCGGTGTCGGCCAGTTCGGCGTAGTTGACGGTTTTGGTCAGGTCGTCGTCACGCGCGGCGTCTGCAAACTCCAACCAGCACGTGATGTCCAGCGAGAACGCCTGGCCAAACTCGGTTTCGTGCTCCAGCACGCCGTGGTTGGCGTGGAATTGCAGCCCTTTGAGTTCGATGCGGTCAGCCATGGTTCCACCTTGCCACCACATCCACCGCGTCGCGCGAGACCGCAACCTCGTGCACACGCACGCACCACGCGCCGGCCTGGGCGGACAGTGCGGTCACAGCAGCGGTGGCCGGGTCCGCATCCACCGGCGAGTGATCCAGACCGCGGTCGGCGCGGATCTCGGTGAGGAAGCGCTTGCGCGACGCGCCGACAAGAATCGGGAACTCGCCGGCAATGAACTCCGGCAGGGCGTTGAGCAGCGCCCAGTTATCGGCCGCGGTCTTAGCAAAGCCCAACCCCGGGTCCAGCGTGATCTGCTCCTTGGCCACCCCCGCGGCCAGGGCGTTCTCGACGAGTTCGGCCAGCACCTGGTGGACATCCTTGACCACATCCCCGCCGTGGTCGGCCGCACCCGAGGCATTGACAAACGCGTCTGCGCGCCAGTGCATGAGGCACACCGGCAGCTGCGTTTCCGCCATCACCCGGTACATGTCCTCATCCGCCAGGCCGCCGGAGACATCGTTGATCAGGTCCACGCCCTCTTCAGCTGCGGCCTTCGCGGTGGCGGCACGCATCGTGTCAATCGAGGTCCGGATGCCATCCTCGTGCAACGTCCGGATCACCGGGCGAATGCGCTCCGCTTCCACCTCCGCGGGAACGCGGGTGGCGCCGGGTCGGGTGGATTCGGCGCCGACGTCGATAATGTCCGCGCCCAACTTCACCAACTCGTGGGCATGGGCGATGGCATCGTCGGTGGCGAGCCACTTGCCGCCATCCGAAAACGAATCCTCCGTGACGTTGACAATCCCCATCACACTCGTGCGTCCGGGCAGTGTCAGGTCGGCGACAGTGGTCATTGGTGTTCTATCCCCTAATCAGGCTCATGACCTCGGCACGCGAGGCCGCGTTCTTCTGAAATCCTCCACGCACCGCGGACGTGGTCGTCGTCGCACCCGGCTTCCGAATTCCACGCATTGCCATGCACAAGTGCTCGCATTCGATGACGACGATCACCGCAGACGCATCAAGCTTTTCGACGATCGCGTCCGCAATCTGCGCCGTCAACCGCTCCTGCACCTGTGGGCGCTTCGCATACATATCCGCCACACGGGCCAGCTTGGACAGGCCGGTCACCTTGCCGTCCGGGCCCGGGATGTAGCCAATGTGGGCCACGCCGTAGAACGGCACGAGGTGGTGCTCGCAGGTGGAGTAGATCGGAATGTCACGCACGAGCACCAACTCGCGGTGGTTTTCCGAAAAGGACTTCTCCAAATGCACCTTCGGGTCCTCGTGCAGGCCCGCGAACACCTCAGCGTAGGCACGCGCCACACGCGCTGGTGTTTCCACGAGCCCTTCGCGGTCCGGGTCTTCCCCCACCGCAATGAGCAGCTCACGCACGGCGGCTTCGGCGCGGGCCTGGTCAAACTTAGACGTCGTCATCGTCGTCCCTCCTGTGCTTCGGCTCCCGCGGCTCGCGCGGCAACTGGGTGGTCTCGTCTTCAGACGCAGTCGGACGGGTCTCCGGCTCCGGACCACGCGCCGGGTTGTCCGGGCGCTCGTGCTCCGGCAAACGGAAGCCGATCTCCTCGGTCTCCCGGGTTGGGTAGTTCTCCGCACCCGGGTGCTGCTTCGGCTCGGGCTGCTGTGGTTTGGGCCCGCCCACGTAGGTCCAGTCCGCCGGTGGTTTCTCACCGCGGTACTGCGGGGCCTGGCCCTTCGGCGGCTGCCAACGCGTGGAGCTCTTCTTCTCCGCTGCCTTCTCTTCCGCCTCGCGTTCCTTGCGACGACGCTCACGCGTCGCCTTCGACGCCTCCAGGATGGAGAAGCGCTTCGGCGGCTCCTCGCCACGCTCCTTAGCAATCTCCACCGGAGTCTTCACCGGCTCGCGACCGATCTGGCGGCCGAAGCGCACGTCGTGCTCCGGCAAGGTCGGGCGTTGCGGCTCGATCGAGTCGAAGATCTCCTCCAGATCGCCCCGACGCAGGGTTTCCTTCTCCAGAAGCTTCGAGGCCAACGTATCCAGCTCGTCGCGGTAGCGCTCGAGGGTTGTGTAGGCGACCTTGTGGGCTTCGTCGAGAAGCGCCTGCATCTCCTCGTCGATCTTCGCGGCGACTGCCGGCGAGTACTCGAGCGTGCCGCCGGAGCCTCGGCCGGAGAACGGATCGCCCTGCTCCTGGCCGTACTTCACCGGGCCAAGCGAGGAGGTCATGCCGTATTCGGTGACCATCGCACGTGCGATCTTCGTGGCCTGCTCGATATCGTTCGAGGCACCCGTGGTCGGAGCGCCGAAGACAAGTTCCTCGGCGGAGCGGCCACCCATGGCGAACACCATGCGGGCAAAGAGTTCGTCGCGGGTGTACATGCCTTTGTCGTCCTCGTCGGCCGTCATGGCAAAGCCGCCGGTGCGGCCGCGGGCAAGGATGGTCACCTTGTACACGCGCTCGATGTCCTTGAGCGCCCACGCGGCCAGCGTGTGGCCGCCCTCGTGGTAGGCGGTGACCTTCTTCTCGTGCTCAGAGATGATCTTGCTGGATCGACGCGGGCCGCCGATCACGCGGTCCGTGGCCTCCTCCAGCGCATCCGCGGTGATCACGTTGCCGCCGATGCGGGCGGTGAGCAACGCGGCCTCGTTAAGCACATTCGCCAGGTCCGCACCCGACATGCCCGCGGTGCGCTTGGCCAAAGCATCCAGGTTGACGTCCTTGGCCAACGGTTTGTCCTTCGCGTGCACCTTCAAAATCTGGGCACGGCCCGCGAGGTCCGGGTTGGATACCGGAATCTGGCGGTCGAAACGGCCCGGGCGCAAAAGCGCGGGGTCCAGGATGTCCGGACGGTTCGTCGCCGCCAGCAGGATCACGCCCTCGCGGCCGGAGAAGCCATCCATCTCCACCAGCAACTGGTTCAAGGTCTGCTCGCGCTCGTCGTGGCCGCCACCCATACCGGAGCCGCGCTGGCGGCCAACGGCGTCGATCTCGTCGACAAAGATGATGCACGGAGCGTTCTCACGCGCCTGTTTGAACAGGTCACGCACGCGGGAGGCACCCACACCAACGAACATCTCCACAAAGTCAGAACCGGAGATGGTGTAGAACGGCACGCCCGCCTCACCAGCAACAGCACGCGCAAGCAGGGTCTTACCGGTGCCCGGCGGGCCATAGAGCAGCACACCACGCGGGATCTTCGCGCCGAGCTTTTCGTACACGCTCGGGTCGGTGAGGAAGTCCACCACTTCGTGGAGTTCGTCGACGGCCTCGTCGGCACCCGCCACGTCATCGAACGTGTTGGTCGGGTTGTCCTTGGTCAGCTGCTTCGCCTTCGAACCACCAATGCCAAACGGTCCGCCGCCGCCCGACTGCATGCGATACATGAAGTAGAACAGCAAGCCGAACACCAGGATCATCGGCAGCATGAAGCCCAGCATGGACATCAGGAACGAATCCTGCGTCACGTTCGTCTGGTAGGAATCCGCCTCAGCCTCACGCACCGCCTGGAACACATCCGGCGCGGTACGAGCCGGGTACTGGGCAGAAATTGCCTCGACCCCCTCGCGCTCGTCCACAGTAATCGGCTCACGCAGATCAATACGCACCCGCTGCTCACGGTCATCGATCTGCACTTCCTCCGCGTTATGTTCGCGGAGCTGCTGCATCGCCACCGACGTATCCACGTCCTGGTAAGCGCGCGTATCGTCCCCGATCAGCGTCAGCAAATAGAGCACAATAAGCGCGATGGCGCCCATAATGCCCCACCGCATGACGTTTTTATTTTTGCTCATAAACCTTTGTTCTAGTCGGCTTTACTCAGCGTCCGAGTACACGCGCGGATGCAACGTGCCCACGTACGGCAAATCACGGTAGCGCTCCGCGTAATCCAGGCCGTAGCCGATCACAAACTCATTCGGGATATCAAACCCGATATCAAGCAAGTCGATCTGCGCCGTCTGCACATCCGGTTTGCGCAATAGAGTAACGACCTCAAGGCTCTTCGGGTTCCTGTTCTTCAAATTACGCAGCAACCACGACAAGGTCAGACCCGAATCGATGATGTCCTCAACCACCAGCACATCACGGCCAGCGATCTCCTTATCCAGGTCCTTCAGAATGCGGACCACGCCGGAACTCGTCGTCGAGTTGCCGTAGGAGGACACCGCCATGAACTCCATCTCAGCCGGGATAGACAGCTTGCGTGCAAAGTCCGTCAGGAAGAACACCGCCCCCTTCAGCACACACACCAAAATGAGGTCCTCTTCAGAGTCGCGGTACTTCTCCGAAACCATATCCGCCAACTCCTGGATACGCTCCTGCAGCACCTCCTCACTGATCAGGATTGCCTCCACGTCGTCGCCGTAACGGTTCGGCGGAACGTTGAAATCCTTCGTGTCGTGCAACTCAGTCATGGGCTGGCCTTTCCCTTTCGCTGTGCCTCGCGGACGTCACGCAGTTCACCTGCGCGTAACTTCCTCATCTTGCCACTAGATTCCTACAAGGCACAACCACCTGGGACATTTGGGCTAGGTCAGGCGCCAGTTCTCAAGACGTAAACCTTTAACTCGAGAGAACTCGCCAGTGTTTGCCGTCACTAACACAAGGTCATTCGCTAAAGCCTGCGCGGCGATCCAACGGTCGTTGACCCCAATAAGTTGTCCGCGCTCCGCAAGATCAGCTGTTAGATCCGCATAACGATGCGCGACACATTCACTGACTCCGCATTGATCAAATCCACCCACCAAGTTTTCAACTACCCGACAAGCAAGCTCAGCGTCACGCGATCGAGCGGCACCCAGATACAACTCACCCAGCACAACAGTAGAAACACGAACTGAACTCGGCAAAACTGTAAGAAATCGCTGGTTAACCTCTTCTTGCTTTCCGCGCTCGAGGTCAATCCAGGCATTGGTATCCAAGAGATACATCAGCGAAAACCCAACTCGTCGTCACTCAAAAGGTCATCGTCAAGCCACTCATCGGGGTCCTCCAGAATGCCGTCTTCGATCCCCTCAGCAGCCTGAAACTCTCGAAGGCGTCGAACAACCTCACTCATTGATGCCTCAACAGGCTTCAGCAGCAAACCTCCAGGCACCTGCTCAATGGTTACCTCGTCAGCATCCAAACGATAGCCAGCAGGAATGCGCACCGCCTGACTGTTTCCTGATTTAAATACTCGCGATGTCACCTTTTCCATGCGAAACCTCCCAAGAGTGTGTATATACAGAGAATATATACAAAGCGACGCTACTGCACAAGGACCAGTTTCCCGTCGACTCGCGCCACCGCACGCCCGCCTCCGACCGCGATCGGCCCCTGCCCGTGCCAGTTGGTCACCAGCGCTTCGATCGCCGCAAGTTGGTCGCCTTGGACCCGCACTCCTTCATCCAGGAGCCATCTTGCTAATCGACGACACCTCACCGGCCCCGCATCCCCCTCCAACTCCACACACGACGTGGTCGGCGTGAGGTCCGCGAGTTGCTCGATGAGCGCCTGGTCGGCTGCGATCCGATTCGCGGTGGCTGCAAGCGCCGGCACGGCATCGCCGCCCAGCAGGTCGCTCAGCGCCGGGATGATGCTCTGGCGCATTGCTACGCGACGATACGCCGGGTCGTCATTCATCGGATCGTTCCAAACTTCGAGCCCGAGTTCCGCGCACGCCCAGACGGTGTCTGCGCGGCGGATGTTCAGAAACGGTCTGACGATGTGTCCGTTGCGCTGCGCCATGCCCGACGGGTTGCCCCGCAGTGCGCCAAGCAGCAGAGTTTCTGCCTGGTCATCGGCGGTATGCGCGACCCACACGTCGCGGCCCTGCTCGAGCAGCGCGGCGTAGCGGGCCTCGCGCGCGGCGGCCTCAACGTTGCCGGGACCTACAGTCACGTTGGCGACCGTAGAGGCAAACCCGAACTCGCGCGCTACGGCCGCGGCGCGCTCGGCGACGTCGGCCGATCCGGGCTGCAAACCATGGTCCACGACCATCACCGAGACGTCCTTTTGCTCTGCTGCTGCTGCCGCAACCAGCGCCAACGAGTCCGGCCCGCCCGACAGCCCGATCACCGCAGGCCCGTCGAAGGGGCGCACGGCTTGCCTGCACGCGAGGAAGTGCGGGGAGCGGCGCGGCCAAAACGGTTGCATTAGAACTCGCGCAGCGCCGAGGTGAACTCGTCCATGGCCCGGCGCGCCGCGAGCACGTCGGCGTCGTTGCAGATCAGCGCAAACGTATAAATGTTGCCGTTCACGCTGGTCACCGTTCCGGCCAGCGAGGCGGTGCCGTCGAGCGTGCCGGTTTTCGCGCGGACCCAGCCACGCCCCGGGAGGTCGCCGTAGCGGTCCGCCAGCGTGCCCTCGCCTGCTGCAACCGGCAGTGTTGCCAGAAGCGGGCGGAGTTCGGGTTTGGTCGTAGCTTCCACGAGCACACTATCCAGCACCACCGGCGGGATACGGTTGTCGGTAGACAGGCCCGAGTTGTCCGAGAGCGCCACACCCGACGTATCAATGCCGTGCTCCTGCAGCAACGACAGCGTCGCCGACGGCGCGTCCTTCACCCCGCGCGCGAGCGCGACCTCACGCCCGATCGCCTCGGCGTAGACGTTGTCGGATTCCTTCATCATCATCTCGAGGCGCTCCACCAGCGTCGGCGATTCCACCTCAGCGACGACCTCGGCGTCGGTGGGGGCCTCGCGCACATCCACCACGCCCGCGCCGAGGCGATTCGCCAGCGCCTGCGCTACGTCGAGGGCCGGCGTGTGCGAACGCGGCACGTCGCCAGACGTCTCCCCGTCCAAGCGCCCACCGGACAGCATCGCGGGCTGCAGTGGTGCGACGTAACCGCCGTCAATATCCAGCGGGTCCCAGCCCGGCATCATCTCCGGCATGCCAGCCCAGGCGGACGTATCCACATACACTTCGGACGCCTCACCGATCTGGCCCGCCAGCTCGTCGAGTGCCTCGGCGTCCAACCACACGTCGCCAGCCGCCTTGATCGTCACCGCACCCGAATCCGCAGCGCGCACCACCTGCGTTGTAATCGTGTCGCTCTGTCCCAACTCGATCAGCGCCGCCGCAGCCGTCAGCACCTTGGTCACCGACGCCGGGCGCAACGCATCCCCCGACGCCCGATCAAACACCACGTCGCCGCCCGCCGCGGACACACGACCATGGAACTGCCCCAAACCAGGATTCTCAGCAAGATTGGTGAGGGTTTGGGTCAGCAAGGTGTCGTCGATAAGCGAAGGCTCTGCAGGCACAAGCGGAAACGCCGCCTGCTCAAGCCGAAACGCCGGCGCATGCTCAATCCGCGACAACTGCTCATGCGCAGCCACACCAAACCCAGCAACACCACCAACCGCAGCCAACGCCAACGTGCCCGCAACCCAAGTCCATACCTTCATCGGCAAAAAGCGTAGCCCACGTATGATGATTTGCGGACAATCACCGAACGAAGGAGATCCCATGTCTATTGAGGTCATCATCGAAATCCCCAAGGGCTCGCGCAACAAGTACGAGTTCGACCACGAAACCGGCCGCGTCTACCTCGACCGCTACCTGTTCACCCCGATGGCATACCCGGCCGACTACGGCTACATCGACAACACTCTTGCCGACGACGGCGACCCACTCGACGCCCTCGTCATCCTCCCCGAACCCGTCTTCCCGGGCGTCACCGTCAAGGCCCGTCCGCTTGGCGTATTCAAGATGACCGACGAAGCCGGCGGCGACGACAAACTCCTCTGCGTCATCGACGACGTCCGCTACGACCACTACCAGGACATCGACGACGTCTCCGACTTTGTCAAGGACGAAATCGAGCACTTCTTCGTCCACTACAAGGACCTCGAACCGAACAAGGAAGTCACCGGCTCCGGCTGGGGCAACAAGGCAGAAGCCGAGAAGATCCTCCAGGCCTCCATCGACGCATACAAGGGCGACAAGTAAGTCGTTTCTTGTTTTAATCCCGGGCTCCGCGACTGTGCGGGGCCCGGTTTTTGTTGTTCTGTGGTGGGTTTTCTGGGGTTTTCTGGGGTTTTGCGCAGTCGTCTAGCTCCCCCTCAGGTGCAGCTAGACGATCAGGGAGTGGGCTTCACATTTCCCCAGGTCATGTTGAACATGATGGTCACTATGTGTGTGATCGTCTGGTTGGCCTCGCGGCGAGCTAGACGTGTTATGTCCATGAACATTTTGGAC
>NZ_KV827933.1:0-396 GCF_001836265.1 Corynebacterium sp. HMSC036E10
TGTGTGTAGGCCTCTTCGACTGCTGCGAGGAAGATGTCCTCTGGTAGCGCATCCGCGTAGGCCTCGTCGTTGACAATCTCGTAGAAGACATCAGCGAAGGTCGATACGCGAAGCTTTCGCATTTTTGCCCGTACTGTTTCGTCATTGATGTTGCTCATGGTTCACGCTCCTTCTAGTTTTCGTAGTGGTCAGCAGGCCGGATGAAGACGGCGTCAGCTGCGTCGCTGGTAAGCGGGGCGCTTGGGCGTTGTTGGTTCTTCGTCGCGGGCTGTGTCTTTCGCCCTGGTGCAGCAGGGTGCTGCTGAGCGTGCGCAATGTCAGTCTGGATGCGCTTGATCACAGCCATAGTTGGAGCCAGCTTCTTTTCTAAGACCTGCTGGCACGCCGGCTCGAGGG
>NZ_KV827934.1:0-1325 GCF_001836265.1 Corynebacterium sp. HMSC036E10
TCACGTTGCAAGAGCAGGGGCTAGACTACGGCCCGTTGTCGATCTTTTACCACCTGTTCGACACAATCGGCCCGGAGCGCACTCCATCTCGGTCGACCATCGCGGATTGGCTGCACGACGCTGGAGTAGTTGACGCGAATGCCCGCAAGCGCCCACGCAGTTCGTATAAGCGGTTTGCCCGCGACTTTGTGTGTGAACTGTGGCAGATCGATGCTGTGGTCTACCGGCTATTCGACGTCGAACATACCCAGGTCACGATCTATCAAGTTATTGATGACGCCAGCAGATTCGATGTTGGCACGAAAGCGTTTCCCCGGCCTGAAAACGGCGAGGATGCTCGCATCACCTTGAAAGAAGCATTCGACCGATACCGCAAACCGCAGGAAATCTTGTCGGACAACAGTGAAGCGTTTGCCACCTACCATCGCGGTCGTCTATCAGCCACAGAAGTTTGGTTGGCGAAGCAAGGTGTGCTGGCAATTGCTGGCTTCGCCCCAACTACGCAAGGCAAAGACGAACGCTCCCACCGCACGTTGGTGCAGTTTCTCGATGCACGCACACCGGAAACATTCGACGAACTGCAAAAAGCGCTTGCGGCCTACCGCGAGGTCTACAACAAACATCGGCGACATCAAAGCCTGCTCGTCGGCAAGATGCACATCACTCCCGAACAAGCCTGGGAAACGTTCCCGCAGGCTGAATCACCTACAACTCCGCTTGATCCTGAAGCGGTCTGGCAGCGCGTTGTCGACTACAACCTCGCCAACAACCCCCATGCAAAGCCGAAGCCTGCATACACAAACGACCCCGGGGAAGCTGCCACTTCACCCAGGGTCAACACCGATCGTGCAATCACCACGCCAGGTGCATCGCATACGGATACGACCAGCATAGACCCGTATGAAGCAGTCAAAAAGCAGCGCTTTGATATCCCCTTGGAACTGACCATCAGCCGCCACGGGGCAGTTCACATCCTCGGATACCCGCTGTATGTCGGATTGAGATTCAAAAGCCGCAAACTGCTCAGCCACGTTACTGCCGATAACGTCGCTGAATTCTTCACCGCACACGACGGAGAATTCCTCTTCAGTGTGCCGCTACCGATCAAGCTCAAACACCGCCCAGCCGGCGGAGTAATCAACATCAACCACGTCGAAGGCATGAAACACCGCCAACCACCCCAGCTGCGCCCCAACCTATCCAAACCCCGGCCAAAAAGACGCAAACCGAAACACTAGCCAAAGTCCAAAAAGCTCCTGGACTCCGTGTCCAATAAGTGGCTGGACTCCATGTCCAAAATGTTCATGGACATAACACGTCTAGCT
>NZ_KV827935.1:0-684 GCF_001836265.1 Corynebacterium sp. HMSC036E10
TCGGAATACCCCTACCAACTACGCGCACTCAGCACCAACTTCGCTACGACTTCGGGCATAAGGGAACGCGCGTTGCAAACAGAGGCGCCAGAGCTCGTCGTTGCCTTTTCCGAGCATTCGAGTCCAAAATCCGAAATGCAAGTTCGCGGTTATCTGCTCCCGCGAATCTCGGTGGTGGGGACTTAATCCCTCCCTTGTGTCTTCAACCCTTTCCCGGACTCCTTCTCCAATTAAAGGATTTCGAGAGAATATCCACGGCACTGAGCCAGCATCGTGTTCGAAATGCTCCCTGAGAGCTTTATCGATGACGTTTCTCAGCCCAACTTCAAAATGGGCAAGTAACTCCAGACCTGCAGAGGCAACCTCCCCAGCCCAAAGATAAAGCTCTCTGGCTTTCTGCACATCGTTGTTTGCTTCCTGCAGATACGGCGCAAAGCGCGAGTCACTGACGAGCTTTGAGAAGAAAAACTCGGAACCAGGACCTTCAACCCCATCTAAGGACCCCAAAGTGTCAACCCCCTTGACCTTTTATGAATGTGCGCACAAATCCAGCACCTATGCTTGGACGTAGCGCCCTTTAAGTGTAATCTCTTTCTCGTACGCCCCGGTGTCGCCTCTGCTCAAGCAAGCGCCCGGGGCTTAAAATTTCCGGGTTAAGTAGCAAAATGTGTGTCCGGTCGGCGT
>NZ_KV827936.1:0-335 GCF_001836265.1 Corynebacterium sp. HMSC036E10
TCCAAAATGTTCATGGACATAACACGTCTAGCTGGTGTTTCAGGGAGCTAGACGATGAGCGTTGGGGTGGTGTTCTCCTGGTCTGCTAGTGGTGTTCGGGATTGTGCTAGCAGATCGAAAGATGCCGGTGGTGTTTGTCCAGGTCGTGTTGGGCATGGTGTTTATTAGTGGGCTCATCGGCTAGTTGGGCGCGAAACGTACTAGCAGAACAGGGCTAAAGCGCCCTGTTTTTCGTGTCTCGAAGGCTATTGTTGCGTGTGTGCTCCTAAAGCGGGGGTAATTTGCGGGGGTAAGCAGGTGATGCGGATTGCTGAACAATCCGCACGTCACACCCA
>NZ_KV827937.1:0-14776 GCF_001836265.1 Corynebacterium sp. HMSC036E10
TCCAAAATGTTCATGGACATAACACGTCTAGCTGCGTTTTTGTGCAACTAGACGATCTTTCTTTTATCGACCATCGTTTCCATCATCACCTGGGGAAACATTTTCGACGAAAGCTGATCGTCTAGCACGCACTGCCGCGCAACTAGACGACCAGCACTAAGGGCGTCGCGTTGATCGTTAGACTGAGTCGTTATGGAAATGGGGTATGAAGAGATCGTCCAGCGCCTTTTGGAGAAGAGTAAAGAAGCCTTCATTCTTGCGTTGGAGCTTTACAACCGTCCGACTCTGAAATATCACGCTGAGTCCTGCTCGATATTTCTTTGTAATGCTTGGGAGCTCATGCTCAAGGCGTACTTAGTCAAAGAACGAGGAGTCGAGGCTATCTACTACCCCGATGAGCCGGGGAAGACAATCGCGCTTGCGGATTGCCTGAAGAAAATTTTTACGAACGACAAAGATCCATTACGGGTGAACATGGCTGAGATCATCCGCTTCCGTAACATCAATACGCATTTCATTACTGACGAGTATGAGATCTTTATCGGTCCATTCCTGCAGAAGTCAGTGATGAACTATGCAGACAAACTGCTCGAGCTGCATGGGGAGTCTGTAAGTGAATTAATTCCGGAAAATCACCTCACGCTTGCTGTGCGTCGTGGTGCTATTGACCCCGACGTTATCCGGGCAAAATATGAACCACACGTCGCGGAGAAGCTCCTAAAAATGAGGCAGTTTGCAGCAGACGCGGCTGGTACAGGTGAAGGGGGAGCCGCTGCTGCGATTTATGAGACGAACCTCCGCATCGTTAAGAAGTCAAAGGATGCTGATCTCAATGTCTACATCGATAGCGATGCTGATGCGGGCATTGCCATTGTCAAGGATGTCCGCGATGCAGCTAGTTACTACCCGTACACCAAAAAATTAGCGGTTAACGAGGTGCTCAAGCGCCTCGCAAAGTCGAAGACAACCATCTATCACCGTGGAGAAAAACGCAGATTTAACAAGTATGACTTCGATCTTTTCATCAAAGTTTTTCAACTCCGGGACGACGAACGGTACGCCTACGACCGCAGTACGGCTGGAGAGAATGCGACAATGTGGACATATTCCCAGCAGGCCGTCGAGTTTGTAGTTGGTTATCTGCAGAAGGACCCAGAAGGGTGCCTCGACGCGCTTAAGAGAAAAGTAGGAAAATAAAAACGCCAACCCTCGGAGCAAAGGAATTCTCAGGCCGAAGCCCTACTCCCATTCGGGAACCCAGCTTTATCCTTCTCGGGTTGGCGCTGTAGGCATAATGCTAATTGCACATGTTGTCTTGCACAACACTTATTTGCCTATCGGGGAGCAGTGTTGGGCAAAAAGCATGAGGTAAAAACGTTGAAAAACGTGTCTTCAAAGCCCTTTGGTCTTTTAAAGGAGCTGGCCTCCCCCTGATCGTCTAGCTGCTCTTTTGCGCGACTAGACGATCTTTCTTTTATCGACCATCGTTTCCATCATCACCTGGGGAAACATTTTCGACGAAAGCTGATCGTCTAGCACGCACTGCCACGCAACTAGACGACCAGCGAAAACACCCCACCAACCCCACCTTGAGCCACTCCCGCGCAACTTTTTTCGTGTTGACAGGAACAGACTCAACTTCTCGTGCGTTACACATAGTGCGAAACAAAATTTAGGCACGAAAGGATGATGCGATATGGCATCGAAGTACACACAGAAGACGCAGGAGGCTTTGCAGCAAGCGCAGATGCGTGCGTCGGCTGCGGGGAACCCGGATATGCGCCCGGCTCATGTGCTTGAGGCGTTACTGAAGCAGGACGGCGGCATTGCTGCCCCGGTGCTCAAGGCCACGGGTGTGGATCCGGAGACGGTGGCGCGCGAGGCTGGCGAGCTGATTAGCGGTTACCCGAGCGCGGAGGGCCAGGGCATGGCCAACCCGGGGATTAATAGGGATCTGCAGACGGCGCTGAGTGTTGCGCAGGATCTTGCAGGTGAACTTGGCGACGAGTACGTTTCCGCCGATGTTCTCCTCGCCGCGATTGCGAAGGGTAAGGACGATGCGGCCGAGTTGCTGCAGAAGCGTGGCGCAACGTTTGAGGCGCTCAAGGAGGCGTTCCCGTCGGTTCGCGGCGGCAAGAAGGTCACCTCGGAGAATCCGGAGGATCAGTTCCAGGCGCTGCAGAAGTACTCGACGGACCTGACTGCTCGTGCGCGTGAGGGCAAGATTGACCCGGTGATCGGCCGCGATTCGGAGATTCGCCGTGTGGTTCAGGTGCTTTCCCGTCGTACGAAGAACAATCCGGTGCTGATCGGTGAGCCGGGCGTCGGTAAGACTGCGATCGTTGAGGGGCTTGCGCGCCGCATTGTGGCGGGCGACGTCCCGGAGAGCCTGAAGGGCAAGACCCTGATTTCGTTGGATCTTGGCTCGATGGTTGCGGGCGCGAAGTACCGCGGTGAGTTCGAGGAGCGTCTGAAGGCTGTGCTCGATGAGATTAAGGAGTCGAACGGCCAGATCATTACGTTTATCGACGAGCTGCACACCATTGTCGGCGCCGGCGCCACCGGTGATTCCGCGATGGATGCCGGCAACATGATTAAGCCGTTGCTGGCTCGCGGTGAGCTGCGTCTGGTCGGTGCGACGACGCTGGATGAGTACCGTCAGTACATCGAGAAGGATGCCGCCCTGGAGCGTCGCTTCCAGCAGGTTTACGTTGGGGAGCCGACGGTCGAGGACACGATCGGCATCCTGCGTGGCCTGAAGGAGCGCTACGAGGTGCACCACGGTGTGCGCATCCAGGACTCGGCGCTGGTGTCGGCGGCGGAGCTTTCCAACCGCTACATCACGAACCGGTTCCTGCCGGATAAGGCGATCGATCTTGTCGACGAAGCCGGCTCCCGCCTCCGTATGCAAATCGATTCTTCCCCGCAGGAGATTGATGAGCTGGAGCGTATTGTTCGTCGTCTAGAAATCGAGGAGATCGCGCTGCAGAAGGAGTCCGACGCGGCGTCGAAGCAGCGCCTCGAGCACTTGCGCGAGGAACTCGCTGACCAGCGTGAACGTCTCGGTGAGATGAAGGCTCGTTGGGAGAACGAGAAGGCTGAGGTGAACAAGGTCCAGTCTGCGAAGGAGGAGCTCGAGCGCCTGCGCAACGAGTCCGAGATTGCGGAGCGTGACGGCGACTACGCCAAGGTCTCCGAGCTGCGCTACGGGCGCATCCCTGAACTGGAAGCGGAGGTGGCCAAGGCGGAGTCCGAGGCCAGCAACAAGACGATGCTGGAGGAGGAAGTCACGCCGGACATCATCGCCGATGTCGTCTCTTCCTGGACGGGCATTCCAGCTGGCAAGATGATGCAGGGCGAGACCGAGAAGCTGCTCAACATGGAATCTGTGCTGGGTGAGCGTGTCGTCGGCCAGAAAGAAGCCGTCGTCGCGGTGTCGGACGCGGTGCGTCGCTCCCGTGCGGGCGTGGCGGATCCGAACCGTCCGATCGGCTCGTTCCTCTTCCTCGGCCCGACGGGTGTGGGTAAGACGGAGTTGGCCAAGTCGCTTTCGGAGTTCCTTTTCGACGACGAAACCGCAATGATCCGCATCGACATGTCCGAATACGGTGAGAAGCACTCGGTTGCGCGCCTGGTCGGTGCCCCTCCGGGATACGTCGGCTACGACGCTGGCGGCCAGCTCACTGAGGCTGTTCGTCGTCGCCCGTACTCGCTCGTGCTTTTCGACGAGGTAGAGAAGGCCCACCCTGACGTCTTCGATGTACTTCTCCAAGTGCTGGATGAGGGGCGCCTCACCGACGGTCAGGGTCGCACCGTCGACTTCCGCAACACGGTGGTGATTCTGACCTCCAACCTGGGCGCTGGTGGTGACCGCGACCAGATCATGGAGGCTGTGAAGCGCCACTTCAAGCCGGAGTTCATCAACCGTCTCGACGATGTTGTGGTGTTCGACCCGTTGAGCAAGGACCAGTTGGTCGGCATCGTCGACATTCAGCTGGAGGGCCTGGCCGAGCGTCTCGCCGCCCGTCGCCTGGTGCTGGAGGTGTCGGATTCGGCGAAGTCCTGGCTCGCAGATCGCGGCTACGACCCGGCCTACGGTGCTCGTCCGCTGCGTCGCCTGATCCAGCAGGCCATCGGTGACCGTCTGGCGAAGAAGTTGTTGGCCGGTGACATCCGCGACGGCGACACCGTCCACGTTGATGTTGCCGACGGCGGCGAGTTCCTCGACGTTACTGCTGGCGTCACCGCCGCCTAGTTCGGTGCTGTCGCTGTAAGCCCAGGTCGGGTGGAGAAAATCCGCCCGGCCTTTTCTTCTGTACGCTCCTTTTCCCGGACATTTGTCGCTTAATGAAAACGTGTTTCAATTCACTCGACGTACCCCGGTGTGATCCGTATCATTCATGGCGACCGTCCCCTTTAGGAAAGGAGCACCACATGTCCACCCCAACTTCTATGCGCGCAGCAGTTGCCGAACAGTTCGGCCCAACCGTCAATGTCAAGGAAATCGACCTTCCCAAGCCGGGCCCGTTCCAGGCACTGGTGAAGCTCTCCGCCAGCGGCATCTGCCACACCGACCTCCACGCAGTGGAAGGTGACTGGCCGGTGAAGCCGGCTCCGCCGTTCGTGCCTGGTCACGAGGGCGTCGGTGAGGTCATCGAGTTGGGTCCGGGTGAGCATTCGGTCAAGGTTGGCGACATGGTCGGCAACGCTTGGCTCTGGTCCGCATGTGGTGAGTGCGAGTTCTGTCGTACCGGCCGTGAGACGTACTGTAAGCAGGCAGAGTACGGCGGCTACACGGTGGATGGTTCCTTCGGTGAGTACATGCTCGTCGATACGCGATACGCCCCACGCATCCCGGAGGGCGCCGACCCGGTCGAGGTCGCACCGATCCTCTGCGCTGGCGTCACCGTGTACAAGGGATTGAAGGAAGCGCAGACGAAGCCAGGCCAGTTCATGGTCATCTCCGGCATCGGCGGCCTCGGCCACCTCGCAGTGCAGTACGGCGTGGCCATGGGCATGCGCGTGATCGCGGTGGACATTGCCGACGACAAGCTCGAACTTGCCAAGGAACTCGGCGCCGAGTTCACCGTTAACGCTGCTAACACCGACCCGGGTGAGGCCGTGCAGGAGTTCACCGACGGCGGCGCGCACGGCGTGCTGGTCACGGCGGTGCACCCGGCTGCATTCGGCCAGGCCATCGCGATGTGCCGCTCCAACGGCACGATCGTCTTCAACGGCCTGCCTCCGGGGGAGTTCCCGGCACCGATCTTCGACATCGTGCTGCGCGGCATCACCATCCGCGGCTCGCTGGTCGGCACCCGTCAGGACATGGCGGAGGCGCTCGACTTCTACGCCCGCGGCGAGGTGAAGCCGCATGTCACGGCGTGCGAGCTCGACGACGTGAACAAGGTGTTTGAGGACATGCGCAACGGCAAGATCGCTGGCCGTATGTCCATCAAGTACTAGGCGTTTGGCGTCTGTGGTTTAGCCTGCAGCCTGCAGCCCAAAGCCCGCAGTCAGTACGGTTTTTCCGGCTGGCTCCGGGCTTTGTCGTGTTCGGGTCCGCACCTTGACATGCCCGCTCTGTTCTAGACACATCGTCGAGTAAAGATTAGCTTCCTATTCTCGGTGTTCTTCGGCTTCACCGTCGTTGCAGGAGAAACGTGAGGGAGGCCGGTTAGGCAGTGAGCGAGGAACGAAGATTCCACGTTGTGTGAGTTAAATGAGATCTGAGGTTTGGTGCGCTCCTTTGAGGGAGTCGAGTCTCAGATACCGGTTGAGTTTCACAAAAGCAGAACCCTTACCGGATTGATCGTGGATGATCACTGCTGAGGTTCTAGCAGTATCTGGGTCTGTAGGTCCCGATAACAGGTAGATGATGTAGCTCCGGTCGGCGCGGTACCCCTTGCTTAGGCCGAACCCCATGACTGCTGCAATCCTTTGATCGCGCTGGTCCCCATTCTTTAGCCGCTTGACTTCGTTGTGAGACCAGTCTTGGGGGACGAATCGTTCTTGAATAAGGGGAAATACTTTTGCGATGTGTGCTTCAGGGGTATCAGGAAGAAAAGATGATGGTTGAGGGTTGTTCTTAGGATCGTCTTTCGGCAGGTAGAAACCTAGGTGTTTGACCTCTCGGCTCACTCGAACTGAGTCCTCAAGAATTATTGCCGATTGATGGTGATAAGTGTCGAACAGTGGGTATCGGAATGATTTATTCGCACTACGCTGAACTGTGGTGTTTCTCGTAGAAGCGAAGAGAACGGTGTCAGGTTCGTAAACGTTTCCAGGGCGGTCTTGCAAGACCTCATCAACCTTTGAGATTGATTCGATCCAAGTTGCCGCGTCTGGATCAATCCATTTTGCGAGTCTGAGGATCTTTCGGAGTTCAACGATGGGGTCGACGTGGAGCAGTGAGTCCTGGTGGGAGACTCTATTGCGCAGCTCTCGAAGGTCCTCGAGTGCACGCCCAACTACTTTCCTATCGCTCTTGCCTGGAAACACGGAGTTCAGGTGAGTGTTCCAAAGCTCAGCCACTTGAAAATCTTTTGAATGAATGAGCTGGACCCAGAAACCGAGATTTAACTGCGAGATTATGTCGTTTTCATCTGGTGCGGTTTGGTGAGTTTTGTTAGTCAACCGCGCTGCAACTTTGCCTACTGTGTTGTCGGTGTGAACGTTCCATGGGAAAGCAAGAGGGTGGATGGTCTCCAGCTTTTGCATCATGGAGTTCCTTAGGAGTACTTCCACGTGGTGAATTACTTCGGACAGTGCTGCTGACACGGCTGCGTTCCACTCGTACAGAGCCCAAGCGGATTCTTCTTTGTTAGCGGTTTGTTCAAGATACGGTTGCAGCCGTTTTTGGGAAACCCATTCGATTTTTCTTTTCATTCCAACCCCCGTTTGGATTCCGTATTTAGTGTTTTTCTGTACACTAGCCGACAGACCGTCTTGATAGACCTTGTCTTCGGCGGTGAGGGTCTTGTTGAAGCATTTGTTGCTTGCAAGGCCCTCGTTTCGTTTAGCACTGTGACTTCGTCGAAGGGGGCGACGGCGCACAGCCACCGAAAGCCCACAAACCACCAACCCTTCCAACAATCCGTCCACTCCGCGATACACTGCCCCTTATGCAGCCGACTACGACGATTCTCACCCGTGTTGTCATTCCTGGTGTGGAGAGTGAGCAGCTTCGGGCTCAGCAGATTGGGTCGAATTTGTTTGTGGTGGCGAGTGTGCCGTTCGTCGATACGACGCTCGCATTGGGGGACATTGTGGAGTGCGTGCTGGTTGGGGGCGCGTTCCATGTGGATCGTGTGGTGGTGCGTGGGGGCGCGTCGACGGTGCGTGTGTTGCCGGAGGATGAGAGTCCGCAGGAGATTGCGGCGACGCTGCTGGCGTTTGGGTGTCGCGTGGAGTTGGGCCCTGGTGGCATGTTGGCGGCGAGCATTGGTGCGGATTGTCCGCGCGAGGGAATCGCGGAGTGGCTTGGCGGTTTGGCGGAGCAGGGTGCGATTCAGCTTGCTCCGGGCTACATGGCTTAGCAGCGGCACCAACCGCCTTACACCGCGCCCCGACCCCGAAACCTCGTTACACTTGCGCGCATGAGCGTTTTCGTTTCTGCCGCGGATCTCAATGAACGTATTCAGGCTGGCCTGAAGCAGACCGTTATTGCTTCGCTCTGGGAGCCGGAGGCTGGTAAGGCGTGGTCGAAGTTTCAGTCTGAGCATGTGCCGACGGCGTTGTTTTGTGATCCGTCGTCGCAGTTGGCGGGGCTGCCGGGGCGCAAGGCGGGGCGTAACCCGTTGCCGGCGTTTGGTGTGGTGAAGAAGGCGGTTGCGAATTGGGGGATCGAGGAGGATCGCCCGGTGTACATCTACGACGGTGGCAACGGGCTGTTCGCGGCGCGCACGTGGTGGATTTTGCGTTGGGTGGGCGTGACTGATGTGCACATCGTGGATGGTGGGTTTGCGGCGTGGAAGCGCGAGAAGCTCCCCACGGTGGCGGGCCCGGGTGGCATTGTGGTGCCGCGCGAGCCGGAGCGCCTGGAGCCGGGGAGTATGCCGACGGCGTCGATGGAGGATGTCCGCGAGTTTGAGGGCATGATCCTGGACGCGAGGAGCGCGCGCCGTTTCGCAGGCCGCCGCGAGATCCTGGACCTGCGCGCGGGTCACATTCCGGGTGCGGTGAATCTGCCAGTGACAGATCTTTTCGACGACACCACGCACCTGATCAAGGACACCAACACCATCCGCGGCCGCCTGGCGGAGGTCGGCATTACCCAGAACACGGATCCGGAGAGCGTGATTACGTATTCGGGTTCGGGCAACCACTCGGCGAAGTTGTTGGCGGCGATGGAGCACGCTGGCCTGCCGGTGTTGACGCACTATGTGGGCGGTTGGTCGCAGTGGAGTGCGAATAAGGAGAACCGCGTGGTTACGCGTGTTTAGCGTGTCGTGTCGGCGGGCGCTGTAACATCGTCGCTGATGATTGCTGTGCTGTTAGTTCTCGCGTTTGTGGCGCTCGCCGCTGGTGTTGCGCTGTTTGTCGCTGATGCGCGTGAACGAAGCCCACGGCGTACGTGGGCGCGGCAGCACGGATTTACGTTTGCCAAGGTAGACGATCTGCTGGCGGCGGAGTGGCGCCGTGGTGCGGCGTCTGCGGGGGCGACGGCGCGCGAGGTCGTGTCGGGCTCCGCGTTCGGCCATGATCTGCACTTGGCGGATTTGGGGGAGACGACGGTGCTTGCAGTGCCCACGGGCTGCGAGGCGGACGTTGTGGTGGATATGCGCCGCGACGGGTTCGAGCCGACACAGCGCGACGATGACCTGGTGGAGGCCACCCGCGAGGGCGCGTTCACGGTCCATGCCACGAGTGTTGGTCCTGCGCGCAGGCTTATCGACGACCGCGTGCGCACCGCCTTATCCACCCTCCCGCCCGCAGTCAACGCGGTGTGGTTCGAGGGGGCGTGGGTGATTGCCCAGTTCGCGCCGGGGTCAACGGCGCAGGATTGGGATGCGTCGTTGGCCGCGGTGGCGCTGCTGGCGGATGCTGCGCGCACACTCCCGCCGGTCGAGGATGCTCCGTTGTGGGTGGGGGAGGAGAAGGTGCAGGGGGTCGTCGAAAAGCAAGCGGGCCCTGAGCGGCCGGAAGATCCGGTGGAGCTGCCCACGCGGGTCACGGGTGGGGAGCGCGGTGAGGTCGAGGAGCGCGATCTTGGTGGCGACGATGTTGCCGCGATTGCTGGCGACGAGCGCACCGGCACCGACCTGACACGGGTAAAGCGTGTGCAGGGACCGTCGTCGATTTTTGATTCTGAGGAGAAATGATGAAAGAACAACTTGCTGAACTGGTCAAAGAGCTTGCCGTGGTGCACGGGAAGGTAACGCTGTCGTCGGGCAAGGAGGCTGATTACTACGTGGATCTGCGTCGCGCGACGCTGCACCACGAGGCCAGCCCGCTGATCGGCAAACTGCTGCGTGAACTCACCGCTGACCTGGACTTCGACGCTGTTGGCGGCCTGACCCTGGGCGCGGACCCAGTGGCTACTGCCGTGATGCATGCGGAGGGGCGCCCGATCGACGCGTTTGTGGTGCGCAAGGAAGCGAAGAAGCACGGTATGCAGCGCCGCATCGAGGGCCCGTCCATCAAGGGCAAGCGCGTGCTGGTGGTGGAGGACACCACCACGACCGGCAACTCCCCGCTGACCGCCGTGGAGGCCTGCCGTGCGGAGGGCGCCGAGGTGGTTGCGGTGGCCACGGTGGTGGATCGTGCGACGGGTGCGGACAAGGTGATTGCGGACGCCGGCCTGGAGTACCGCTACCTGCTGGGCCTGGAGGATCTCGGGCTTGCCTGAGTTAGATAACGGGAAGGGCCCGACCGAGTGGATGGAGGGCCGCCACGGTGTGGGCCCCTGGGAGGGCGAGTGGCCGGATGATCCGCGCTACGACCCGGAGTACCTCGAACACGGCGACACCCGAAACGTTGTCGATGCCTACCGTTACTGGTCGCTGGACGCGGTCGTCGCAGATCTGGATACGCGCCGGCACCCGTTCCATGTCGCGATTGAGAACTTTGAAAACGACATGAACATCGGCACCGTCGTGCGCACCGCGAACGCGTTTCTGGCCAAGGAGGTCCACATCGTGGGCCGGAAGCGTTGGAACCGGCGCGGCGCGATGGTGACGGACCGCTACCAACATATTCGTCACCACGAAACGGTCGCGGATCTCATCGAGTGGGCGAACGGCGAGGGCATCGCTGTCGTGGCCATCGATAACACCCCCGGATGCGTACCCCTGGAAACAGCCGAGCTGCCCCGCGAGTGCGTGCTCCTCTTCGGGCAGGAAGGCCCCGGCGTGACCGAGGCCGCCCAGGAGGCGGCGGTGATGACCTGCTCAATCGCCCAATTCGGCTCGACGCGCTCGATTAACGCGGGCGTGGCGGCGGGGATCGCCATGCATGCCTGGATCCGCCAGCATGCAGACCTGTCTCACGCGTGGTAGCAAAACGGCGCGGTCTGGCAATATAACAGGCAAAATAACTGGCAACATACGTGGAAACGTCACTACTTAGAGGAGACATCAGTGCCTGAAACCTGGGCGCATCGTGCTGATTTGGCGGAATCGGCAATTACTGAACGTCACGCCCAGAAGCTCTGGATGTTGCCGAAGACCAACATGGCCGTCGTCGCCTGGCCGCCGGGGCTGAAAGACAAGCTGTTTTGGCACTGGCACTACTGGTGGCAGGCGCAGTACCTGGATTGCCAGGTGGATGCGGCGATGCGACGTCCGACGAAGACGCGTCGGCGCCGGATCCTCCAGACGATGCGCACGATCCAGGGGCGTAGCCGCGGCCGCTTGACCCGCAACATTTACTACGACGACAAGGCGTGGCTTGCGCTTGCCTGGGCGCGTGTGGGGCAGTTGCCGAAGAATAACGGCAAGGTGTCGTCGAAACGCTCGAAGGTGCTCGAGGATCTGGAGTTTGACCTGCTCTCGGGCATCGACCCGGTGGTGGGCGTGCTGCCGTGGCGTACGGGGGAGACGTTCTACAACATTCCGTCGAACGCGACCGCCGCGATGGTGTTCGCGCGCACGGGCCGGTTGGATAAGGCGCGCGAGATCGTCGACTGGATCTTTGACAACCTGGTGCGCGAGGACGGTCTGCTCAGCGACGGTGTTCGGATGCGTATGTCGGGGCCTGAGGTCGTCGATAAGATTTACACCTACAATCAGGGCACGGTGCTCGGCGCGAGCCTGGAGATCGCGCTCGCGCTGCGCGAGGATGTCGGCCTGGCCCACGACGAACCCATCGACTCGTTCGAAAACTCCGAGCGCGCCGATGCTTCCATGTTCTACATCACCCACATCCGCGCGATCGTGCAGGCCATCGCCCTGGAGATGGCCACTCCGCAGGGCGTGCTGCTGAGCCCGCCGGAGGAGTCCGGCGAGGGCGACGGCGGCCTGTTCAAGGGCATCCTCGCGCGCTACCTCGCCGACGTGGCCACGCGTCTGCCGGAGGATTCGAAGGAGAACATCGCCACGAAGAAGATCGCGGCGCGCCTGGTCATGCAGTCCGCCGAGTCGCTGTGGTCGCACCGCCTGGAGGTCGACGGCCTGCCGGTTTTCGCCGCGGAGTGGACCGAGGATGCGCGGCTGCCGCATAACTATGGGTTGGGGCCGGCGTCGATTAGCGAGGCCGTGGGGCTCGTGCGTATCGACGAACGCGACCTCTCCGTCCAACTCTCCGGCTGGATGCTGCTTGAAGCAGCGGCGAAGGTGTCTGCAGCAATGGCGTAAAACGGGCATACTGGTGTGCGTAAACGGTCCCAATCCCAGGAGGATTTTCATGCCTATCGCAACCCCCGAGGTCTATAACCAGATGCTGGATTCCGCCAAGAAGGGCGGCTACGCGTTTCCGGCGATTAACTGCACGTCTTCGGAGACGATCAACGCGGCCATTAAGGGGTTCGCGGAGGCGGAGTCGGACGGCATCATTCAGTTCTCCATCGGTGGTGCGGAGTTTGCGTCTGGTCAGGCTGTGAAGAACAAGGTGACGGGCGCGAAGGCGTTGGCTGCGTTTGCACATGAGGTGGCGAAGCATTACGACGTCAACATTGCACTGCACACCGACCACTGCCAGAAGGAAGTGCTCGACGACTATGTGCGTCCGCTCATCGCTTACTCCCAGGAGCGCGTGAACGCCGGCGAGCTGCCGTTGTTCCAGTCCCACATGTGGGATGGTTCCGCGGTTCCTATCGACGAGAACCTGGAGATCGCCCAGGAACTCCTTGCTAAGGCTCGCGCTGCGAACATCATTCTCGAGGTGGAGATTGGTGTTGTCGGTGGTGAAGAGGACGGCGTTGAGGCGAAGGCCGGCGCGAACCTGTACACCTCGGAGGAGGACTTCGCCAAGACCGTTGATGCCCTGGGTACCGGCGAGAATGGCCGCTACCTGCTGGCTGCCACCTTCGGCAATGTCCACGGCGTGTACAAGCCGGGCAACGTGAAGCTGCGCCCCGAGGTCCTGGATATGGGCCAGAAGGTTGCGGAGAAGAAGCTCGGCCTGGCTGAGGGCACGAATCCGTTCGACTTCGTCTTCCACGGCGGCTCCGGCTCCGAGAAGGAGAAGATCGAGGAGTCCCTACGTTACGGCGTGATCAAGATGAACGTGGACACGGATACTCAGTACGCGTTCACCCGCCCGGTTGTGTCGCACATGTTTGAGAACTACGACGGTGTGCTCAAGATTGATGGCGAGGTGGGCAACAAGAAGATGTACGACCCGCGTTCCTACCTGAAGAAGGCCGAGAACGCTATGGCTGCGCGCGTCATCGAGGCGTGCCAGGACCTCCACTCGGTGGGCAAGTCGGTTTCCAAGTAAGCCACTGCTTATCGACGACACCACCTCCCCGGGCCCCACAGCCCAGGGAGGTTTTCCCTTTCGGGCCTAAGCTGTTTAACCATGGCTAAGCAGAGGATGGGCACGCGCGCCCGACTGCAGTTGGTTGATAAGTCGCTGCAGTCGCGGGTGAAGCGTGTGCGGAAGCGGTTGTTGCCAATTTTGCAGATCGCCTTGGCCGCCGGGTTCGCGTACTACATTGCGCACGACGTGATGGGTCACGCCCGGCCGTTTTTCGCCCCGATTGCCACGGTGATCATCATTGGCATGACGGGCGGCGACCGTGTGTCGAAGTCGGTGGAGATGGCCATGGGCTGCGTGCTCGGCGTGCTGGTGGGCGACCTGATTTTCTACCGGCTCGGCGCCGGCGGCTGGCAGATCGCGGTGATTGTCGCCGGGTCGTTGTTGATCGCGTCGTTTTTGAGCAAGTCAGTTCTGGTGAATAATCAGGCCGCGATCGGTTCGATCCTGATCGCGACAATCATGCCGCCTGGTAGCGAGTTCACCGGCGTGGACCGCACTATCGACGCCATCATCGGCTGCCTGATCGCAATGGCAGTCATCGCCCTGGTGCCTCAGGCTCCGATGTCGGAGGCCCGCGCGGAAGTGTCCAAAGTGATGGGCATCGTCTCTTCGGTTCTCGACGACGTGGCCACCGGCCTCCGCGAACGCAACCCCAACATCATCGACGAGGCCCTCGAGCAGATCCGTGGCACCCAAACGGGTATCGATGACTTAGCCGCCGCGATCAAGTCCGGCGAAGAAGCCAGCCGTGTCTCTCCGTTTTTGTGGGGCACTCGCCGCTACATCAACTCCCTGGCGCGCGTGATCCCGCCGGTGGACAACGCGGTGCGTACCTCCCGTGTGCTCGCGCGCCGGGCTCACGTTCTTGTCGAGGACAGCGACACCATCACCGAACAACAAATCGAGCTCTTGGACACCTTGTCCCGCGTCTGCCTCGAACTTTCCGAGGTCTACGACGTGAACTCCCGCGTCGCCCAGGCCACCGTCATCCCGGAATGCGTCAACGAGTTGCGTGCTGCGGGCCAGGCCGCCGGCATGGATATCGTGCCCAAGGATGCCGTCCTGTCCGCCTACGCCATCCTCGCGCAGACCCGCTCCCTGATCGTGGACCTGCTGATGGTGTGCGGCATGTCCCGCGAGTCCGCCCTCGCCGCCCTGGTGCCTACTTCCACGACGCCGAAGTACGAGCCCGAAACCTTCGACTTCGACTAGTTTCACGCCGCCCTGTTGCCGGCGCCGGTGAGCCGCCCTTCCGCCGCGCCGCCCTGTTGCCCGCCCTGCTCCCTGATCGTCTAGCTCCCTCGCGGCACAACTAGACGTGTTATGTCCATGAACATTTTGGACATGGAGTCCAGTCACTTATTGGACAAGGAGTCCGGTCACTTTCTGGACACGTCCTAGCCGTAGTTTTTCCGGGTGGGTTTGGCTCGCTTTGGTCTGGGTTTGGATAGGTCATGACGTAGCTTCGGTGGACGACGGTGCGTCATACCTTCGACGTGGTTGATGTTGATCTGTCCACCGGTGGGGCGGTGTTTGAGCTTGATCGGCAACGGAAAACTAAACAGGAATTCTCCGTCGTGAGCGGTGTAGAACTCGGCGACATTATCGACGGTGACGTGACTAAAGATATCTCTGTCTGCAAAGCGAAGACCGACATAGAGCGAGTAGCCGCAAACGGCAACGACACCGTGACGGTTGATGCGAAGCTCCAGTGGCACATCGATGTATTCGTATTCGAGTTTCTCCAACTCGTCTATGCTGGTTATATCCGTGTGTGATGCACCTGGTGTGGTGATTACAGGAACGGTTTTGAACCTGGGCGAAGTGGCAGCTTCCCCAGGATCTTTTACATCCG
>NZ_KV827938.1:0-80289 GCF_001836265.1 Corynebacterium sp. HMSC036E10
CTTCGCCGTTTTCAGGACGCATAAACGCTTTCGTGCCTACGTCGAATCTGCTGGCATCATCGATGACCTGATAGATCGTGACCTGGGTGTGGTCAACATCGAACAAGCGGTAGACCAAAGCGTCGATCTGCCACAACTCGCAGACAAAATCGCGGGCGAAACGCTTATACGAACTGCGCGGACGCTTACGCGCGTTGACATCGACCAAACCAGCGTTGTGCAGCCAGGTCGCAATCGTTGTGCGCGATGGAGTGCGCTCTGGACCAACCGTGTCGTACAAGCGGTAGTAGATCGACAACGGTCCGCAGTCCAATCCCTGCTCTTGCAGATCGAACCGTGCGTTAATGACAGCCTGGTAGTCAGCGTCTGTGAATTTGCGGGCAGGGTTTTTCGGAGCAGTGCTATCCGGCAGAATGCCGGACCGTCCACGTTCGGTGATGCGGTTTTTCACGTTGTGAAACGTCTGGCGTGAGATCTGTTCTTCTTTACAAAACTGCGTGATGGTCTTGCCGTCGCGGACCGGATCAAAATCCGCGATCTTTCTGCGCTTGTGCGATGAAATAGCCATCCGCCCATTCCACCCGCACGCTGTCTAAAAAGTCTGTGGACATCGTGTCCAAAAAGTGACTGGACTCCTTGTCCAATAAGTCACGAGACATGACAGCACTAGACGATCACGAGTCCCCGGATGCATTTCCCCAGGTGATATTGAAAACAGATATCAATAAAATGCGGATCGTCTAGCAGCTCCGAAATGCAACTAGACGATTCGCATTCCCGGTCGGCGAAAACCGGGTCACGACAGACAAGAAGCCCCGGCACGGGATTTTCGGGCCGGGGCGTTGGTGTCGTCGAAAAGTCAGCGCTTACGCGTGCTTCGCCTCGACGCGCTTGATGGCCTCCTCGGCCACCATCTCCTGGATGCCCATGTCGAGCTCCGAGGTGAAGCCGACGCAGGAGCAGTTGATCTCGCCGAGGACGTAGGTGTCCTCCCCGGTCTCGTCGTCATCGGCAAGCATGAAGTCCGCGGTCCAGATCAGCGGAATGTTGTCGCCACCGAGGTTCTCGGCGATGACCGGGCGGGCCTCGGCGAACATGTCGACGAGCTCCTGCCACTCCTCCGGCTTCTGGTAGGTGTACTTCGCGCCGGAGAACAAGGTTGCGGAGAACGCGTCGCCGCCCTCAGCCGGCTTCTTGTGCACAACGAACACCGGGTGCGGGCCGACCAGCAGAATGCGGATCTCACCCTCGACGATGCGCGGCATGAAGCGCATGTCCACGAGCATGCCGTTGTCGCCTTCGATGTACTGGTCACAGAAGTCCATGAACTCGCCGAGCTCGCGCTCCTCAGTGTGGTTGTCCACGGCCTCGGTGCACTTGAGCTTGGTGTCCAGCGGCAGGGCGGTGCCCGGTTCGACGGAGTCGGCCAGGGCTTCGTCGGCAAGGCGCACGCGCCAGATGCCGGAGCCGGTGGAGCCGCGGTTCTGCTTGAGCACGCGCTCGCCGTAGGACAGGGAGGTCGGGAAGGTGTTGTGGAAGTCCTCAACCTCGTAGTACGCGGCGGTATCTTCCGGCACAAGGTCGGTCTTGTTCAGCTTCACCAGGGCATCCTTCGCACCGTAGGAGATCATCTCCTGCGGGGTGGACATGCCGACCAGGCCGGCCTCGGACAGGCGGGTAAGCAGGTCAAAGTAGCCCTTTTCGCCGCCCGGGATGTTGCCCGGGTTCACACGCGAGATGTAGCCGTCGAAGTTCTCGGAGACGTACGTGAACAGGTCGTCGGCCCACTCCGGACGGAAGTAGACAACCTCTGCGTGCCAGCCCTTTTCCTTGATGGCGTTGACAATGGGCATGGTGTCCTTGCGGTGGCCGTCAATGTACTTGTCGGAGCCGCCCTCAACCTCGAAGACAACAATCGCCTTGTGCACGGTGATCCCTTTCATGATGTTGTCCCGCAGCGTGTGAATGCGGTCAGCGCATGCATCGGCGGGGTAGGTAAAAACTCGCGAAACATCTCAGCCGTAGCCGTCGTGTTCCGTCTCTGACTCTATCGGCTTAAAGCGACCCACACAGGGCGGCAGAATTGATAGTGTGCAAGTTCACACCTGTTGTGGCGAGGCGAGGTTTCTCGCCGATTCCGGCCGGGATTTGCTGGTACTACCTGTATCCTTGTCGGTGATTGTTCACTCGCCTATTCCGGCGGGGGCCGCAGAGACGAAAGGCAGCTGACGTGGGTATCGAACTCGACGACAATCCCCAGTTCAAGGACTACGCACATCCTGAGAAGTTTGTCACCGCCGCGTGGCTTTCGGCGCGGCTCGGCGTGGATGGTCTGAAGGTTGTCGAAAGTGATGAGGATGCGTTCCTCTACGACATCGGCCACATTCCGGGCGCGGTGCGCATTGACTGGAAGAGCGATCTTAACGACGAGCTCAACCGCGACTTCATCGACGGCGAAGCCTTTGCCAAACTCATGCGGTCCCGCGGCATCAGCCGCGACGACACGGTGGTGGTCTACGGCGACCACGCCAACTGGTGGGCTGCCTACACCGCCTGGGTGTTCGAGCTGTTCGGCCACCCCGACGTGCGCTTGCTCGATGGCGGACGCGACGCGTGGATGGGTGAGGAGCGCGACACGTCCTTCGTCGTTCCCTCCTACCCCGAGTCTGACTACCCCGTGGTGGAGCGCAAGGACACCGCAGTTCGCACCTTCGCCTCCGAGCTGCTGGATAATCCGCCGGAGCAGCTTATCGACGCCCGCCCAGCCCCCGCTTACCGCGGCGACGGCACCGCCCCTGTGCAACCCCAAGTACCGACGCTGCGCCAGGGCCACATTCCGGGCGCGTTTAGCGTCCCGTGGGGCCGTTCCGTGCACCCGAACGCGCGCTTCCGCCCGTTGGAGGACATCCGCGAGATCTACAAGGATTTCGATCCGAAGAAGCGCACAGTGGTGTACTGCCAGTTGGGCGAAAGCGCGTCGCACACCTGGTACGTCCTGAACAATATTCTCGGTTTCGAGGACGTTGCGCTGTACGACGGTTCCTGGGCCGAGTGGGGCAACATGGTCCGCGTCCCCGTGGCTAAAGGGGATTCCCGTGGTGGGGCTGTAACATAGAACGACATTTGTCCGATTTTCTGACGGTTCGTATTTCCGATTGAAGGACGGGATTGCTTCGTGTCCACCACCGCACCGAATACTGATCTGCCCCGCAGCCTGAGCAAGGTGCTCGTCGCTAATCGCGGCGAGATTGCCGTGCGCGTCATCCGCGCGTGCCAGGACGAAGGTGTTGCGTCGGTCGCGGTGTATGCAGACCCTGATGTCGATGCGCCGTTCGTCGCTCTTGCCGACGAAGCCTTCGCCCTCGGCGGCACCACCGCCGCCGAGTCTTACCTGGACATGGACAAGGTCATCGACGCCGCGCAGAAGTCCGGCGCCGACGCTATCCACCCGGGCTACGGCTTCCTCTCGGAGAACGCCGAGTTCGCGCAGAAGGTCATCGACGCTGGCCTGACCTGGATCGGCCCGTCGCCGGAGGCCATCGCGGCACTCGGTGACAAGGTCACCGCCCGCCACATCGCTGAAGCCGCCGACGCCCCCATGGCGCCCGGCACTAAGGACCCCGTGGCCAACGCTGACGAGGTCGTTGCGTTTGCCGACGAGCACGGCCTGCCCGTTGCCATCAAGGCAGCTTTCGGCGGTGGCGGTCGCGGCATGAAGGTCGCCTACACCCGCGAAGAGATTCCGGAACTGTTTGAGTCCGCCACCCGCGAAGCCACCGCAGCCTTCGGCCGTGGCGAATGCTTCGTGGAGCGCTACCTGGACAAGGCCCGCCACGTTGAGGCGCAGGTGCTGGCTGATCAGCACGGCAACGTTGTGGTCGTCGGTACGCGCGATTGCTCCTTGCAGCGTCGCTTCCAAAAACTTGTCGAAGAAGCCCCAGCGCCCTTCCTCACCGACGAGCAGCGCGAGCGCATCCATTCCTCTGCCAAGGCCATCTGCCGCGAAGCAGGTTACTACGGCGCCGGCACCGTGGAGTACCTCGTGGGCTCTGACGGGCTGATCTCGTTTTTGGAGGTCAACACCCGTCTACAGGTCGAACACCCCGTCACCGAGGTCACCACAGGCGTCGACCTTGTGCGCGAGCAGTTCCGCATCGCCCGCGGTGAAAAACTGCTGCTGACCGAAGACCCGACCCCGCGTGGCCACGCCATTGAGTTCCGCATCAACGGTGAAGACGCCGCAGCAAACTTCATGCCGGCACCAGGCACCGTCGTCGCCTACGCTGAGCCCACCGGCCCCGGAGTGCGTGTCGATTCCGGCGTGCGCGCAGGCTCCGTCATCGGCGGCCAGTTCGACTCCATGCTGGCGAAACTGATCGTCTACGGCGCCACCCGCCAAGAGGCCATCCAGCGTGCCCGCCGCGCACTCGGCGAATACGTGGTCACCGGCTTCCCCACCGTCATCCCCTTCCACCAGGCCATCCTGGATAACCCGGCATTCGTCGGCACCGAAGAGGGCTTCGACGTGTACACCCGCTGGATCGAGGAAGAGTGGGACGGCGAACTGCCCGCGTCCAGCGCCGATGCATCTGGTGACGACGCCGACACCGACCTGCCGACCCGTCGCACCTTTGCCGTTGAAATCGACGGCCGCCGCGTCGAAGTCGCCCTGCCCGAGGAACTCGTCGCCGCAGGCCCCGCCAAACGCAAGCCGAAGAAGCGCCGCGCAGGCAAGGCTGCTGTCTCCGGTGACGCCGTCGCCTCCCCCATGCAGGGTTCCGTGATCAAGGTCAACGTCTCCGAAGGCGACGAGGTTGCTGAAGGCGACGTCCTGCTGGTCCTCGAGGCCATGAAGATGGAGAACCCGGTCAAGGCACACAAGGCCGGCACCGTCACGGGCCTGGCTGCTGAGGAGGGCGGCCAGGTGTCCAAGGGCGCCGTGCTTATGGAGCTGAAGTAGCTGGTTCCTTCGAGCGCCCTCTCCCCTGACAGATTTTGCAGAATCTGTCAGGGCTTTTCTTTGCGACGCTACGACCAGGCGTTTTATATACCTCCAAAGGCCGCCTGACACATTCCGCCACAATCTGTCAGCGCAGACCTACGGAAACGGCAAACTGCTCCAACACAGGCCCAAAAAACGGCATGAGCAGGCCCACAACAACGGCGACAGCCACAACAATCGCAGCGATGGCTTCTGGGGAAGTGCTCGAACCTGTAGGAGCCACATCGGTCGCGGGTGCCTCGGGGATGCCGGTGCCGTGGACAACTGGGGCGCTGATCGGCTTGGTGGCGCTGATGAGCTCGATCTCCTGCGCCTCCGATACGCCAGGCCCGTTCACTGGTTTCGAAGCTCTGTTGAGCGAGGACGATTCGCCCTTCCCGTTCGACACCGTGCTCACGCCTGAGTAGACCGCCACCAGTCCCCTGCCGGGTGCCCACACGGGTGCGCCGGAGTCACCTTTCACGCCAAGTTCGCTGTCGAAGTAGACGTTGTTGCCCAGCCGGTCAACGAAGGTGCCGCACCGCTTCTCCCCTGCGTTGAGCAGGCAGACCTCGTCGTTGGGGTGCAGGTCCTCGAGGTCCACCACGGCGTCGGTGGTGATGGTGTTCGCACCCAGTTGGACACCGTCGTCCCAACGGATGATCCCCCAGTCGTTGCCGGTCGCAGACCTACCGAATGCAGTGGAGGGGTAGAACGTTCCGCTTGCCTGGCCCACAGCAGCGCGGCTGCCGTGTTCGCCACAGTGCCCGGCGGTGTAACTGATCCGTTGGTCGGGGTCGTTGAACCCGATGGTGCACATGCCCTTATCGACGACGACCACACGAGCTCCCTGCTCCACCACCGGAACCGCGGCGTTTGCGATTGGGGTGAGGGCAAGGGCGGTTGCGGTGGTCGTCGAGAGGCATATGCGGCGGAGCATGGAAAAAGATTAACGTGGTGGGCATGGATTACACACCTGAGTTCGAACTACGTGAAGCAACTGAATCCGACCGCACGTACCTGCGCCGCCTGAACTTTCTCACCGACGTGTTCGGGGATGAGCACGGCGAGATCGGACCAGATGAACGTGCGGGCTCCGACAATTACGTCGGCCAATGGGACCCAGAAACCGAAGGCGGCATCCTTGCATTCGACCAGTTCCGTGTGCCAGCGGGCGGTGTCTGGCTGCGCTACTGGCCCACGCCCGAACTGGGTTGGGCCAACCTCGGGAAGGATATTCCGGAGATCGCAATTGCGGTGGAGCGACGCTACGCCGGCCACCGACTCGCCGTCCGACTCCTTGCAGCTGCAGTTGAGTTGGCAGCAAAGCAAGGCGCGTCGAAGGTAGCGCTGTGGGTGGACCCGAACAACGACCGCGCACGCCACCGCTACGAGTCTTTCGGATTCAAAAACGTCGACGGCCACGACAATGTCATGGCCGTCGACGTCGATGACTTCACCGCTTAGGCCACGTTTCGCCTAGGCGGCGCGCCTGCTGGGGGACCACCTCCACCGATAGAGCTCAAAATTTGAGCCCCATTCCTAAGCCTCCAGCAGCCTTTCCCCACGATCAAGCCAGTTAAGCGCAAAGGACTTAATGGCGTCGTGCCACTCAACCTCGTACTGCCGCGACGGCAAGAACGTGCCCACCTCGCGGTATCCGCCAACGGTTTTCACCTCCACGCGGCTGCCAGGCCGGCCACAGTGGGCGGCGGTGTAGCCCGCCCAGAATCCCTTACGAGGCGTCCACGTAGCCCAGCGTGCACTCGGAGACCCCGCCAAAGCGCACCACGTCGCCTTGGGTGACCGTAATGGTTGGGCGGCGGCACTCAGGCGGCGCGGCGGCCAGACAGACGGCACCAGCGGCGGCTGTGGCGGCTCTGGCGCTGTGGGCGCATGCGGGAAAGGTTACCGTGCGTGACTTAAGTGCATGAGTACGGTGGCACCCATGGAGTTCACCTTCCACCGCGCCACAGAATCGGACCGCACCTACTTGCGCCGTCTGAACTTCCTCGCGGACATCTACGGTGACGAATCCAAGGAGGTGCGCCCGGAGCAGTTACCGGACGTGGAACGCTACGTCGACGAGTGGGACCCGCAACGCGACGGCGGGGTCATCGCCTTCGACCAATTCCGCATTCCCGCAGGCGGAGTGTGGTTGCGGTATTGGACGTCGCCTGACCAGGGCTATGCGAACCTCTCGCCCGGCACTCCAGAAATCGCCATCGCCATTGAGAACCGATATGCGGGCCACCGCTTGGGCGAAGCCTTGCTCCGTGAGGTCGTAGACCTCGCCCGGGAGCAGGGTGCTACACAAGTGGCGCTCTTTGTCGCAGAAGACAACCCCCGCGCCCGCCACCGCTATGAAGCGTTCGGCTTCAGCGATGTCGCGGTACCCGGGGGTGTGATGGTCTACCAGCTCTAATCTGCCCTCTCTGCGACGCGCCCTTCCCACCGCGGGATCATGAGGGGGCTGCCGGATTCCGGATCTTGGATGATACTGGCCTCGACGCCGAAAACGTCACGAACCAACTCCTCGGTGATCACGTCGGCGGGCGCGCCGGTGGCCACGACTTCCCCGTCTTTCATCGCGATGATGTTATCCGCGTAGCGCGCCGCTTGGTTGAGATCGTGCAGCACCGCCACCAGGGTGAGGTGGTCGCGCTTGTTCAGCTCGCGGCACAGTTCAAGAAGTTCGATCTGGTAGCGCACATCCAGAAACGTGGTCGGCTCGTCGAGGAGCAGGATCGGAGTCTCCTGCGCAAGAGCGACAGCCATCCAAACACGTTGGCGCTGCCCGCCGGAAAGCTCGTCGACGAAGCGACCGCTGAGCTCGCGCACGTTGGTCGCGTCCATTGCCCCTCCCACGGCACGCTCGTCTTCTGGCGACCAAGGTTTGAAAAGACCCTGGTGGGGATACCGTCCGCGTGAGACGAGATCGATGACACGGATGCCCTCCGGTGCGACCGGCCCCTGGGGAAGCAGGCCGACTTGCTTAGCAACGTGTTTGGTGGGCTGTTCGTGCAGAGACTTGCCGTCGAGAAGCGTCGCCCCTGAAACCGGCGTAATGAGCCGCGTAAGGGACTTCAGCAGCGTCGATTTGCCGCACCCGTTCGGCCCCACAATGACTGTGAACATGCGATCCGGAATCTCGACTGTGACATCGTCGCAGATGATCGCTTCGTCGGAGTACGCCAACTTCGCGTGTTCGGTGCGCAGACGTGCCATTTACTTCCGTCCTTCCTGAATCAGCAGCCAGAGGAAATAGATACCGCCGATGGAGACGGTGACAATGCCTACTGGCAGTGGCGAAGTGGGGTGAATGCGCTGTGCGACAGTGTCTGCGAGCACGAGCAGCAACGCGCCGGTCGCGGCAGTAGGCATCAGCGCCAGCCCGTCGGCGCGCACAAGTCGGCGCGCGATCTGCGGGGCGGCGAGCGCGATGAATGAGATCGGTCCAACGGTGGCGGTGGCTAGTGCGGTCAAGCCAATCCCGGTGATGATCGCGGCGACTTGCACTGCACGCACGTTTTGCCCAAGAGCGGTGGCGAACGGGATGCCGATCTGTGTAAGGCGCATCGGGCGAGCCAACAACGCCGTCACCGCAATGAACACCACCGTGCCCGATGCTGCGAACCCGAGGGTTTTCCAGCTGGTGCCAGCAAGGTTGCCCGCACCCCACAAGCTCGCCATGATCGCGTCCTCGACCGTCGCCGTGAGCAGCAGCCATGTGTTCACCGCGGCCAGCATCGCACTGACACCGATCCCGACGATGATGAGCCGCACTCCCCGAGCATGGCCGTCTTTCGACGCTAGGAAAAACACCGTTACAGCCGTGAGCAAGCCGCCCGCGAGCGCACCGAGCAGGGTGGCCGTGGAACCGCCGCGGAGCACCAGCATAGCGATGAGAGCCCCGGTATAGGAGCCGGTTTGAAAACCGATCACATCCGGCGAACCGAGCGGATTATTGGTGAGGTTTTGAAACAACGCGCCCGACAGAGCGAGCGCAGCACCGAGCACCAGCGCCATCAGCACGCGCGGAGCACGCCACTCCACCACGACCATGTGGGTGAAGTCGTCCCCGCGGCCCAGCACAGCATCGAATACTTGGCCCGCGGTCATCGATGCAGAACCGGTGAAAAGCGCGAAGACGCCGCAAGCAGCCGCCAGCGCGACGAGAACGGCGGTGACTACCACTGCACGCACATCGGTGACGAAGATCGGGCGCTCGCGCGGGCCGATCCCTACCATCGGTCGGCCGAAATCCAGGCGTTGCGTCGTCACAGTTCTGTCACCCGGAACTGGCGCACCATGTAGATAAGGAGGGGCGCGCCGATGAAGGGCGTGACCACCCCTACAGGCATCTCGCCCTGCACAATCACGCGGCCGACCACGTCAGCGAAACCCATGATGGCGGGTGCCAAAATGATCGAGTACGCCATGATCCATCCCTGGTGCGGGCCCACGATCATCCGGCTTAGGTGCGGGGCCAACAACCCGAGGAAAGAAATTGGTCCTGCCACCGCAGTGCCGCCGCCAGCGAGGAGCGCAATAGCGATCAGTGCGACGAGACGAACGCGGTTCGGGTTCGCTCCCATCGCCACGGCAGCGGCCTCGCCCAGCGCGAGCACATCAAGCGACTTCGATAGTGCGAGCGCGAGCACGAGCCCGATCAGAATGAAGGGCACGATCGCGAGCGTATTGTCCAGAGCCTGGTTGGCCGTGGTGCCAGCGGACCAGCCGCGCATCTTCTTCAGAACGTCGGAGTTGGTGAGCAGAACCGCTGAAGTGAACCCGCCGAGGACGGCACCGAGTGCGACGCCGGACAGTGTCATCCGGATCGGGTTGCCTCGCATCGGCCCAGCATTTCCGATGAGGAATACAGCGAACGATGTAACGGTCGCACCTGTGAATGCCAACCACATGTATTGGTTGATGTCGGTGAGACCGAAGTAGGCGATGCCTACCACCACCGCCAGAGAAGCGCCGGCATTGACGCCGAGGATTCCGGGGTCTGTCAGGGGGTTTCTGGTCACTGCCTGCATCAAGCCGCCCGCGACACCGAACGCGGCCCCTGCCACCAAAATCAGCACGGTGCGCGGCACCCGCGACTGCCACACCACCTGCGACACCGGGTCGGCCGGATCGGGCGAACGGAGGAAATGCCACAGCTCGCTGAGCGTAATCTCGCGCGCACCGACGGTAAGGCTGAGCACGAGCGAGACCGCGAGCAACGCGATGAGCACCCATGCGCCGACAACTCGGTACGCGAGCGGGTGGGGCTGTGGCGGTGCTAGCTGGGCTTCCGTTTCGGTGGGCGCAGGCGCTGTGGTGATCGTCATGGTTCGCGGTGGGCGGGTCGAGGGCTTAGGAGACCTTGTTGAAGCCCTGGACCTTTGTGGCGAGTCCGTCCAACCAGTCGGCGTAGTGGCGCGAGGTCAGCGCACCCTTTGAGTTCCAGGCGTAGAGCTGACCAGCCTGGACCGACGGCAGCGAGTCCCACATTTCGGCGGTGAAGGGGTCAGCTTCGTCGTAGTCCTCGACGAGCATGACATCGGTGGGGTATTTCGAGGCTTCCTCCCAGGCGATCCACGCCCACGGGCTGCCCTCGTGACCCTCGGTCGGGCCAGCGAGGGTCGCGCCGAGCGACTTCAGCAGATCCGCCTGGGGGCCGTTCGCGCTGGTGTAGAGCATCTCCTTGGTGGGGCTCGACAGCATGAAGCTCAAGTCTTCGCCAGCAATGGCATCGGAGAAGTTCTGCTTCGCAGCCGCGTAGTCTTGGTCTGCCTTAGTGATGTGCGAGGCGGTGACATCGGCGCCGAGGAACTCGGCGAGCTCGCGGACGTTGGCGATGCCCTCGTCCACGGTGTCGCCGCCGGGCAGCGGCACGAACTGGGCGACGCGAGTGAGTTGGGAGTTCACATCCTCTTTGAACCATTGCCAACCGTCTGCTGTGCCGAAGCCAATGATCGCGTCCGGTTTGAGCTGTGCGAGTTTCTCCAAGTCAATCTCGCCGTCGGTGCCGATCTGCTCAATCCCGGTGGTGTCCGCCCCACCCATCACGGTCGGGTCGTCGCACTGGTAACCGAAGATGGCGTTCGGCTTGATGCCGTACTCATCGAGGGTGGAGTAGGCGTAGCAGTCCATGACGATGTTCTTGGGCTGCTCGGCGAACTCGATTTTCAGGCCGTCAATGCTCGGGTGGTTAAACACCAGCGCACCGGATGCCTGGGCATTGCTCGAAGCGGACGCGGAGGAGGATGTCGCGGCGTCCGAGGCAGACACGGTGGAAGTTGCAGTGGAAGTTGAGGCGGAGTTGGAAGGAGATGAGCTGCAGCCTGTGAGAGCGAGGCCAACAGCAAAGGTGAGCACTGCACCGAGTTTCGCGCGCATGCGGGATCCCTTTCAGTCGAAATGTGGCCTGAGCAGAAAGCCAGGCGAGCACTTAGCAAAGGCAAACCTAACAGATGGTCTGGGTTAGGTAAAGCAGCCCTTACCATCTCGCGAGGAAGTTACCCCCGCGCCTGTCCTCGAATCCAGAACGCGCTGAATGTGACATTTTTGGGATCAATCCCCCACTCTTGCACGGCGAATCGTCGCACCCCCGCTGCGAGGTCTCGTTCGCCGCAACACCAGACACTCTCCGGGCGCTCGTGAGAGCGAAGCTCGGAGACAACTGCCTCCAGCAACCTGTCCTGCTGGGCGGTGACCAGGGCCAGTGACCTCACGCGGGATTGCCAGCGCTCAACCAGCCCAGGCTCGAATTCGTCGTTCGTGGTGGCGGCGAACACGACATCTGCCGCAGCCAGCTCAGCAGGGTGGAATTGCTCGAGGAATTCAAGAATTGCTGCGACTGAAGGCGCTGCAGTGGGGTCGGCGACCAGCAGCTGCGATGTGCCTGGCTTTGGCTCGCGCCGGAACCACAGCCCGTTCGCGGGGTAGATTCCGCAGGTGTCCCCAGGCGCGACGCGCAGCGCCCAACGCAACGCGGGCCCGATGTCGGTGTCCGAGGCATCCGAAACACCGTGTGTGACCAATAGGAAGCTCAGGGTGCCAGCAGCTCGGTCGAGACTTCGAACTGTGTACCACCGAAGGTCGGGTCGCACGGCATCCGGAAGCGCGGCAAGTTGGGCTCGTAGATTGCTTACCCGAGTTGTCGTTAATGGGACATAGTCCTTGCCAGGCCCCGGCATGAGGAGGCCGAAGAACTCGTCTGGGCCTACCAATTGGTGGTCGCGCAATTCAGGCGCAACCACGGAGATCTCAAGGAGGTCGGGGGCAACCCGTTCAACATTGGCGACGGTGACTGTGAGTGCATCGCTTTTCTCGCGCTGAGGCCAGTCCGTGAGCTGAATGTCCGAAAAGTTGTTAGAACCGAAAACCATGAAAGGTAGTTTAGGCTTACCTACATCATTGTGCCGAGACGCCCAGCCGCCAAAACGCCGAAAGCGCCGGCACTCCGGGTGGAGGTCGGCGCTTTGGACGTCGTCAGGCGAAAAGCTCTTAAGCGATAACCACCACGAGGTCGCCGCCTTCCACCTTGGTCGGCTTGGTCAGCGCAATGCGCTCGATCACGCCCGACTTCGGTGCGGAGATCGCGGCCTCCATCTTCATAGCCTCGATGGTTGCGACCGGGTCGCCTTCCTTGACCTCGTCGCCTTCCTTCACCGTGACGGTGACGGCACCAGCGAACGGTGCGGCAACGTGGCCCGGGTTGGACGCGTCGGCCTTCTCCACCTCGGCAACGGTGGACTCGACGTTCTCGTCGCGGACGGCAACCGGGCGGACCTGGCCATTGACGGTCAGGATGACCTGGCGCATGCCCTTCTCATCCGGCTCGCCGACAGCGTCGAGGCTGACCACCAGCGGCGGACGGTTTTCGTCGATCTCGCCGTAGTAGATCATGGTCTCCACGCCCTCCTCAAGGCCGTAGAAGAAGGTCTTGTCACCCAACTGGTCGGTGATGCCGTAGGTGCGCAGGTGCTCCTGGTACTCGGCGTACTGCTTCGGGAACAGCAGCTGATCCAGCGCCGCACGACGCACACTGTGGTCGTCGGACTGCAGATCCGGCTCGAGCTCCGCCGGCACCTGGACGGTGTGGTCGACCTCGGAGCGGTTCTCCAGTGCCTTGTCGCGCAGCAGCGGCCAGCCACCCGGAGGGGTACCCAGCTCGCCCTGCAGGAAGCCGATGACAGATTCCGGAATGTCGTACTTGCGCGGGTTCTCTGCGAACTCCTGCGGGCTGACACCCTGGCCGACGAGCTGCAGGGCCAGGTCGCCAACCACCTTGGAGGACGGGGTGACCTTCGTCGGGCGACCGAGGATCTCGTTCACGCCTGCGTAGTAGTCCTCGATGAGCTCGAAGCGATCCTCCAGACCAAGAGCCTTCGCCTGGGTGCGCAGGTTGGAGAGCTGACCGCCCGGGATTTCGTGCTTGTACACGCGGCCGGTCGGGCCCGGAATGCCGGACTCGAACGGTGCGTACACCTGGCGCACGGCCTCCCAGTACGGCTCCATGTCGAAGACGGCCTGCAGGTCGATGCCGGTATCGCGCTCGGTGTTCTCAAACGCCGCGACGAGGGCGGACATCGACGGCTGGGAGGTGGTGCCTGCCAGCGGAGCGGAAGCGACGTCGACAATGTCGGCACCCGCATTCGCTGCGGCGAGGTAGGTCGCCAGCTGGCCACCCGCAGTGTCATGGGTGTGGACGTGGACCGGCAGGTCGAAGCGCTCACGCAGCGCGGTGACCAGCTTGGCTGCTGCTGCCGGACGCATCAGGCCAGCCATGTCCTTGATCGCCAGGACGTGGGCGCCTGCCTCGACGATTTCCTCGGCGAGGTTGAGGTAGTAGTCCAGCGTGTACAGGTCCTCGTTCGGGTCCACCAGGTTGCCGGAGTACGCCATGGCCACCTCGGCGACGGTGGTGTTGGTCTCCAGCACGGCGTCGATAGCCGGGCGCATCTGGGACACGTCATTGAGCGCGTCGAAGATACGGAAGATATCGATGCCGGAGGAAGCGGCCTCGCGGACGAACGCCTTGGTCACCTTGTCCGGGTACGGGGTGTAACCGACGGTATTGCGGCCACGCAGCAGCATCTGGATGTTGACGTTCGGCATTGCCTCGCGCAGCTCGTCGAGACGCATCCACGGCGACTCGTGGAGGAAGCGCATGCCCACGTCGAAGGTGGCGCCGCCCCATGCCTCAACGGAGGCCAGCTCTGGGGTCAGGTGGCCCACATGCTTCGCTGCCGCGACCAGGGTGTTGGTGCGGATGCGGGTTGCCAGCAGGGACTGGTGGGCATCGCGGAACGTGGTCTCGGTGACGCCAAGTGCGGTCTGCTTGCGGATCTTCTCAGCCCACTTTGTCGGGCCGAGCTCAAGCAGGTCGTCGCGGGAACCACGCGGCAGATCGCCGTACTTGGATTCCGGCAGCTTCTTCGACGGCTGAATGTTCGTCGGGCGAGCACCGTTTGGCTGGTTCACCGTAACGGATGCCAGGTAATCGAGGATCTTGCCGGCATCGTCAGCCGCGGCCGGAGCCTCGAGCAGGTGCGGGTGGTCCGCGATGAAGCCGGTGTTGATGCGCTCGTTGCGGAACTCGTCCTCGCTGAGCAGGGCGCGCAGGAAGCCGATGTTCGTGGACAGGCCCGTAATGGAGAACTCGTTCAGGGCGCGCAGGGCACGGTCGACGGCGACCTGGAAGTTGCGGCCACGGCAGGTCATCTTGACCAGCAGGGAGTCGAAGTTCGGGGTGATGGTGGTACCGACGGCCACGGAGCCGTCGAGACGCACGCCTGCACCACCCGGGGAGCGGTAGCCGGTGACTACGCCGGAGTCCGGTCGGAAGCCGTTGGCCGGGTCCTCGGTGGTGATGCGGCACTGCAGGGCTGCGCCGTTGACCTCGATGAGGTCCTGGGTGAGGTGGATGTCCTCCAGCTTCGCGCCGGCGGCGATGTACATCTGGTTCTTTACGATGTCGATGCCGGTGACTTCCTCGGTCACCGTGTGCTCGACCTGCACGCGCGGGTTCATCTCGATGAAGACGTGGTTGCCGGACTCGTCGACAAGGAACTCGACCGTACCTGCGCCCTCGTAGTTGATTTCCTTACAGAACGCCACAGCGTCGGCACAGATCTTCTGGCGCTGCTCTTCCGTGATGTGCTGCGCCGGAGCGATCTCAACAACCTTCTGGTGGCGGCGCTGCACGGAGCAGTCACGCTCAAACAGGTGCACCACGTTGCCGTAAGAGTCAGCCATGATCTGCACCTCAATGTGCTGCGGGCGGATCACGGCGCGCTCGATGTAGACGTTCGGGTCACCGAAGGCTGCCTCAGCCTCGCGGGATGCCTCGGCTGCGAGACGCTCAACGTCCTCGATCTTCTCAATGAAACGCATGCCGCGTCCGCCGCCACCGGCGACAGCCTTCACAAACACCGGGAACTCGAAGTCCTTGGCAAACTCTGCCAGCTGCTTCGGGTCGGACGACGGCTCAGAGTCCTTCAGCACCGGCAGGCCGGCACGCTCAGCGGCCTGGACAGCGGCGGACTTGTCGCCCGTCAGGTCCAGCGTCTCCGGGGTCGGGCCGATGAACTTAATGCCGTTGTCGCGGCAGGCACGAGCCAGGTCAGCACGCTCGGAGAGGAAGCCGTAGCCCGGGTAGACGGCATCTGCGCCAGTTTGCTTCGCGGCACGGATGATTTCGTCGATGTTCAGGTACGCCTTGACCGGCTGGCCGGCCTCGCCGATCTGGACTGCCTCGTCCGCGAACGGACGGTGGAACGAGTTACGGTCCTCGCGGGGGTAGACCGCGACGGTCTTCGCGCCAGTTTCAAAGGCTGCACGGAAGGCACGAACGGCGATCTCACCGCGGTTAGCTACCAGGATTTTCTTGAATGCTGGCAGGTCATTAAGCGGGAGGTTATCCGGGTTCATTTGGTTCCTTTCCTCAAGGAAAGATCGAAGTCATACTGCAACGGGTAGTTTAGTACAGGTCACACTTTTCTTGGGTCGTTTTCGCCAACGAATGTGACACGTTTGCACCCTAACGCGGGGGTGCAAAAACGCGGGCGCCGCGTTGCGACGACCCGCGTTTCGGGGGTGATCCGCTTACGCCTTGACGTGGCGCTCCTCCGGGCCGTTGTAGGCCGAGAGTGGACGGATCAGGGAGTTGTTCTCAAACTGCTCGATGATGTGAGCGGTCCAGCCGGTAATGCGGGACATCACGAACAGCGGGGTGAAGAACTCGATGTCGAAGCCCAGGATGTAGTAGGCCGGGCCGGACGGGAAGTCCAGGTTCGGACGGATCTTGATCGAGGTGTTGTCGTGCATGGTTTTGGCCATGATGTCGTACATCTCGACCCACTTCTGAGCGTCCTTCTCCGGATGCTCCGCAGCGAGCTTCTTAAAGGCGGCTTCCATCGTCGGCACGCGCGAGTCGCCCTTCTTGTACACGCGGTGGCCGAAGCCCATGACGAGCTCCTTGTTCTTGAGCTTGTCCAGGCACCACTGCTCTGCCTTGGCCGGGTCGCCGATTTCGGTCATGTGGTGCATGACGAACTCGTTGGCGCCACCGTGCAGCGGGCCCTTCAGGGCACCGATTGCGCCGGTGATTGCGGACCAGCCGTCGGACATCGTCGAGGCAATCGTGCGGGCCGTGAAGGTGGAGGCGTTGAAGGAGTGCTCGGCGTAGAGGATCATCGTCTTCTCAAACGCCTCGATGTCGGACGGGATGTTGGCCGGGGACTTCTCATCGTCACCGAAAACCATCCAGAGGAAGTTTTCGGAGAAGCCCTTCTCCTTGCTCGGGGCGATGTACTCCTTGCCCTGGCGGCGACGGATGTCGGTTGCGACAATCGTCGGCAGCTTGGCCAGCAGCTTGCGGCCGATGCCACGCAGGTGATCGGAATCCGGGGTGAACTTCTCCGGATCCTCTGCACCCAGGTAGGACACTGCGGTACGCAGCACGTCCATCGGGTGGCAGTCCTTCGGCATGAAGTTGATGATCTGGATCAGTTCTTCATCGATGTCGCGGTTTTCCATGCAGCCACCGCGGAACTCTGCAAACTGCTCCTCGGTCGGCAGTTCACCGTTCCACAGCAGGTATGCCACTTCCTCGAAGGTGCAATGCTCTGCCAGTTCCTGGACCGGGTAGCCGCGGTACAGCAGCGAGTTGGTCTCCGGGTTGACCTTGGACACTGCGGTGTAGTCAGCGACAACGCCGTTGAGGCCCTTACGAATTTCCTGCTCAGTCATGATGATTCACTCCTTCTTGGTGGTGGTGTTGGTGGTGGCGGTCTACTGCTCAAAGGTGGAGCTGTAGGTGTCTTTCGAGTAGGTGAAGACGGATTGGTCGAACTGGTTGTATTCGTCGTAACGCACCAGTTCGTAGAGGCGCGCGCGGTGCTGCATCTTGTCCAGCCACGGCACCTGGGTGCCGGTTTCTGCGATGTCGCGCAGCATTGCTTCGGTCTGGCCCATGGCGATGCGGAAGGTGGTCACCGGCCAGATCACGGCGTTGTAGCCGAGGTTTTCCAGCTGCTGGGCGCTGAGCAGGTCGGTCTTGCCAAACTCGGTCATGTTGGCCAGAAGCGGCGTGTCCACGGCGGCGCGGAACTTGGCAAAGTCTTCCTCCGAGTACAGCGCTTCGGTGAAGATGAGGTCCGCACCCGCGTCGGCGTATGCCTTCGCACGCTCGATGGCCTCGTCGATGCCTTCGATGCCGGCGGCGTCGGTGCGGGCACAGATGACGAAGTCGTCGTCCTGGCGCTCGCGCACCGCTGCGGTGATGCGGCGGATCATCAGGTCACGCGGCACAACTTCCTTGCCGTCGAGGTGGCCGCAGCGCTTCGGGTTGACCTGGTCTTCCAGGTGGAGGCCAGCCAGGCCTGCCGCTTCAAACTCGGCGACGGTGCGGGCTGCGGACATCGGCTCGCCGAAGCCGGTGTCGGCGTCGATGAGCACCGGCAGATTGGTGGCGCGGGCGATCTGGCCGCCGCGGTTTGCAACCTCGGAAAGCGTGGTCAGGCCGATGTCTGGCAGGCCCAGGTCGTTGGCTACCACGGCGCCGGAGACGTACACGCCGGAGAAGGATCCGATGTCCTCGATCAGGCGCGCGGTCAGCGGGTTGAAGGCGCCGGGCAGGGTGGTGATTTTTTCGTCGACAAGCGATGCTCGCAGTGCTTTGCGACGCTCGTTCGGGGTTGTGTCAGGCTTGAACATTAGAAGATGCCTCCCGGGATCTCCTCTGCAGCGGCGCGGGTTGCGTCGTTGACGCGGATGTTAAGTTCGGTCAGGTCAGTGAGGTTTTCCAGATCCTGCACGGCGGCGAGGAAGCGGTCCTGCTCGTCCTTATCGACGATGCCCTCAGCCAGGGTGCGGAACTTCTGGATGTAGTTCTCACGCTCGAACGGACGAGCACCGTACGGGTGGGCGTCGGCGACAGCCATCTCGTCCTCGATGACGGTGCCGTCGTTGAAGGTGATGACAGCCTTGGCGCCGAATGCCTTCTCGTCCGGATCCTGCGAGTGGTAGCGACGGGTCCACTCCGGGTCCTCCACCGTGGACACCTTGTGCCACAGCTCGACGGTCTCCGGACGGTTTGCGCGCTCCGGGGTGTAGGAGTCGACGTGGTGCCAGCCGCCGTCCTCAAGGGCGACAGCGAACATGTACATGATCGAGTGGTCCAGAGTCTCGCGGGATGCCTTCGGATCCATCTTCTGCGGGTCGTTCGCGCCGGTGCCGATGACGTAGTGGGTGTGGTGCGAGGTGTGCAGCACGATGGACTCGATCTCGGCGGTGGTCTTGCCAGCGTCTGCGATGGTCTGCTTCATGCGACGAGCCAGGTCAATCGGAGCCTGCGCCTGGTACTCGGCGGAGTGTTCCTTGGTGTAGGTGTCCAGGATCGCGCGCTTCGGCTCACCATCTGCCGGCAGCGGCACGGTGTAGGTGCGCTCCGGGGAGTGCAGCATCCATGCAATGAAGCCGTCTTCGCCTTCCCAGATCGGGGCCGGTGCGCCCTCGCCGCGCATGGCGCGGTCCACCGCTTCGATGGCCATCTTGCCGGCGAATGCCGGGGCGGATGCCTTCCAGGAGGAGATCAGGCCCTTGCGGGACTGGCGGGTTGCGGTGGTGGTGTGCAGTGCCTGGCCGATTGCCTGGTAGATGGTGTCCACGTCCAGGTTGAGCATGGTGCCGATGCCAGCTGCGGCCGAGGGGCCGAGGTGTGCAACGTGGTCGATCTTCCACTCGTGCAGGCAGATGCCCTTGACTAGGTTGACCTGGATTTCGTAGCCGGTGGCGATGCCGCGGATCAGCGCCTTGCCGTCGAGGCCCTTGTGCTGTGCAACAGCGAGGATCGGCGGGATGTTGTCGCCCGGGGGGGAGTATTCGGCTGCCAGGAAGGTGTCGTGGAAGTCGAGCTCGCGCACGGCGGTGCCGTTTGCGAAAGCGACCCATTCTGCGGAGTAGGTGCCGTCTTCGCCGAAGACGAGTGCGCCCTTGTTGTCTGCCGGGTGTGCCTTGGCCATTTCGCGGGCGACGGCGACCGGGCGGCGGTTGTAGGAGGCAACAGCGACAGAAGCGTTGTCGATGATGCGGTTGATAATCATTTCGCGGGTGTCTTCCGGTACCTCAACCGGGTCGGCCGCGACCTTGGCAATCTTGTAGGCCAGATGCTCTTCAATCGGGAAGTCTTCTGCGGACTTGTGGGTACGTACCTCGTGTTGGATCATTCTTCGGCTCCTTCTGGCAATCGAGATGATGATGCACCTCATATTAGGAGCGAAAGTGTGTTGCGCATCATAGTGGAAGTTGCGTATTCTTGCGTCCTGAAACTGGCAGACTTGCAAAGTGTTGCAAATCACCAGGCCAAGCGGCTGAGAAGGAGCAAAATCAACGATGGCAAAGCTGTACGCGGGGGGTCAGATCCGCACACTGCGCACCGCTCGCAACCTCACTCAAGCCGATGCGGCGGTCCTCGTCGGTATCTCGCCGAGCTATCTCAACCAGTTGGAAAACGATCAGCGCCCTCTCACGGCGACGGTGTTGTTGCAGTTAACGTCCGCCTTCGGGGTGGATGCTTCCTTCTTCTCCGGCGACGCCGAACGCGAAACCGCAGCCGCCCTTTCGGAACTGCTCCCCGGCATCGCGCAGCACGAGCTGGAGGAATTCGCCCGCCACTTCCCTACCCTTGCGGAGCGTGTCCGAACCATCCCCGAGCGCCTCAACGAGCAAGCCCCCAACCCCTACGAGTACGCACGCAGCTTTTTCCAGGAACACAGCAACTACTTCCACTCCCTGGATTCAGCGGCCGAAACGCTTGCGGAGCATCTTGGTGGCCGCCAGTTGCGCCTGACCCGTCTTGCGTCGGTCCTCGACCGCGACTTCGGCTACACCGTGCGCTTCAACCAGCCTGTGGAGTCGGGTCGCTCCGACATCGACACCACCACCCGCGAGATCCGCCTGCGCTCCGGCTTGAGCGAAGCGCAACAGTGCTTCGAGCTGTCCTACCGCTACAGCAATCTCGCCCACGGCGACGTGATGTCAGAGCTCATTGCGCGTATCGACGACACCCCGGCCCGCAACGTCACCACCCACGGCTTAGCCCAGTACTTCGCGGCTGCCGTCACCATGCCGTACACGGAGATCCTGCAGGCTGCCCACGAGACGCGCTACGACATCGACGTTATTTCGGCCCGCTTCGGCACCGGATTCGAATCCACCTGCCAACGCCTCGGCACACTGCAGCGCCCCGGCGCGCAGGCTGTGCCGTTTGTATTTATGCGCACCGACCGCGCAGGAAATGTGTCCAAGCGCCAGGCCACCACGTCGTTCCGCTTCGCCGTCTCCGGCGATACCTGCCCGCTATGGGTGGTGCACCGTGCGTTTGAAACCCCAAACCGTGTGACCAGGCAGGTCTCCACCACCCCGGACGGGCGCACACAGATGTGGGTTGCGCGCATGGTGCAGGGTCCCGCCGTGGGCTTTGGTCAGCCCCGGCGCGAGCACGCCGTAGCGCTTGGCTGCGACGCCGCATACGCACCCCAACTGGTGTACGCCGACGGCCTTGATCTGGCCCCGGCGTCAGCTACCCCGATTGGTCCGGGGTGCGCGACGTGTCCGCGCACCCGCTGCCCCCAACGTGCGTTTCCGGCTAGTCCAGATCCGACTTTGTAATCAGGCGGCGCGCCGCCTCGGTAATCGAACCTGACAGCGACGGGTACACCGCCATCGAGTTAGCCAGCTGGGTGACGGTGAGGCTGTTGGTTACCGCGATGGTCAGCGACAAGATCAGCTCGGATGCCGTCGGCGCCACGATTACGCCACCGATGACCTGGCCGGAGCCCTTGCGGGCGAAGATCTTCACAAATCCGTACTGCAGGGAACGCATCTTGGCGCGCGGGTTCGTCGACAAGGGCAGCTTGTAGATGTCTGCCTCAACCTTGCCGTCGCGGATCTCCTGCTCCGTGACACCCACGGCAGCGATCTCCGGGCGGGTGAACACGGCGTTGCCAACCGTCTTCAGGCGGATCGGGCTGACACCGTCGCCCATCGCGTGGTCAACGGCAGTGCGGCCCTGCTGCGCCGCGACCGACGCCAGCGGCATGAGGTCCGTGCAGTCGCCCGCAGCGTAAATGCCGGCGATGTTAGTGCGCGAGACGCGGTCCACATGAATGTGGCCGGACGGGGTGGTCTCCACCTTTGCGGCCTCGAGGTTCAAATCTGCCGTATTCGGAACAGAACCGATGGACATCATCACGTGCGAACCCTCAATGGCGCGGCCATCAGTGGTGTGCACGACCACAGCGTCACCCGTGTTTTCCACACGCTCCACACGCGCGTCCTTCTCCAACTGCACGCCGCGATCCGCCAGGACCTTCTCCAAGACATCGGCGGCGTCGGCGTCGTCGTGAGGCAAAATGCGATCGCGGGAAGCAACCATGGTCACCTTCACGCCCAGCTCCGCAAACGCAGAGACAAACTCCGCACCAGTCACGCCAGAACCAACCACAATGAGGTGGGTCGGCAGCTCCTGCAGGTCATACATCTGACGCCAGTTCAGGATGCGCTCGCCGTCCGGCTCCGCCCCCTTGAGCACACGCGGGCTCGCACCCGTGCACACAAGCACCATGTCGCAGCTGACGTGCTCAGTCTCACCAGACTCGGTGACAATCTCAATGTCATGCGTAGTGTGACCGACCTGCTTATCAGAGAAGCGCGCACGCCCCTTGACCAGGCGCACGCCCTTGCGCTCAAGCTGCTCGCGGATGTCACTGGACTGCTCCGCCGCCAACTGCTTCACACGCTCATTCAGCGCCAGCAGCGACAGCTTCGCGTCACCCAACGTGTGGTTGAGCCCCATATCGTCCGCGCGGCGCAAGTCCGTCTTAATGTTCGCGCCCGCAATGAAGCTTTTCGACGGCACAACGTCCTTACGGATCGCCGAGCCGCCAGCCCCAGAATCTTCCACCAACGTGATGTCTGCGCCGCGTTTCGACGCGAGCAGCGCGGCCTCGTATCCGCCGGGGCCTCCACCCATGATGACGATCTTCTTGGACAAAACGGCTCTCCTCAAAGTTTCAGACTTGACGTGACAGGTTAAACAACGTCACAGTCTACCCGGAGCCGAAGAAACCTCACCCACCCGGAAGTACTGCTCCACAATCGCACCGAACAAACGAACCCCAACCCCAATCGCCCGCTCATCAACATTCAGGTTCCCCTGGTGCAGATCCTGTGGCTCACCCTCACCGTTCCACGCACCCAAGCGCATCATCGCGCCGGGCACGTGCTCGAGGTACCACGAAAAGTCCTCCCCACCGCTGGATTGCGGGGCGGAGACAACGCTGTGCGGGTCCACGGACCGGGCGGCTTGGACGGCCAGGGCGGTGGCGGCGTCGTCGTTAAGCACGGGCGGCACACCGCGGATGTAATCCAGGTGGTACGTGCAACCGGTCGGCGCAACGACAAGGTCAATGAGGTCCGTAATCAAGTCCTCAATCTCACGCCACGTCGTAATATCCGCCGTGCGCAACGTGCCTTCCAAAACACCCACTTTCGGAATCGCATTCGCCGCATCACCCGCATTGACGTGGCCAAACACCAGCACAGTGCCTGTGCGCGGATCCACCCGGCGCGACAATAACGCCGGCAACTGAGTAATCAGCGCACCGATTGCGTACACCACATCGGCGGTCAACTGCGGGCGCGACGTATGTCCGCCGGGGCCCTGGACCTCGATACGAATCACGTCAGACGCCGAGGTGATCGCACCGGTGCGCACGCCGATCTCCCCAACACGGATATGCGGCTCGGCATGCACCGCATAAATCGCGGAAACATTTTCCAACCCGCCCCACTTGACCACGTCCAGCGCGCCGCCGCCCATAACTTCTTCCGCAGGCTGGAAGATCACGCGAACACCCTGCTCAAGCTCGATCGTGGACAACGCACACGCAAGGCCCAGAGCAACCGTCGTATGCACATCATGGCCACACGAGTGCGACACGCCCGGGTTCACCGACGCGAACGGCAAACCGGTTTGCTCCGGCACACGCAGCGCATCGATGTCTGCGCGAAATGCCAAACGCTTGCCTTCGGTAGGACCAAGGTCCACATACAACCCGGTGCCCGGGAAGCGCACCGGCTTCAGACCATGTTCCTCCAGTACGTTGACCAAAAACTCGGTAGTTTCCACTTCCTCGTTGGATAGCTCCGGGTGTGAGTGAATGTGCCGACGCCACCCCACGACCTTGTCCTGGTTTTGATCAAACCAAGCCGCCACGGCTGTAGCGATTCCGGCGTTACTCACGCGTCCTCCCTTAAGGTCGTCCTGTACAGCGGGTACAAGCAAGTGCATATGTTGCACAGAGTCTACGCCGGGGTCGTCGCCACGCTAGAAGCGCACTGCTTTTTCGGTACTGCGTTTTCAGTGCAGTGCTGAATCTGTTCAGCAACGCTAAACACTGGTGTTCCCCTCGGTGCGCCGGGTTGAAGATAGGCGGTGGAAAACCGGGCAGTGTCGTACGGACTGCGGGGCCACTGGAACATGATCGCCTCCACTTTGGCGTCAGGGCCTTGGAGCACGTAGGCATCGTCGACATCATCAAGACTGCCCGGCAACAGCATCGCAGGTGGCACGTGCAGCGCACGAGCGATGCGGTAGAGAGTGCTTAAGGTTGGGTCGGCAGCCCGCTCGTTGTAGTCGTTGCGCTCAATGTTGGACACAAGCGAGCGCGACACTCCAGCGAGTTCCGCAAGGCGCGTTTGGCTCAACCCCCGCATGATGCGCAGCGCGCGAATACGTTCTCCCAAGCCCAGCGCGTAGCTGGCCCAGTGCGAGTCCGGTAGCAATTCCCCCATGACAGCTCTCCCCCTGGCTGTGTCGTTGTGCTGTTGTGCTGTTGTGCCGTTGTGCTCACAATGTAGCGCAGCGCAAGTGTGCACGCCACGGTTATTTTCGGTTCCGTGGCGCGTAGACCTTGCGCTGCGCTTGTACTGTGCGCGCGTTATGCGCGTTAGAGGTCGATGTTGCGCGGACCGTAGAGACGATCACCGGCATCGCCCAAGCCAGGCACGATGTAGGCGTCCTCGTTCAGCGACGGATCGATCGTCGCGGTAACCAGGCGGACAGGCCCGCCGTGAGCCTTGAGCGCATCCACGCCCGGCTGTGCACTGACCATGCAGATGCAGGTGATGTCGTCCGCACCGCGGCCAACAAGCAGATCGATGGCGTGGATGAGCGAGCCGCCGGTTGCCAGCATCGGGTCCACCAGGAACACAGGCTGTCCAGACAGATCGTCGGGCAGTGCTTCGAGGTACGGCACCGGTTCGTGGGTCTTCTCGTCGCGAGCCAAGCCGATGAAGCCCACCTGGGCGTCCGGGATCATCGACAGTGCTGGGTCGATCATGCCCAGACCGGCTCGGATGATCGGGACGATGATCGGCGGGGTGGCCAGCCGCGTGCCTTGAGCGACCGCAACTGGGGTTTCGGTGTCGAACTGCTCGACTTTCAAATCACGCGCCGCCTCGTAGATCAGCATTGCGCCGAGGTCGGCCAACGCCGCACGAAAAGCTGCGTTGTCGCTGCGCTTGTCGCGCATGATGGTCAGCCGCGAAGCAGCCAGCGGGTGGTTAATAACCGTGATGTCCATGCCGCCCATGCTAATTCACCAAAGTTTTTTCGCCTACGAGGGAACCGAGGCGGGGTTTTCACCGTCCAATGTGCATGACCGTCTTTCAATTTGATTCCGCATCCGTGTTTTCCATGACCGATTCTCTACGCAACGACGCAGCATCCCTGCGGCCCCTCAACCAGGTACCCGTGCCCGATGTGTGGCCACTCGGCCAGTTCCGCCACGCGGTGTCCACCGCTATTGAGCAGGCGAATAGCGACGCCACGCTGCTTCGCGACGAAGCCCGGCGCATCGCCGCAACCATGGACCTCACCGTTGACGCTGCGTGCGCCGTCGATACCGCCACCTGCCACAAGTTTGGAGCGACACTATGAACCCCACCCTTAGCACCATGCTCGACGCGCTTTCCTCGCTCGGCGGGCCGCCATCAGTGACAAACAACCGCCACCTGAACTTCTCGTTAGATATCGGTACTGCTGCGGCACAGATTTTGTCCATGGCAGACATCATCGATTTTCCGACCCTTCCGGGCTATCGCATGCCGGACTTCAAGGACTTCGGTCCGCTCGCACAGGTTGCTAACGCGAGCGGGGAAACCAGGCTGCAGGCTGCATCTGACCTGGCGGCCTACCGTGCAGATATCAGTGACGCAGTCCTGCGCGGGTCAGTCCGCGCTTCGGCCGCGGTCGCCGAGCTTGTCTCTATTGCAATTGGTCTCATGCGCAACGCCGCGGCAGCGCCCGCGCTTGCGGCGACACCAATCGGCCCAATTGGTGCAGCGGCGTTTGTCGCGGCACAAGTCTGTCAGGCGCTCGATGCTGCGATGGCGGCTTTGCAGAGCTTGGAGAAGGACCTGGGCGCCCTTGCGACGAAACTGGGGGCGTCGACCGCTGCGGCGGCCGCCCGTGTCATGCCGGGTCCGGGCGCGCTCGGTGAGGCAGCGAACGCAGAGTTGCAGCGCCTATCGGCCTCGGTGCCATCATCCCCGCGCCAGCTTGTGGCCGCGGCGCTGCCGACTGCACCGAAACCCGCAGCCACGGTCCCCGCGCCTGCTCCGCCTGAGGTCACGCCGATGTCTGCTCCTCCACCGGAGCCCACGCCAGCACCGGCACAGGGTGGCTCCCCGGTGGGCGCAGCCGCAGTGGCTGCAGCAAAAAGCCAACTCGGCACGCCATACGTGTGGGGCGGATCAAGCCCAGGTGGCTTCGACTGCTCAGGCCTGACATCGTGGGCCTACAGCCAGGCAGGGATGGAGATTCCTCGCGTTGCGGCCGACCAGGCGGTTGGCAGGCAGGTGTCCTACGAGGAACTGCAGCCGGGCGACCTTGTGCTCTGGTCGGGCCACGCCGCAATGTACGCAGGCGACGGCATGATGATTGAGGCCGGCGACCCGGTACAGATGAACCCAGTGCGCACCGAGAACATCGGAATGCCGTTCTACGGGTTCTGGCGGCCAACCGGTTAATCTGCTGGCTGTGAGTTGAGTAGACTCTCACCCCATGAGTACCCGCGCGATCCTTCCCGTGAAACTGTCCCTGACCGAGGGCGACTTTTACACCCTGTGGGCCCCAACCTGGAAAGAGAAGGGCACGCAGTGGCAGGCCTTTCTTGGCGACGACCAATCGGTCCTCGCCTTCAACTCCCCCGAGGAGCTTCTGGCCTACCTCAAGACCAACCCGTCGCATGACCTGAGTGACCACCCAAAGTGGGAGGCGTTTCACACTCAGGGCGACGACCGCGTCGTGCCGGGTGACAAGCAGTACTACGACATCATTGGCGCCCCGAACTTCCTAGCGGGTCGTCCGAGCCACGAGAACGTCTCGTCGCTGGCACGCGTCTTCCAGGTGTCGCGTTCGCTGGCCGAGGTGGCCAGCGCTGAGCATGCGCAGATCTTCTTCGCCTCCCACTCCATTTTGGGCAACGTCAACCGTGGCGCGGACCACTACGCGGGCGAGAACGGCATGTCTGAATGGTCAGGTGTGGGCCGCGTTGTGCTGACCAATTGGAAGCAGGTTGTGGAGTCGCTGGATGAGGTGGTGCGTGTCGTCGATACGCAAGATCTCGATGCGAACGAGGTTGCCGCAGCAACCACCGCTATTGCTGAAGCACAGGAAGCACGCGCAGCGGCTGAGGAGCAGCGCCGCGCCGACGAGCAGGCACAGGCCGCCGCGCAAGACCCCTACGACTCCTCCGTCTGGGGCCTTGCTGGCATCGACCCTGTGAAGGTCTCCATCCAGGGCCAGAGCGTGTACACGCTGCGCACGTACCTGAACGGCGCGCCGGTGTTCTTGGGTAAGTACGGCGAGATCATCACCTTCCCGTCCACGAAGCACCTCGGCCGCTGGATTTTGGAAAACGACGACCACGACCTCGCAGGCGTGTCCACTTGGCAGGACATCCTCAACGCGGCAAACGCTGGTGATCTCAAGGTGGAGGTTCACCCGGACAACTCCTACTCGTTTAACGGCATCGCCGCCGACATTGCCAAGGGCACCGACGCGGTAGACACCAAGCAGATGGCCAAGGCCTACGAACTGCTCGCGGACGCCGCCGACTGGGCGAAGGACGATTCGCTGAACTCCCTGCTGCTGGCCAACCCGCGCATGCAGGATTACCTGGCGTACATGCTTGGCTCCACCCGCGCCGCCGGTTACGTTCCGTCCGCACCGTTCACCGATAAGGCAGAAGCGTGGACCGAGATGGAAAACCAGCTGATCAAGCGCTTCTCCAAGTTCTAAGACCTGAGGTTTAGAATGGTCGGCTATGGCAGTGGACCAGGTCGACCCCCTCATCAACGCCATCTATCACTGGATGGACATCTCCGGCGTGCTCCTCATGGGTGTCATTGGCGGCACCCTGGCACGCCAACTCGGCTACGACATCGTGGGGTTCTTCTTCATCGCGATGCTCTCCGCGCTCGGCGGCGGCATGCTGCGCGACGTGCTGATCAACGAGGGCACCGTCGCAGCGATGAGCCAGCCCGAATACCTGATCCTTGCGTTTACCGGCGCGTTGATCGCCAGGTTCACCTACTTCAAGGGCCGCGCATGGGAATTTTTGCAATCGCATGGCGACGCGTTGGTCTCCGCATTGTGGGCGTCCACGGGTGCGTCGAAAGCAATCCAGTACGGGCTTCCGGTTGTGCCCACCATCATGATGGGTGTCTTCACCGCGACCGGCGGCGGCATGATCCGCGACGTGGTCACCGGCCAAGAACCGTCAGTGTTTGGCGGTAACCAACCCACCGTGCTGCCGGCAGTGGCGTGTGCAGTGATCACGCTGATCGGCAACGCCACTGGCTACCTCGCCTGGGGCATGATTCTCGGACCTGTTGCCAGTTTCGCCCTGTTCCTGTTCGGCTACTACGGCAACTGGCGCATTTCCACCGACTCGGAGTTCGCTCCGGTAAATACCACTGTGAACGCGACGGCGACGCAGGTAGCCACGCTTGCGCGCAAGGCTGAGAACAAATCACGCGCGGTGGCCCGCGAGTTGGAGCCAACCCGTGTGCGCTCCTGGCGCCACCGCCAGATGGAGAAGGCGTTGCAGCGTCGCATCGATGCGGAGATCCGCAAGGGCAAGCGCCCGGCGCAGGCGATGAGCGATGCGGATGATTTCCTCACCGAGTTCACCACCCAGTTCCCCGCTATTGATGCGGAGATGCTCGCAGAAGCCACGGGAATTGACACCCCTGTTGAAGACGAGGGGCTCCTCGACGGCATCGGCATGGATCTCTCCGGCGATTCCTACGATGACCAGGTAGAACCAGATCCGGAGGAAACTGAGGCGATGCATGCTGACATGCTCGATATCATTCTTTCCGATGAGAGACTTACCGACGAGCTCATCGACCGCCTCGTCACCCGCTACAAACAGAAGGGGTCCTAAATGATCAAGCGCACGTTGGCAGCAGTTCCGGTGGTGTGTTTGAGCATGGGGCTGTGCTTGACAGCGAACGCGCAAGACGCCGAAACCCCCGCCCCAACCGATGCCATCGAGCCGGCCGCCCCCACCACCGGCTACTACGACGACACCGGCAACTGGGTCCCACCCAAGCGCGACAAAGCACCCGATACCGATAACTGCCCGCAGGCAACCTGGCCGCCGGAGCCTGTCTCCACCTCAGAACGGGCCACAAGCACGCCGGACGCGTTGCCGGTGACCTACGACGGGCCGTGTGGGGTCAGCGTCGCCGACGGTTACGAGGTTCCGCAGGACGTGCTCGCATCCGCGTGGCTGGTGGCTGACCTGGATTCCGGCGACGTGGTGGCGATGAAGGATCCGCACGGACGATACCGTCCGGCATCGATCATCAAAGTGCTGTTGGCATTGGCGGCGATCGACGAACTGCCGCTAGACCAGAAAGTGCCGGTATCCGCCGAGTCCGCGGGCCAGGAAGGCTCCGCCGCAGGCATCGGCGAGGGCGGCGACTACACCGTCAACGACCTGCTCCACGGTCTGCTGTTGGCCTCTGGCAACGATTGCGCCCACGCGCTCGCCCAGGCGCTCGGCGGCAACGAGATGACGCTTTTGAAGATCAACGAAATGGCCAAAACCCTCGGCATGACCGATACCCGTGCCACCTCGTATTCCGGCCTGGACAGCGCCGGCATGTCCACCTCCGCGTGGGATATGGGCCTGGCGTACAAAGCGGCGTTTGCGAACCCCACGTTCGCGGACATCGTCGCCACCGAGTCCTACAAGTTCCCCGGATTCGACGACTTACCAGCCTTTGAGCTGTGGAATGACAACAAGCTCTACCTCAACGACCCCGACGGCATCGGTGGAAAAACCGGCTACACCGACGACGCCAACCACACCTTCGTCGGTGCGGTCAACCACGATGGCCGCCGCCTCGTCGCCGTCGTCCTCGACACCACTGCCCACGAACACCGCGCCTGGGAACAGGCGCAGATGCTGCTGCATGCGGCGTATGGGGTGGACGGTGTCGTCGCAAAGCTAGCGCCCCCAGAGACCAACACCCCTGAAACGACGAAGGCCGCCCCCTCCCCCACGCCCGAAGAGAACTCCGGTGTGGAAGAGGAGACGGCCTGGAACCGTTGGTGGTCCTACCTTGTCGTTGCGGGCGTTGTGGCCCTTGCGTTGCTTGCCGCTGTGGTTAGTCTCGCGTCAGCACGGAAGCGAGGCCAACGCCGATAGCGCCAAGCGCGGCGCCGACGCCAAGCGCCTTGCCGGTAGACGCCGACTTATCGGTGTTACGCACCGCACCTGCACGGATGTTGATCACGGCCGGCTCCGGAACCTCCGCCGGGGCTGCGTCCAGGGACTCCTGCGTCGTCGCAGTCCATGCTGCAACGTAGAGCACCACGCGCCAGATCAGGTACAGCACGACCATGAGGGTGATGATCGGGCCGAAGATTGCACCCGCCGGGTTACCGGTAGCGGAAGAGATCACCAGGCCTGCGAACTGCTGCAAGATGGCGAAGATGACCGCGCCGAGCAGCGCACCCTTCAGACCTGATTTCACCGGCACCTTCGTGCGCGGCATGTACATGTTCACCCACAGCATGACCAGGAAGCTGGCCAGCACACTGACCAGGAATCCAACGACCCACACCACGAGGCGCGCGCCCGGGAAATCACCGATGCCAAGGCGCTCCATTGCGGTGCTGGTCCAGCCGGACACGCCAACCGCGGTCACGCCTGCAGCCACCACGAACAGGACAATGAGCACGATCAGGCCCAGTAGGTCGGCCAACTTCTTCGTCACAAAGTTGCCGCCCTCGTTCGCATCCACCTTCCACATCGCGGACACACCCACGCGCAGGTTGTTCATCCAGCCCAGGCCAGACCACAGGGTGGTCAGCAAACCAATACCAGCGACGGCACCGCGCTGATCAATAGCAGCATTGACCAGTTCATTGAGCATGTCGCCCAGATCGCCGTCCACGGAGGAGGTGATCTGGTTTTCAATCTCCTGGATCAAATCCGGCCGAGCGCTCAGGAAGAAACCGAGGCCGGCGAAGATCAGCATGAGCAGCGGAAACAGCGACAGCACCGAGAAGTACGTAATGCCACCGGCAAGCTGGTTACCGCCTTCTGAACCGAAGCGCTCGTTCATCCGCAGCACGTGAGCCGCAGCGGGCGCCTTCTCCTCTACTTTCGCCTCTAGGCCTTCTTGCTGTTGCTTCGAGGCGCGCTCGATTCCTTGTTCGTCGGTGTACGCCTTACGCGGCGATGTCGAGGTTGCCATCGACGGACGTCCCTTCTAAACGGATGTGCTTTACCGAACACATCGTAGAGGAGCCTGCGAAACGGCGTAGCGGGGGCGGAGGCAGTAGCAGACTCCTCACGCCTTGCGCCAGTTCAGTAGCCACTGTACAGTTCAGCGCATGCTGACCATTGCTTCACGCCTCGACGTCATGAACCGGCTCGGCCGGGCCATGGCGGATCCGACGCGTTCCAGAATCCTGATGACACTACTCGACGGCCCGAGCTACCCGGCCGTGCTTTCGCGCGACCTGGACCTGACCCGCTCGAACGTCTCGAACCACCTGACCTGCTTGCGCGACTGCGGCATCGTCGTCGCCGAGCCGGAGGGCCGCAAGACACGCTACGAAATCGCCGATCCGCACCTCGCGGCAGCGCTCGACGCGCTGGTAAACGCGACGCTGGCTGTCGATGAGAATGCCCCGTGCATCGACCCTGAGTGCTCGGTGCCCGGCTGCGGCGAGAAGGGAGCGGACGCATGAGCTCGGCGTGTGGATGCGAACACAAACCCGCCGCGGAGGTCGAAGAGCTCGATCGGCCATGGTGGAAGGACCCCGAGTTGCTACTGCCGATCTTCTCCGGCATAGCCCTCTTCATAGGTCTGGCGCTGGACTGGTCCGACTTGGAGACACCCGCGACAGTACTGTTCTGGGTCGGCCTGCTGTTGGGCGCTTACACGTTCGCACCTGGAGCGATCCGGAACCTTGTCACGAAGCGCAAGCTCGGCATTGGCTTGCTGATGACGATCAGTGCGGTCGGCGCGGTGATCCTCGGTTACATCGGAGAGGCCGCGGCGCTAGCGTTCCTGTACTCGATCGCCGAGGCACTGGAAGACAAGGCGATGGACCGGGCCCAGAGCGGACTGCGGGCACTGTTGAAGTTGGTGCCGCAGACCGCGACGGTGCTGCGCGACAGCACGGCGGTCGAGGTCGCAGCGAAGGACCTCGTGGTTGGCGAGCTAATGCTCGTGCGCCCCGGGGAACGAATCGCCACGGACGGCATCATTCGTTCCGGACGATCCAGCCTTGACACCTCAGCGATCACCGGAGAATCCATTCCGGAGGAGGTCGCACCCGGCGACGAGGTACCCGCGGGAGCAATCAACTCCGCCGGTGTGCTGGAGATCGAGACGACCGCAGCTGGAACGGACAACTCGCTGACCACCCTCGTCGACCTGGTCGAGCAGGCACAGGCGGAAAAGGGCGACCGCGCCCGGATCGCCGACCGGATCGCCCAACCCCTAGTGCCCGGGGTGATGATCCTGGCGGTGCTGGTCGGCGTGATCGGCTCGCTGCTGGGCGACCCCGAGACGTGGATCACCCGTGCGTTGGTGGTTCTGGTCGCAGCCTCGCCGTGCGCGCTGGCAATCTCCGTGCCGCTGACGGTCGTGGCCGCGATCGGCGCGGCCAGTCAGTTCGGAGTGGTCATCAAGTCCGGCGCGGCGTTCGAGCGGCTCGGCGGCATCCGTCACCTGGCGGTGGACAAGACCGGAACCCTTACCCGCAACCAGCCCGAGGTTACCGGCGTGGTCCCGGCGGACGGATTCGATCGGGCGCAGGTGCTTGCTTTCGCGGCGGCAGTTGAACAGCAATCGACGCACCCCCTCGCCGCGGCGATCGCGGCAGCGGCGCCCGAAGCGCCCACCGCCTCGGACATCAGCGAGGAAGCCGGGCATGGCATCGGCGGCACCGTCGAAGGCCGACGAGTGCTGGTGGGCAGCCCCCGGTGGATCGACGCCGGGCCATTGAAGGCAGACGTTGAGCGCATGGAGTCCGAGGGCCAGACCTGCGTCCTGGTCACCGTCGATGACACCCTCGCCGGGGCGATCGGTGTCCGCGACGAGCTGCGTCCCGAGGTTCCCGAAGCCGTGCAGACCCTGCACGCCAACGACGTGGAAGTGAGCATGCTCACCGGCGACAACACTCGCACCGCCCGGGCGCTGGCTGAAATCGCCGGAATCGACGACGTGCGCGCCGAGCTGCGACCGGAGGACAAGGCAAACATCGTCGCCGAACTCTCCTCCAAGACGCCGACGGCGATGATCGGCGACGGCATCAACGACGCGCCGGCACTGGCAGGCGCGACGGTGGGCATTGCGATGGGAGCGACCGGCTCTGACGCCGCGATCGAGTCCGCTGACGTCGCCTTCACCGGCCACGACCTCCGGCTGATCCCGCAGGCTCTGCAGCACGCCCGCCGAGGCAGCAGGATCATCAACCAAAACATCGTGCTGTCTCTGGCCATCATCATCGTGTTGATGCCGCTGGCGATCACCGGCGTGCTGGGCCTAGCCGCCGTGGTGTTGGTTCACGAGGTCGCCGAAGTCATCGTGATCTTGAACGGCCTGCGGGCCGCACGAGCGAAGCGCTGAGGCTACGCCGGAAACGGACCTGGCTCCGCCGCTAGCCCTTAGCGCTTCGGCGCTAAGAACCCAACCTTCTCGTACACGTCCTTCAGCAGCGGCGATGCCACCTCGCGGGCGCGCTCGGCACCGCGGGCGAGGATGGCTTCGAGTTCGGCACGATCCGACATGAGTTCGTCGTAACGCGCGCGCAGCGGCGTGGTGAACGCCTCGAGCGCATCCGCCGTATCCACCTTCAGCGCGCCGTAGCCTTGGCCTTCGTAGCCGGCGACGATGTCGTCGATCGACTTGCCTGTCAGCGCCGACTGAATCACCAGCAGATTGGACACGCCCGGCTTGTTTTCCTTGTCGTAGGCAATCACGCCATCGTTGTCAGTCACGGCGGAGCGGATGCGCTTGGCGGAGGTCTTCGGCTCGTCCAGAAGATTCACAATGCCCTTCGGGTTCGCACCCGACTTGGACATCTTCGACGTCGGATCCTGCAGGTCGTAGATCTTCGCCGCACCCTCCACGATCATGCCCTCCGGCACCGTGAACGTCTTGCCGTAGCGGGAGTTAAACCGCTCCGCCAGCGTACGCGTGAGCTCCAAGTGCTGACGCTGATCCTCACCCACCGGCACCAACTGCGGCGAGTACAGCAAAATATCCGCAGCCATCAGCACTGGGTAGGTAAACAGACCAACCGACGTGCGGTCCTGGCCCTGCTTGGCCGACTTGTCCTTGAACTGTGTCATGCGGCTGGCCTCACCAAAACCAGTCAGGCACTGCAGTACCCAAGTCAGCTCGGCGTGCTCCGGCACGTGGGACTGCACAAACAGGGTGGAACGCTCCGGGTCAATACCCAGCGCAATCAACTGCGCACAGCCAGCAAGCGTGCGGTGGCGCAGCTCTTCCGGGTCCTGGTCCACCGTGATCGCGTGCAGATCGGGGATAAAGTAGAACGCTTCGTAGCCGTCCTGCAGGTCAATCCACTGTTTCAGGGCACCCAGGTAGTTTCCCAGGTGGTAGGAGTCGGCGGTGGGCTGGATTCCGGAAAGCACGCGTTGCATGCACCACATATTAACCCGATGCGCATTCGAGGGAACCGGGGGTTGTTTACTCGCTACGATGAAGCCCACGAAAGGAGCAGCGATGACTGTGAGTAACCGCCCTGAGACAGTTCAGGATGTTAAGGGAGAACGTCCGCCCCGTGGCCAGATTGCTTTTGCAAAGCTGATCCTCAAGAGAGAGCGCGAGGGCAAAGGCAAGATCCGTGTCACTGATGAAATGCGTCGCGTCGCTTCTTTTGACCTCTGACCATGCGCATCACTGTTCTCCAGCCCGACCCGATCAGCCCGCTCCAGCGCCTCGATCCATGGCTCGAACGCGCCGGCGCTGAGCTCGATGTCGTCGATCTCAACCAAACGCCACCGCGTATCGACGACACCACCTCCGCCCTTATCCTCCTCGGCGGTCGCACCAACGCCCTGGACACCGAGGCCGCACCTTGGCTGCCCGCCGTCCACGATCTCCTTCGCGCAGCTCATTCGTCAGGCATGCCGGTGCTGGGTATCTGCCTTGGCCACCAGATCATCGCCGACTGCTTCGGGGGCGAAGTTTCCGTCGGCTTAGCCAGTCAGGACGAAGAGGGCGCCGCACGAGTGTCGCTGACCGAAGCTGGTCTTGCCGATCCTCTTTTCGGCGTCCTCGATCCCGAATTGGTTGTGGTCGAATCCCACCACGATGCAGTGGTGTCGCTCCCGCCCGGCGCGCAACTGCTCGCCTCGAGTGCCCGCTGCCCCATCCAGGCGATGCGTCTCGGTTCCATCGTCTCGGTGCAGTTCCACCCCGAATGCTCCCCCGATGTTGCAGGTCAGTGGGCCGCGCGCAGCGGTTACGATGCCGCTGCCGTCACCCAGGAGCTTTCGCTTCACGACGACCACCTCACCCACACCGGCCGCACCCTTGCAGCTGGCTTCGTCCGTGCCGCCCAGGCGTGGCGGTAAGCCTTCCGGCCAAGCGCCCCTAGTCCACGATCACGGTGGCAATCGCATAGTCGCCGTCGTGGCTCAGGGAGACGCTTTGGACGTGGGGGCCTAACCGTGCGACCTCACCGTGCAACTGGACCACAGGTCGCCCGAATGCGTCGTTGACTACTTCTATCTCGGCGAAGTTGAGCTCGTCCGGGGTGATAAGCGGGGGCTGGCCGATGATCGTTTGGGACCAGGCTTTGATGTAAGCCTCCTTTACCGCCCAGCGTCCGGCGAGCGATGCAGCACGATTCGGTTTCGTGTTGCACGTGCGTATCTCGCGGTCGGTGAACACAGAACCGAAGGTAGAACCTGGGAATTCCATTTGTTGGGCGAACGAGGAAACGTCCACGAGGTCGATGCCGATATGCATGGTCAAAGCCTAGTTTCTTGAATGTCCATCGGGGGTTTGCGTTCGTAACAGAACCTGCTGTGTTGCTGGGAGTTTACCTACCGACTAGTAACTTACGGATTCGTAGGTTTAGAATGCCAGCATGCCAAATACGTTTACAGGTGTACATCAGACTGAAAAGGCAGCGGTTCCGGCGCCAAGCCCGGCACCGGCGACCACAGCCCAAAAACACGATGACCTCGTGCAACGACGCACCGAAGCGGCCGAGCCGATGGGATCAAAACCACTGGAGAAGGTCCGCGCAGCAGGCAGACTGACCGCACGTGAGCGCTTGGACTACCTCCTGGACGAGGGCTCGTTTGTGGAGTTCGACCAGCACGCCCGCCACCGCACCCATGACTTCGGGATGCAGGCGAAACGGCCGGCAACGGATGGCATCGTCACCGGATTCGGCACGATCGACGGACGCGAGGTCTGCATCTTTTCCCAGGACGGCACCGTCTTCGGTGGCGCGTTGGGTGAGGTCTACGGCGAGAAGATGACCAAGATTCAGCGTCTTGCCGTCACCACCGGTCGTCCACTGATCGGCCTCTATGAAGGTGCAGGCGCCCGCATCCAGGACGGCGCGGTATCGCTGGACTGGATCGCGCGAACCTTCCTGCACAACATCGAAGCCTCCGGCGTGGTCCCGCAGATCTCCGTGATCATGGGCGCTTGCGCCGGCGGTAACGCCTACTCCCCCGCACTGACCGACTTTGTGGTCATGGTGGATGAGACCTCGAAGATGTTCGTCACCGGCCCGGATGTGATCAAGACGGTCACGGGTGAGGAGATCTCGCAGGAGGAGCTCGGCGGCGCCTGGATCCACATGCAGCAGGGCGGCAACTGCCACTACGTTGCGGAATCCGACGAGGATGCGCTCGACTGGGTGGCTGACTTGCTCGAGTACTTGCCGTCGAACAACCGCCAGAAGTCGGCGCCGCGCTCGGCAACCCCAACCGATGCAGAGGCAGATCTCCCCGACGCCAAAGCGCTGGATTCACTGATCCCAGACTCGCCGAACACCCCTTATGAGGTCCGCGACGTGATTGCGCATATCGCGGACGACGGCGAGTTCCTGGAGGTCATGGAGCAGCGCGCTGAAAACGTCGTCACTGCGTTTGGTCGGATTGAGGACCAGCCGGTGGGCTTCGTCGCTAATCAGCCCATGGTGCTCGCAGGCTGCTTGGACATCGACTCGGCGGAAAAGGCCGCGCGCTTCATCCGCACCTGCGACAGCTTCAACATCCCGATTGTCATGCTGGTGGACGTACCCGGCTTCTTGCCCGGCGCGAACCAGGAGCACAGCGGCATTCTGCGCCGCGGCGCGAAGCTGCTGTACGCCTATGGCGAGGCAACCGTGCCGAAGGTGACCGTGACCATGCGCAAGGCGTACGGCGGCGCATATTGCGTGATGGGTTCGAAGGGCCTCGGCGCCGATGTGAACTTGGCCTGGCCTACCGCGCAGATCGCGGTGATGGGTGCGTCCGGCGCGGTCGGCTTTATCAACCGCAAAGACATTGCTAACGCCCGCGACTCCGGTGTGAGCGACGAGGAGCTCCGCGAACTGATTGCGCAGTATGAGCGCGACTACGAGGACGAGATGCTCAACCCGTACAAGGCCGCTGAGCGCGGTCTGATCGATTCGGTCATCCTCCCAAGCGAAACCCCTGCGGTTCTCGCAGCGCAACTGCGTTTCTTCCGTGACAAGACCGTGGCGCGTCCGATGCGCAAGCACGGCAATATCCCGCTCTAATCCCGCTCCGATTCAAAGGACCATAAGGACACTGTTATGAATTCCCCCTCTTTTTCTTCCCTGAAGCGTCCCGCAATCCTGTTCCCGGGGCAGGGTTCTTCCTGGCAGCAGGCACTCGCCGATGCTGCCGCGACTCCTGTGGCACGTAGCCGCATGGAGCAGCTTCTTCACGACGCCCAGTCCCTCACCGCCGCCGTCGCCCGCCCGTTGGCCTCTGTGGTGCCGGGGGTTGTGCAGCGTATCCGCGACGCGATGGATGCAGATGCCGCGCACGAGGCGATCGACGCCCTGCCCGCAGTCAGCGCGCCGGCGATTTTGCTCGCCCAGATTGTTGCCGCGGAAGACCTCGAGCAGCTCGGCCTGGACACCACCGACGCACTGTTCGCCGGTCACTCGCAGGGAATCCTGGGCGCTGCCGCACTGGATCGCGCTAACGGCCCGCAGGCTGCGGAGAAGGCGCTTGCGTTCGCGTTCATCATGGGTGCCGCCGCGACCAACGTGTACGGTGCCGCCGACTCGCGCAGCCGGATGCTTTCGGTTCGAGGTCTGACGCCTGAGCAGGTCGGTGAGTTTGTCGTCGATACGCAAGCTGCTCCGATCAGCGTGATCAATGGGCACCGCCACGTGGTGCTGTCCGGCAGCCCGGAGGCGCTCGCGCAGGCACGCAAGGACATCGAAGCGGCTGCGAGCAGATACAACGCCAAGTTGGAAGTGGAGTACGGCGGCTCCGAAATCACGCCGGTGTTCGATTCGCTTGATGTTGCGTACCCCTTCCATGTGGAGACCAACGCCCCTGGTGTGGATCTGGCGCAGCAGTGGGCGGACGCGTGCGGGATCACGTTTGAAACCACCACCCCGCGTGAACTGGCGCAGTCAATTTTGGTGGACCGATTCGACTTCACCGAAGTCGTGCGCGACCTGATTGCCCAGGGTGCGAGCCACATTTTCACGTTTGATTCGGCGACGGCAACCATTGTGACCAACCTGGCCAACGGTTCCGGCGTCGCAGTGCTCGATGCATCCACTGCCGCGAAACGCGACGACCTCGCACGCCCGGGTGCTGAGCTGCCGCAGGGCGTGGACTATTCGGACTACGCGCCGCGAGTGATTGCGCTGCCGGACGGCAAGACGTACACGCAGACGAAGTTCTCGTCGCTGACTGGCCTGTCCCCGATCATCCTGGGTGGCATGACGCCGACGTCTGCGGACGGCGAGATCGTCGCCGCTGCCGCCAACGCCGGCTACTGGGCAGAACTTGCCGGTGGCGGCATGTACTCCGAGGAGGAGTTTGGCAAGCACACCGCCAACCTCAAGGCGTTTTTGCAGCCCGGTCGCACCGCACAGTTCAACACCATGTTCTTCGACCGCTTCCTGTGGAACCTGCAGTTCGGCCAAACGCGCATGGTGCCAAAGGCCCGCGCGGCCGGTGCCCCGTTTAACGGCGTGTGCATCTCCGCAGGCATCCCGGAAGTTGAAGAAGCTACGGAACTGTTCGCGCAGCTGCACCAGGATGGCTTCCCCTACATTGCGCTCAAGCCTGGTACGACGCAGCAGATCCGCAACGCGCTTGCCATCGCGGCAGCGAACCCGGACGACCAGGTCATCTTGATGGTGGAAGACGGCCACGCTGGCGGCCACCACTCCTGGGTTGACCTGGAAGACATGCTGCTGGAGACCTACCCGGAGATTCGTGCGCACGACAACGCGGTGCTCACCGTCGGCGGTGGCGTGTACTCGCCGGAGCGTGCCGCGGAACTGATCACGGGCCGTTGGTCCGAGAAGTTCGGGCTGCCTGCGATGCCGGTGGATGGTGTGTTCGTCGGCACCGTGGCTATGGCCACGAAGGAGGCGAAGGCCACGGATTCGGTCAAGCAGCTGCTCGTGGATACGCCGGGCCTGCCCCCGGAGAACAACGGCGGTTGGGTCGGCCGCGGTCGTGGCGTGGCCGGTGTGGCGTCGTCGCAATCGCACCTGCTGGCAGACTTGCACGACCTGGACAACTCCTTTGCCAAGGCGGCGCGGTTTATCGCCTCGTTGGATATTGAGGAGTACCCGGCGCACCGCGAAGAGATCATCGAGGCACTGTCGAAGACGGCGAAGCCCTACTTCGGCGACGTGGAGACGATGACGTACGCCGAGTGGGTCGAGCGCTTCGTCGAGCTCGCCGATCCGTTCATCGACCAGACCTGGAACGCGCGCTTTGTCGCGTTGCTGCAGCGCATCGAGGCACGCCTGAACGAAGCCGACCACGGTGAGATCCCGACCCTCTTCCCCGACGATGTCGAGATCTCCCCGCGCGATGGTCTTCAGACCTTGCTGCAGCACTACCCGCAGGCACGCGAGGTTGTGGTTTCCCCGCGCGATGCGGCGTGGTGGATCGGCCTGCACTACGCCTACCCGAAGCCGATGCCGTGGGTCCCGGCACTTGATGCGGATCTGAAGTCCTGGTTTGGCAAGGACACCTTGTGGCAGGCGCAGGATGAGCGCTACACCGCTGACCAGGTGCGCATCATCCCGGGCCCGGTTGCGGTTGCTGGCATTACGCGTAAGAACGAGCCGGTTGCGCAGTTGCTGGCACGCTTCGAGGATGCCGCGACGCAGATGCTTATCGACGACGGCGTCACCGCCGAATCCCGCTTCGCTCGACGCAGCGACGCCGCCGACGAGGCCGCGTACCTGCGCTCCTGCCCAACCTTGGTGTGGCACGGCCACCTGATGGCAAACCCGGCATACGCGCTGGACGAGGACGCCTTCGACGTGGAGGCAACCACCAACGCGGCTGGTGAGTGTGAGTGGACGATCCGGATCCACGCTGATTCCGCATGGGATCACCTGCCGGAAGATAAGCGCCCGTTCTACGTGCGTGAGGTGAACATCCCGGTCGAGATCCCTGCCGGCGCAGGCACGGGTGCCTCCCCGGTTGTGGACGGCGATCGTCTTTCCGACAGCGTCTTCGAGCTGCTGTCTGGCCTGGCGGGTGTCGGTTCGGTCAGCGAGGCCGGCGACACGATTACTGAGATTCCGCAGATCGAGGAACCGACCGAGGACGCACCGTTTGGTGTGGCGCGCTCGTCGTTTACGCTGCCTGCTTCCCTGCTGGCGTCGCACTCCGCAGTTACGGGTGGCGCTGTGGCCGACAACGCTGTGGTTGGTACGCCGGACGTGCTGGTTGGCCCCTGCTGGCCGGCGATCTACGCCGCGCTGGGCTCCGGCAGGCTGGCTGATGGCACGCCGGTCATCGAGGGTCTGCTCAACGCGGTCCACCTGGATCACGTCATTGACCTGCGTGTCCCGCTGTCCGAGCTTGCCGATGGCAGGCGCATCGACGTGACCTCCAAGTGCACTTCTATTGCCGAGTCCACCTCTGGCCGCATTGTCACCGTCGAGTTGGAGCTGCGCTCTGGCGACGAGGTTGTGGCAACCCAGATGCAGCGCTTTGCCATCCGTGGTCGCGCCACCGGCACCGCGACGCCAGTCCCGGCGCCGGCGTACGGCGGCGGCGCGGCAAGCGATCAGGTGGAGCCGACCCCACGTTCGTTCGTGGACCGCACCGTGGTTCGCGCACCGTCGGACATGACCCCGTTCGCGCTGGTCTCCGGCGACTACAACCCGATCCACACCTCCGCCAACGCTGCCGCCCTGGTCAACCTAGATGCACCGCTGGTGCACGGCATGTGGCTGTCCGCCACCGCGCAGCACCTCGCTGCTGGCCACGGCCAGGTCATCGGCTGGACCTACTCCATGTACGGCATGGTGCAGCTTGATGACGAGGTAGAGATCACCGTCGAGCGTGTCGGCCGCGTCGGCATCCAGCAGGCCCTTGAGGTGACCTGCCGCATCGCGGGTGACGTTGTCTCCCGTGGTCAGGCGCTTCTGGCCCAGCCACGCACCGCCTACGTCTACCCTGGCCAGGGCATTCAGACCCAGGGCATGGGCAACGGCGACCGTGCGGCTTCCGCTGCGGCGCGCGAGGTGTGGCGCCGCGCAGACCGCCACACGCGCGAGACCCACGGGTTTTCCATCCAGCGCATTGTGGAAGACAACCCGTCGCGGTTGGTGATCCGCGGTGTGGAGTTCAAGCACCCGGACGGCGTGCTACACCTGACCCAGTTCACCCAGGTGGCCATGGCGGTTGTCGCCTACGCCCAGACCCAGCGCCTGAACGAGGCCAACGCGTTGGCCTCCGGCGCGTACTTTGCGGGCCACTCGCTTGGTGAATACACCGCGCTTGCCGCGCTGGGCAACATCTTTGATCTGGAAGCGGTCATCGACATCGTGTACTCGCGCGGCTCCGCCATGGGCTCCCTGGTGCCGCGCGATGCGGAGGGTAACTCCGACTACGGCATGGGTGCGCTGCGCCCGAACATGATCGGTGTCGGCCCGGAAGAGGTCGAGGCCTACGTCGCTGGTGTTGCGCAGGATTCCGGCGAGTTCTTGGAGATTGTCAACTACAACATCAAGGGCCAGCAGTACTCCGTCGCGGGCACGAAGCGCGGCCTTGCTGCTCTGGAGCGCAAGGCCAACTCGGTCACGCCGCGCGCCTACGTCACGGTTCCGGGCGTGGACGTTCCGTTCCACTCGCGCGTGCTGCGCGAGGGTGTGGCGGACTTCGCCGAGAAGCTCGACGAGCACATGCCGGCGATCATCGACGTGGACACGCTGGTGGATCGCTACATCCCGAACCTGGTGGCTAAGCCGTTCGCGCTGACGCAGCAGTTCATCGACGCCGTCACCGACGAGGTCCCCTCCGAGCGCCTCAAGGGCATGACGCCGGAGAACACCGAACGCAACACGCTCGCACGCACGTTGCTTATCGAGTTGCTGGCGTGGCAGTTCGCCTCGCCTGTGCGCTGGATTGAAACGCAGGACTACCTGCTTGGTCGCGTCGACCAGGTCATCGAGGTCGGCCTTGCGTCCTCGCCGACGCTGACCAACCTGGCTAAGCGCGAGATGGATGTCATTGGCATCCACGTGCCGGTCTTCAACGTTGAGGCAAGCCAGGACATTGTCATGCTCAACGACGTGGTGTCCGCGCCGGAGCCTGTGCTTGTCGACGACACCCCGGCAGAAACAGACGCCGAACCGGCCCCAGAATCCGCCCCGCAACCGGCCGCCGAGGCTGCACCCGCGGCCCCCGCCGCACCGGCAGAGCCAGTACCGGCTGCACCGGCTGCACCTGCTGCATCCGGCGCACCCGCGTCCGACCTTCCCTTCACCGCGGCCGATGCGATCACCGTCCTGTTCGCGCTGCAGAACAAGATCCGCCCCGAGCAGATCAACGATTCGGACACTATTGAGGAGCTCACCGGTGGGGTGTCGTCGCGACGCAACCAGCTGCTCATGGACATGTCCGCCGAACTCGGCGTGCCCGCCATCGACGGCGCAGCGGAAGCCGACGTGGCCACGCTAAACACGCGCGTGAACACCGCCGCGCCTGGCTACACCCCGTTCGGCGCTGTCTTGAGCGAGGCCGTGGGCACCCGCCTGCGCCAACTCTTCGGTGGCGCGGGCCTGAAGCCGGCGTTTGTCGGCGAGCACCTCGCAGCCGCGTGGGGCCTGCCCGCATCCTGGACCGCACACGTCGAAGCCGAGATCCTGCTGGGCAGCCGCACCGAGGAATCGGTGCGCGGCGGCTCGCTGAACAGCCTGCCGTCGGCCACAACCAAGGCGGAGATCACCGCACTGATCGACCAGGCGGTACAAAATGTCGCCGCACGCTACGGCGTTGCAGTCTCCCAGGCCACCAGCGGCGGCGCATCCGGCGGCGGCGTGGTGGATTCGGCTGCGCTCGACGCCTACAAGGACGAAGTCACCGACACCCTGGTGGCTACCGCCCGCACGCTGCTGAACAAGCTCGGCATCGAAAACGAGGTCGCCGAGATCCCCGCACCGGACACCACGATCGTGGAAACGATCGAGGCAGAACTCGGCTCCGGCTGGGTCAAGCAGGTCACCCCGGTCTTCGACGAGCGCAAGGCAGTGCTTTTCGACGACCGCTGGGCCCAAGCCCGCGAAGACCTCGCCCGCGTCGCCCTCGGCGAGCTCGACCTCGCACCACAGCGCTTCGCTGGCACCGGTTCCACCGTGGCCAAGCAGGCCGAGTGGTACGCCAAGCGCGTGGAGGGTGATCGTCGCAACGTACTCGGCGAGATCGCCGCTGCCGCCAACGCCGCAGCGAACGAGCCGTACGCAAACGACGTCGCCCTGGTCACCGGCGCCGCGCCGGGTTCCATCGCCACCGCTGTGGTGGAGGGCCTGCTCGCAGGCGGTGCGACGGTGATCATGACGGCATCCAACGTCAGCCAGGCGCGCAAGGAATTCGCCCGCACGCTTTTCGCCGAGCACGCCTCCGTGGGTGCGCGCCTGTGGCTGGTGCCGACGAACCTGTCGTCCTACCGCGACATCGATGCGCTCATCGAGTGGATCGGCTCGGAGCAGAAGGAAACCGTTGGCAAGGACGTCAAGATCATCAAACCGGCACTCACGCCGACGCTTGCTTTCCCGTTCGCAGCGCCGCCGGTGTCCGGCTCGCTTGCAGAGGTCGGCGGCAACGCCGAAACGCAGGCCCGCCTGCTGCTGTGGTCGGTCGAGCGCACCATCGCCGGCCTGTCTGACCTGGCGCAGCGCGGCGATCACTTCCCTGCCGAGCGCGCACACATCGTCCTGCCGGGCTCGCCGAACCGCGGCACCTTCGGTGGCGACGGCGCCTACGGCGAAGTCAAGGCCGCCTTCGACGCGATCGTAAACAAGTGGTCCGCGGAAACCGGCTGGCCAGAGGGCGTGACTCTGGCGCAGGCCCGCATCGGTTGGGTTGCCGGCACGCACCTGATGGGCGGCAACGACGGGCTCGTTCCGGCAGCACAGGCTGCGGGTATCCACGTGTGGAGCCCGGAGCAGATCTCCACGCAGCTGCTTAGTCTGGTCACCGAGGAATCCCGCGAGCAGGCGAAGCAGTCCCCGCTGGATCTCGACCTCACTGGCGGGCTCGAGGACGCAGGCGTGTCCATCGCCGATCTGGCGCGTAATGCACGTGTTGATGTGGCGGGCACGGAGTCGTCGACAAGCAATGGCGCCACGGTGCGCGCACTGCCGAACGTCACCACCCCGCGCCAGCCTGCACCTGCAGCTGTGGGCGATGTGACCTGCGCACTTGATGACATGGTGGTTGTCGTCGGCATCGGCGAAGTATCCAGCTGGGGCTCCAGCCGCACCCGCCGCGAAGCCGAATACGGCATCACCCGCACCGGCGAGGTCGACCTCACCGCAGCCGGTGTTCTCGAACTGGCGTGGATGATGGGCCTGATCACCTGGTCCGAGGACCCGAACCCGGCCTGGTACGACGAGGACGGCGCAGAGGTCGCCGAGGAGGACATCTACGAGCGCTTCCGCGACGATGTCATCGCACGCAGCGGTATCCGCACCCTGACGGACAAGTACTTCCTCACCGACCAAGGCTCCATCGACCTCGAGCAGGTCTACCTCGACCGCGACATCACGTTCACCGTGGCCACGGAAGAGGAAGCTCTCGCATACGTGGAGGCCGACGGTGAGAAGACCACCATCCGCCAGATCGACGGCGAATGGAGCGTGACCCGCCACGCCGGTGCCCTGGCACACGTGCCGAAGAAGGCCACCCTGACGCGCACCGTCGCTGGCCAGATGCCGGACGGCTTCGACCCGACCAAGTGGGGCATCCCCGCACAGATGGCCGACGGCATGGACCGCATGGCCGCCTGGAACCTGGTCACCGCCGTCGACGCGTTCATCAACGCCGGCTTCACCCCGGCGGAGCTCATGCAGAAGGTCCACCCGTCCTTCATCGCCACCACCCAAGGCACCGGTATCGGCGGCATGGAATCGCTGCACAAGGTGTTCGTCTCCCGCTTCATCGGCGAGGAACGCCAGACCGACATCCTGCAGGAAGCACTGCCCAACGTGGTGGCCGCCCACACCATGCAGGCACTGGTCGGCGGCTATGGTTCCATGATCCACCCGGTCGGCGCCTGCGCCACCGCCGCCGTCAGTATCGAAGAAGCGGTGGACAAGATCGCGCTGGGCAAGGCCGACTTTGTAGTCGCCGGCGGTATCGACGACGTCCAGGTCGAATCCCTCCAGGGCTTCGGCGACATGAACGCCACCGCCGAAACCGCCAAGATGACGGCACAAGGGATCGACGGCCGCTTTATCTCGCGCGCCAACGACCGCCGACGCGGTGGCTTCCTCGAAGCCGAAGGCGGCGGCACGGTCCTGCTCGCCCGCGGCACCCTCGCTGCCGAACTCGGCCTGCCGGTGCTGGCAGTGGTCGCGTACGCCTCCAGCTTCGGCGACGGCGCGCACACCTCCATCCCGGCACCAGGCCTCGGCGTGCTCGCTGCGGCCTGCGGCGGAACCGACTCGCGCCTGGCCCGCTCCCTGTCCTCGCTGGGGCTGACCCCTGACGACGTCACCGTCCTGTCCAAGCACGACACCTCCACCAACGCCAACGACCCGAACGAGTCCGAACTGCACTCGGTGCTGTGGCCGGCCGTTGGCCGCGACCCGGACGCGCCGATGTACGTCATCTCGCAAAAGACCCTCACCGGCCACTCCAAGGCAGGTGCGGCACTGCTGCAGACCGGCGGACTCCTCGACGTGCTGGCCACCGGCGACCTCCCGCCGAACGCCTCCCTGGACTGCGTCGACCCGCTCATCGAGCCGAAGGCAACCAACCTGGTGTGGCTGCGCTCCCCGCTCGCCCTCGGTGCCGGCAACGTGAAGGCCGCGGCGCTGACCTCGCTCGGTTTCGGCCACGTCGGCGCGCTCGTCGTGCTGGGCCACCCGGGTGTGTTCGAAGCCGCACTGACACGCGACGGCCGCGACGCCGACGCCTGGCGTGAGCGCGCAACCGAACGCCTCGCCCAGGGCGCAAGCCGACTCGAAGCCGGAATGATCGGCCGCGCCGACCTCTTCACCCAGGTGGAGAACCGCCGCTTCGCCGGTATCGACGACCACGCCGACGAGATCACACTCCTGCTCAACCCCGATGCCCGTCTCAACGCCGACGGCACGTACCCGACCGCGACCCCGACCGTTTAAGGAGAGACACCATGACACCACTGTTTCGTACCGACGACACGTCGCTGTCCCACGACGAACTGGCAGCACTGACCACCGTCCTCGCCGAGGCCCATTCCTGGCAGGCCGTTGCCACTGATGCTGCGGCTGCCGGCACCGGCGCTGCCTACGAAGACAACGTGTTCGGCGATGCATTCGGCCAGCCATTCGGTGCCCAGCAAACCATCGGCAACGTCACCTACTTCTAGAAAGGACCGCACACATGCATGACTTTCCGTTCCGCAAGGTCCTCGTCGCCAACCGCGGCGAGATCGCGGTCCGCATCATCCGCGCAGCCCGCGACGCCGGCCTTGCCTCCGTGGCGATCTACGCCGACCCCGACAAAGACGCGCCGTACACCGAAATGGCGGACGAGGCGATTGGGATCGGTGGCGAGACGTCGTCGCAAAGCTATCTGGATATCGACAAAGTGCTCAAGGCCTGCCGCGACAGCGGCGCAGACGCCGTCCACCCCGGCTACGGCTTCTTGGCAGAGAACGCCGAATTTGCCCGGCGCGTCATCGACGAGGGCCTGACCTGGATCGGCCCGCCGCCAAGGGCGATCGACGCGCTTGGCGACAAGGTCACCGCCCGGCGCATCGCTGAGGAGGTCGACGCACCGCTCGTGCCGGGCACGAAAGACCCGGTGGACAGCGCCGACGATGTGGTCGCTTTCGCCGACACCCACGGTCTGCCCGTGGCTATCAAGGCGGCGTACGGCGGTGGCGGCCGTGGCATGAAGGTCGCCCGCACCCGCGGCGAGATCCGCGAACTGTTCGAGTCCGCCACCCGCGAAGCCAAGGCAGCGTTCGGCCGCGGTGAGTGCTTCGTGGAGCGTTACCTCGACCGCGCCCGCCACGTGGAGGCGCAGGTGCTGGCGGATACTCACGGCAACGTCATCGTCGCCGGTACCCGTGACTGCTCCGTGCAGCGCAGGTTCCAAAAGCTCATTGAGGAAGCCCCCGCCCCGTACCTCACCGATGAGCAGCGCGAACGCATCCACTCTTCCGCCAAAGCGATTGCAAAGCGGGCAGGTTACGTCGGTGTTGGCACCGTCGAATACCTGGTTGGCTCCGACGGGCTGATCTCCTTCCTCGAGGTCAACACCCGCCTCCAGGTTGAGCACCCCGTCACCGAAGAAACCACCGGCGTGGACCTCGTCATCGAGCAGTTCCGCATCGCCGCCGGCGAGCCACTGCGTTTCGACGCCGACCTGGAACCCACCGGCCACGCCATCGAATTCCGCATCACCGCAGAAGACGCCGGCACCAACTTCATGCCCATGCCCGGCACCGCCACCACCTACATCGAACCGGCAGGCCCCGGCGTTCGCGTCGACTCCGGCATCCGCGCCGGCTCCACCATCGGCGGCCAGTTCGACTCGATGTTGGCCAAACTCATCGTCCGCGGCGAAACACGCGACCAGGCCATCGCCCGCGCCAAGCGCGCCCTCGCCGAATTCCGGGTCGAAGGCATGCCGACCATCATCCCCTTCCACCAGCGCATGCTTGACGACGACGCCTTCACCGGCGACGCCACCCAATTCGCCGTTTACACCCGCTGGATCGAAGAGGAATGGGACCCGGACGTCGCACCCTACGAGTCCGACGGCGCTGGCGAAGACGGTGAGCAGGACGAAGCGCGCCGCCGCACCGTCTCCGTCGGGGTCAACGGCCGATCGATCGAGATCACGCTGCCGGAGCCGTTGCTTCTCGGCGCAGTGGCGCAGCGCCGCCGCGACCGCAAGCGCCGCTCCCGTAATGGCGGATCCGGCGGCAAGGGGTCCGGCAAGGGCGCTGCCAGTGCAGACACCCTGACCGCTCCGATGCAGGGCACCGTGGTCAAGTCCGAGGTCGCCGAGGGCGCCCGGGTGGAAGCCGGCGACATCGTGGTCATCCTCGAGGCCATGAAGATGGAAAATCCGGTCAAGGCCCACAAGAGCGGTGTGGTGAAAAACCTCGCCGTGGAGGCCGGCAGCCACGTGGATAAGGGCGCGGCACTGCTCGACATCACCGACGCCGAGTAGCCGCTAGCCTGCGGTTTCCGCGACATACCCGAATCTCACCCGGCGCGTCAAAATTGGGGGTTGACGCGCCGGGCTTTCCGGTTCTATGGTTACCCACATGAGTGGTAAACCCATATACCTACAGATAGCAGATGAGTTACGTGACCTCATCGGGGCAGGCACCCTCGCTCCCGGCGCCCGGGTGCCGTCTACCAACGAGCTCTCCGCCTACCACTCTGTCAATCCCACCACCTCCGCCAAAGCACTCACCGAACTGTTCAACGAGGGTCTGCTGGAGAAACGCCGCGGGCTCGGCATGTTCGTCCTGGAGAGTGCACGCGAGCAGGTGTTACGTACGCGTCGCGAAGCATTTGCCCGCGATTTTGTCCAACCGTTTGTCCACGAGGCCAACCAACTCGGCATCACCACCGAGGAGCTGACCGCAATGATCGAAAAGGAGCGTGCTCAATGAACCCCGGCTTCTACGCGCTGGTCGGCCCGAACGCCGCCGGCAAAACCCACTACCTCCACACGCTCATGAGCCCTCACACCGCGTTCGTTCCGGCTGGTGCGGATGCCAAGTTTGCAGGCACGACCGTGGACGATCACTTACGTGCAGTCGCAGCGATCTACCCGCACGTGAGGCTCGACTTTCCCAACGCCCGCATCAAAGATCTCTCCGTTGGGCAGCGCCGCCTACTCACCATTGAGGTGGCCCTAGCCATTGGCAAAGACCTGTTACTTCTCGACGAACCGTTTGATGGCATCGACACCACCACCCGCAAACAGGTCCGCCAGAGACTGATCGACTACATCGCGGAGAACCCGCAGCGCAGCGTGGTGATGGCATCGCATCGCCCAGAGGACTTCGTGGGTCTCGCCACCCATGTCATCCAGGTGTTTGATCGGGTGGTTTCGCGCCCAGTCCCACTCGACGACGCCCGCCTGTGCTTTCCAACGGTCACCGGCCCCACCGCCGAGATCAAAGACCTTACCGCCCGCTTCCCCGTCGCTGAGACAGCGAGCCTCGGGCCCACGACACGCGCGACGTTCGCCGAACCTATCGGCGTGGCCGATGTCCACTTGCCCATCGAGTACCCGGACGATGCCGAACTCATTGACCTCCTCGCGACGGAAAGGCCCGAACGATGAAACTCTTCCTCAGCCCCTTCAAACCACTGTCCTACCTGGCAACACTGGCCGTTTTGCTGGTCCTAGTCCCGCTGGGCCGTTTCTATCGTGGCGATGGCTCTCTCTGGACCATCTTCGGAGGCTTCGCACTGACCACCCTATTCATCCTGGCAGGTGCACAGTGGAGCGCCTTGAACCAGCTCGGCGCAAGCTTTTCCGCGTGGATAAACTCAGCCACAATCACATCCGTCGTGGTGGCCGTGATACTTGGAGGGGCCACCGCGGCATCGTCGATCTACAACCAGTTCAAGAGCCCGTACTACCAGGCCTATGACCTGTTCCTCTTCACCAACGGCGCAGACGTGCCCTGGGTGGACACTAATGGTGACCCCTACATCGTGGCGAACGTCGGACAAGACACCACGTCGATGGCGTGGACGGTGCTGCTCCACATCGCGTTCTTCTTCGTTGCTGCCATCGTGGGGGTTGCGCTCGGTTTGGTCTACGCCTCCTTCGGCGCGGGGCGCGGTATCATCACCGCATTTGCCACGTTCCTCATCGCGGTCGCACTGTACTGGGCTATTGAGTCCCCTGTAGGCGATTGGGACACCGCCGCCGTCGGTGGCGTAAGCGCCGCATGCCTGGCCACACTCGCCGTCAGCGCGGTGGCGATTCGCAACACGAAGCGCTTAGTGCGCTAGCAGACACTCCCGCCCCCTACCGCTCCACCCACTCGGAGCGCAGCAGCCCGTGGCGGGAGCACGCCGCCTCCCACGACAACGGGGAAATTTTCACCCCCAGGCGCCGGCCACACAGCGGGCAGGTGCGCACACTGCCCACCAAATAGCCCTTCCTAATCAGCACCACGACAAGTACTATTCAGAGTATGAAAAATGGTATGAGAATCAGTGTGAGTTTAGGTCGGAACGAGCTCCAAACTCTGGATAACCTCGTTTCCGAGTTGGATTTGCGTTCTCGATCTGAAGGGATGCGCGAAGCGATCCTCGCCCTCCAGCGGGAATCACTCGCTAAAGCGTATGAAGAATGCTTCTCCGACCCGGAATGGAAAAAAGAAGCCGCCCTTTGGGATTCACTCGCTAATGAAGGGCTAGACAATGCTTCGCGGTGAAATTCGCCTCGTTGATTTCGAACCGGCGGTCGGACAGGAAGCCAACAAGACACGGCCCGCCGTGATCATCAGCAACGACACCGCGAATCAAGGCGCAGCGATACACGGCGGAATGATTACTGCCGTGCCGCTGACCTCAAATACTTCGAGAGTCTTCCCGTTTCAGACATACGTCGATTCCGAAGAGTCCGGCCTTCGAATTGATTCAAAAACTCAGCCGGAACTCATGCGTTCAGTGTCGGTCATGCGAGTCGGCAAGCGAGTGGGACGGCTTTCTCCCCGCCAAATGATGGAACTCGACGAAGCTATCCGCATCCATCTCGACCTTTAACGCCCCCTACTTCTCCAACCACTCGGAGCGCAGCAGCCCATGGCGGGAGCAGGCAGCCTCCCACGCCATCGGGCTGATTTTTACCACCATGCGCCGCTGGCATAGCGGGCAAATACGCGGCGCGTCGTAGGGCCTGGCCGGGTCGAGCGGCCAGGCGATCTCGCCGGACAGCACTGCGTCGGCGAGTTCCGTTGAATCCGGGATTTTCATCAGGGCCCGGCTAACTACAGCGACTTGATGGTGTCGTACAGAACACCGTGGCCGGAGTTCTGCTTCTCCCCCACCGGGGTGATGTTCAGGCTCAAGCCTGGCTTCGCCCCGCCTTCCAACACACGGTCAACGGCGTCGCGGTCCTTCTCCATCGGACGTCCAAACGTGGTCAGGTAATTACCGCCGATAATGGCATTCGCGCCGCCCATGAGTCCGGCTTCGGTGCCGTCGTCGCCAAGCGCGAGCTCTGTGCCACCGGCAAAACGGAGCTGGGTGGACGGCATGGCCAGGCGGAACGCGGCGACGGCGCGCAGCGCCTCACCTTGCGGCACCAGCGGGCGATCGGCGAACGGGGTGCCTGGGCGCGGGTCGAGGAAGTTCATCGGCACTTCATGCGGCTGGATTTCGGCCAGCTGGGTGGCGAACTCGGCGCGCTGCTCGATGGTCTCGCCGAGCCCGATGATGCCGCCGCAGCAGGTTTCCATGCCCTCTGCCAGGACGTTCTCCAGCGTATCCTTGCGCTCCTGCCAGGTGTGGGTGGTGACCACGTTGGGGAAGAACGACTCGGCGGTTTCGAAGTTGTGGTTGTAGCGCGACACGCCCATCTTGGCCAGTTGGCGGGCCTGGTCGCGGGTGAGGATGCCCAGCGATGCGGAGATGGAAATGTCCACCTCTTCCTGGATCGCAGTGACGGCCTCGGCGACCTGGTCCAGCAGCTGCTGGGTCGGGCCCTTGACGGCGGCGACGATGCAGAACTCGGAAGCGCCCATCTTCTCGGACTGCTTGGCAGCCTCGACGAGTTCGGCGATGTCCAAAGTCACGGCGCGCACGGGTGACTCGAACAGGCCGGACTGGGAACAGAAGTGGCAGTCTTCGGGGCAGCCGCCGGTCTTCAGGGAGATGATGCCTTCCAGCGAAACATCGACACCGCAATGTTTGATGCGCACCTGGTGGGCGAGGTCCAGCAGTTCAGGCAGGCGCTCGTCCTCAATGTTGAGGATCTGGACGAGTTCCTCCTTGTTTAGACCTTCGCCGTTTTCCAGGGCTTTTTCGCGGGCGATGTCAAGAATATCGGTCATGTGCGGGCTCCGTTCGCGTCGTTCACGTGATGGTTGCGCAACAGTTTAGCGCCCAATTGAACGGCGTTCAGGAAGACCCGGATTAACGATACTCAACCACAAGCGGCGAGTGGTCCGACCAGCGCTCTTCCACCGTCGGCGCCTTCTCCACCCAGGTGCGCTGCGCGCGTTCCAACATGTTCGCGGTGGCCGCCTGGACGTCGATGCGCCAACCCGCGTCGTTGTTAAACGCCTGGCCACGGAACGTCCACCAGGTGTACGGCGCGTCCTCCGGGTGCAGCCTGCGCGCGACGTCGAACCACTTCGGAGCACCATTTGCTTGACGACGACCCCCCGACCGGTACTCCACCGCCCCAGCCCATTCCACCGCAGCCTTGTCCTCTAGATCCTGCGCCTCCTCGTCCGGGAAGCAGCCGAACACCGCATCCATGAACGCGCGCTCGTGCGGCAAGAAACCGGACTTCTTCCGGTTCGTCTTCCAATTCTTCAGGTCCTCGCGGCGGTGGCAGATGTTCCAATCCCCACCGATCACCATGTCCGGGTACTCGCCCGCCCACTGTTCCAGCAGCGGCTCGAACTGGTCCAGGAAGCAGTACTTCTCGTCCTGCTTGGCCGTCTCGGCTGCCCCTGAGGGGAGGTAGAGGGAGGCGACACGGGTGTCGTCGTCAAGCGATGCTGCAATAAAGCGACCCGCATCCTCGAACTCAGGAATGCCGATCTCCACATCGCGCAGCGGGGTGCGCGACAGGATGCCCACGCCCGCGCGACCCTTTGCACCAGGTGTTTCAGCCGGCGCGACCTCCAAGTGCCACCCGTTTTCCAGCGCCGGGGCAAGCGCAGCACGCGCCTGATCTTCCGTGGCGCGCACCTCCTGCATCAGCACCACATCAGCCGGATTCTCGTTCAACCAGGCCAACATGCCCGGATTGTTCTCGTTGCGGACCTTCGTGGCGGCACGGATGCCGTTGACGTTGACGGATGCAATGGTAAGGCTCATGGGCCAAGACCTTACCTATCCCGTACCTCTCCCGGCCCTATCGCCAGACAGGGCCGTGGTGGGACGGTACTCTGGTGGGTTGAAGTCAGGAACCTTACAACAAAGGAGCATTATGGCGAAGATCATTTGGACTCGTACCGACGAAGCACCGCTGCTTGCGACGTACTCCCTCAAGCCGATCGTGGAGGCATTCGCTTCCCGCGCAGGCATCGAGGTCGACACCGCAGACATCTCGCTGGCAGGCCGCATCCTCGCACAGTTCCCGGATCGCCTCGGCGACAAGAAGGTCGACGACGCACTCGCACAGCTCGGTGAGCTGGCAAAGACCCCGGAAGCCAACATCATCAAGCTTCCGAACATTTCCGCTTCCCTCGTGCAGCTGAAGAAGGCCATCGCTGAACTGCAGGCCGCAGGCTTCGACATCCCGGACTACGAGGACGCACAGGACAAGTACGACGCAGTCAAGGGCTCCGCCGTGAACCCGGTCCTGCGTGAGGGCAACTCCGACCGCCGCGCCCCGGAGGCCGTGAAGAACTACACCAAGAAGCACCCGCACTCCATGGGCGCTTGGTCGAAGGACTCCAAGACCAACGTTGCCACCATGGGCGCTGGCGACTTCCGCCACAACGAGAAGTCCGTCATCATGCCGGCCGAGGACACCCTGACCATCAAGCTCGTCACCGCTGATGGCGAGCAGGTGCTCAAGGACGGCCTGAAGGTTGAAAAGGGCGAGGTCATCGACGGCACCTTCATGTCCGCGAAGGCTCTGGATGCGTTCCTGCTGGACGCCGTGAAGAAGGCCAAGGAAGAGGGCGTGCTCTTCTCCGCTCACCTCAAGGCCACCATGATGAAGGTCTCCGACCCGATCATCTTCGGCCACGTCGTGCGCGCATTCTTCAAGGATGTCTACGACAAGTACGGCGAGGAGCTTCTCGACGCCGGCCTCAACGGCGAAAACGGCCTCGGCGCAATCTACGAAGGCCTTGCTGATCTGCCGAACGGCGAAGAGATCCGCGCAGCCTTCGACCAGGCCCTGCAGGACGGCCCGGCACTGGCACAGGTGAACTCCGCAAAGGGCATCACCAACCTCCACGTCCCGTCCGACGTGATCATCGACGCCTCCATGCCGGCCATGATCCGCACCTCCGGCCACATGTGGAACGCCGACGACCAGGAGCAGGACACCCTGGCCGTCATCCCGGATTCCTCCTACGCCGGCGTGTACCAGACGGTTATCGACGACTGCCGCGAAAACGGCGCATACGACCCGACCACCATGGGCACCGTCCCGAACGTCGGCCTCATGGCAAAGAAGGCTGAGGAGTACGGCTCCCACGACAAGACCTTCAAGATCCCGGCCGACGGCAAGGTCCAGGTAGTCAACGCTGCTGGCGACGTGCTGATCGAGCACGACGTCGAGGCTGGCGATATCTGGCGCGCATGCCAGACCAAGGACGCCCCGATCCAGGACTGGGTCAAGCTGGCCGTCAACCGCGCACGCCTGTCCGGCATGAAGACCATCTTCTGGCTGGACGAAGAGCGCGCACACGACCGCAACCTCATCGAACTGGTGAAGAAGTACCTGCAGGACCACGACACCGACGGCCTGGACATCTCCATCGCCTCCCCGGTCGAGGCCACCAAGATCTCCGTCGAGCGCATCCGCCGCGGCGAGGACACCATCTCCGTGACCGGCAACGTGCTCCGTGACTACAACACCGACCTTTTCCCGATCCTCGAGCTGGGCACCTCCGCGAAGATGCTCTCCGTCGTCCCGCTGATGGCTGGCGGCGGCCTGTTCGAGACCGGTGCCGGCGGCTCCGCCCCGAAGCACGTCCAGCAGGTCCAGGAAGAAAACCACCTGCGTTGGGACTCCCTCGGTGAGTACCTCGCACTGGCCGAGTCCTTCCGCCACGAGAAGAACACCAACGGCAACGAGAAGGCTGGCGTCCTTGCCGCCGCTCTGGACAAGGCAACCGAGAAGCTGCTGGATGAGGGCAAGTCCCCGTCCCGCAAGGTCAACGAAATCGACGACCGCGGCTCCCACTTCTGGCTCTCCCTGTACTGGGCAGAGGCACTGGCAGCCCAGACCGACGACGCCGAACTGGCTGAGGTCTTCGGCCCGATTGCGAAGGACCTGCGCGACAACGCCGAAGCGATCGACTCTGAGCTGCTCGCTGCCCAGGGCAACGCTGCCGACCTCGGCGGCTACTACTGGCCGGACGACGCCAAGACCTCCGCGGTCATGCGTCCGTCCGCAACCTTTAACAAGATCATCGACGCACTGGAGAAGTAAGCGCTCGGTTTGATCGGCCCCGGTCACTGTTTCCACACAGTGGCCGGGGCTTTTGCTGTTCGTCGCGTCAGGCCTCCCTGGGTGCTGCCCCTGGCTACCCCTAGATGGTAACCACCAGATGGTAATCCGCCGAGTACCTGGACCGCAGTGCTCGCCCGTACTCGGCTGATTACCATCCTCCGGTTACCATCCTCGGCGAAGAGCGGGTGCAACTGCTCACGCGAGGGCTGCTCGACGGCCAGCGATGGTGGCGAGAACCTCTCGGACGAACTTCTCAGGATGCCGGCGTAGGAAATCCGGCGAGTAGCGGAGGAATACGTATCCTCGGTTGGCGATCATCTTCTGTCGCTCGAACTCTTCCTGTCGCGCGCGTTCGGCGTTGGGGCCCTGGTATTTCACGTTGCCGTCGATCTCAATGAGTAACCAGCCATCGATGCAAAGATCTGCGAAGCGTCCAGCCACTTCGTACTGCGTAAGCAAAGGACCGATCCCGGCACGGATCAGCAGGGCGCGCGCGAACGATTCGTAGGGCGACCCGGAGTCCGGAACACAGTGTCGGATGCACTCCCGGACCACGGCAACGCCTTTCAACCTGCCAAGTTGCGACGCCTCGCGTTCAAGGAGTTCAAGCGTAAACCCACTGCGCCGAAGGTAGTCCGCTGCGACGAGCCCCTCGACGAAGCCGTGGTGACGGGCGATGTCAGCGAACGTTCGGAAACCGTTGGTAACCCGGTGGCCGTCGCGCAACGAGATTTCGTTGCTACGCAGCACCATGCGCCGAAACAAAAGCCCCTCTAAGTTTCGACGAGTGGGCGAGCTCCCTCTGGAAGGCAGACACAGTTCGACGGGCTCCTCCGTCGTGCTGATCACCCACATGCCGTGCATGCGCGCGGCCGATCTGCCGACTAGCACTGCTTCCCTGCTCATCATCGCAGCAGCTTCGACGCGCAGCCATTGTCGTTCGTGGAACTTTAGCTCTTTCCAGCTCGTCTCCGGATACACAATGCTTGTGTCGAGCACCCGATATGGCCCTCGGAGTTTGTCGAGTGCTTTGTGGGAGAGCAGCCGTTTGTCCACAATCCCCCGCCGCAGTTCCTCCTTCCGTTCATCCCACCGTTGCAGTTGTGCCTTGTTTTCTTTGTCAATCCCCATACCAGTTCTGACGGTGAAAACCTGGCACCGGTTCCCTCCCGCAGCAGGAAATCTACCCTGCGTTGCGCAGTGCGGTGGCCAGCCCGTTCATGGTGACCTGGATCGTCTTCGGGACGAGGAAGGCCTCGTCGCCGGCGCGGTAACGGCGCAGCAGCTCAAGCTGGACGGCGTTGAGCGGCAACAGGTAGGGGTAGCGACGTTTTAGGGATCGGGCCTGTCGCTGGTTTTCGGCGACCAGGTCCGTATGTCCGGTGATGCGGAAGTAGATCTGCTTGGTGCGCTCGAATTCATCGGCGATAAGGAAGTAGATGCGTTCGGCTACCTCGCGGTCCTCCACTAGGTCGGCATAGAGGCGGGCCAGCGACATCTCTGCTTTAGCCATGACTTGGGCCATGTTGGACATCACGGAGCGGAAGAACGGCCAGTCGCGGTAGAGTTCGCGAAGTTCCTCCCAGCGGTCTTCGTCTTCCCCAGCCCAGCGCTCGACTGCAGTACCGACGCCGAACCAGCCCGGCACGTTGGTACGCGACTGCGCCCAAGACAGCACCCAGGGGATGGCGCGGAGGTCGGAAATCGCGGTGGTCTGTTTGCGTGACGCCGGGCGGGAGCCGAGGTTGAGCTCGCCGATCTCGTGCAGCGGGGTGGACTGGGTGAAGTAGTCGATAAACCCGGGATCACCGATGAGCTCGTTGTACTTTTCGCCGGAGTAGGCGGCAAGCGTGCGCATGATGTCGTAGGCGCGGGTCGGGTCTTCAATAGGTTCGGTATCCAGGAAGGATGCCTCCAGGGTGCCGGCGACGAAGGCTTCGAGGTGGCGGCGGGCGGTCTCTGGCGATCCGTACTTGGCGGAGATGATCTCGCCCTGCTCGGTGATGCGGATGGAGCCGTCGACGGCACCCTTGGGCTGAGCGAGGATCGCGTCGTAGGTGGGCCCGCCACCGCGGCCGACTGCCCCGCCGCGGCCGTGCGCGAGTCGAAGGCGGATGCCGTGCCGGTTGCAGAGGTCGACCAGGGCGAGTTCGGCGTCGTAAAGCGCCCAGTTCGCTTGCAGGTAGCCGCCGTCCTTGTTGGAGTCGGAGTAGCCGAGCATGACCTCCTGGATGTCACCGCGGGCGCGCAGATGTTCGCGGTAGAACGGCAGCGACCAGAGGTCTTCGAGGATGCTGGCGCCGTGTGCGAGGTCCTCGATGGTTTCAAACAGCGGGACGACGTTGACGTCGCTCAGGCCGACCTCTTTGAGCAGGACCATGGGCTCCAAAATGTCGGAGACGGCACCGGTCATGGCGATGATGCACTGCGCGATCGCCCCCTGGCCCAAGTCCCGAACGGCGCGGGCGGCGGCGGTGAGGATGCCCATTTCCTTGCGGGTGTCGTCGCTAAGCAGTGCTTCGGCGCGCAGCAGCGGACGCGGGGTGCGCAGCTCCTCGACGAGTACCTCCACGCGGTCCTCTTCAGCGAGCGCGGCGTAGTTATCGCACACGCCGGCAACCGCAAGCACTTCGGTCACGACTTTTTCAAAGGATTCGGAGTTTTGGCGCAGGTCAAGCGTGTACAGGTGGAAGCCGAAGGTGGTCACGGCGGAGCGCAGGCGGCCCAGCCGGTCATCGGCAATGATGGCGCCGCCGTGGGCACGAAGGGAGGCGTCGGTCACGTCCAAGTCTGCGAGCAGCTCGCCCGGTTCCGCATACGGCGAGCCCGTGGTCACCGAGCCAGCGAGCAACTCGCGCGTAGCGACGACACGGTGGCGGATGCCAAAAATGGCCCGGCGGTAGGGCTCATCGACGCGGGACTCGGCGGTGTTGTTGGCGGCATCCGCAAGCCGGGAAAGCTCCTCCGAGCAGGTGGAATAGCGGTCTGAAAGCGACAGCTCGCGCTCCAACTCACCCAGCTCATCGATGTAGTAGCTGAGCACAGTATCGGCGGCTTGGCGGGTGGCATACGTGAGCGTTTCGGCATTCACGTACGGGTTGCCGTCATGGTCGCCGCCGATCCAGGAACCCGGGCGCATCACGGGGGTGAGGGCGAGGTCGCGGCCAAAGGTGTCGCGAAGTTCGTAGCGGATTGCGCGGTTGATCGCCGGGATCTGCTCAAGCAGGGAGAGCTTGTAATAGCGCAGGCCGACGTCAATCTCGTCCTCAAGACGCGGGCGGGCGATGCGGATCAGCGCGGTCTGCCACATCAGGGTCATGCGCAGCTCCATCTCGCGTTCGATGGCTGCCGGGTCGGCACCAGCGTGGAGTTCACTCAGCAAGCGCTTGATGTGGGTCTGGGTGTCGAAGACGGTGCGGCGACGGGTCTCAGTCGGGTGCGCAGTGAGCACCGGAGAGACCTGCGCCCCGGCGATAAGGTCGGCGACCTTGTCAGCGTCCACGCCGCTGTCTTTCAGGTGCGCGAAGCTTGTGCGTAGCGAGACCGGTGCGGCGGCCTTCTCGTCGTCAAGATCCTCAACCAAGTTAGCCAGCAGCGCGAAGTGGCTAAATGCGCGTGCGACGAGGTTCACTTTGGTGATGTCCATATCGCGGAAGACTGCGAGCAGGTCTTCCGGGGTGGCGTCCCCGTGGGCGATGTCGAAGGCGGTGCGGCGGGTGGATTCGACCAGGTCGAAGATCTCCTGCCCTTCCTGCTCGGCAAGCACGCGGCCGAGTACCCGGCCTAGGAGTCGGATGTCTTCACGGACGTGATCGGCAGGCTGAGCAGACACGGAGGCTTCCTTCAACTACGGCGCGACTAAGACGTCACGGGCGCGACGTGCTTAGTAAACGTAGCCAAGTTCTACTCCCCTGTCTCGACATCGGAGGTCGAACGATCGCGAGCTGGGATATTTGCACTATTTTTATTCAGCCCCTCAACTCGCAAAATAGACCGCTTGGTACACAACTACAGACCAAGCGGGCTACATTGCGACGCATGGGAAACTACGACAACTCCAACGCACAAGAATGGTCCTTTGGTACGCGCTCGATCCACGCGGGCCAGCAAGTCGATCAGGATTACGGCGCTCGTAACCAGCCGATTTACATGACCACCAGCTACGTGTTCGACGACGCACAGCACGCGGAGAACCGTTTCAACCTCTCGGATGCAGGCCCGATTTACACCCGCCTAACCAACCCGACGCAGCAGGCACTCGAAGACCGTCTCGCCTCGCTGGAGGGCGGCGTGGCGGCCACGGCGTTCGCCTCCGGCATGGCTGCGGAGACCGCTGCGATTCTTACTCTGGCGCAGGCTGGCGACCACGTTGTTACTTCCCCGCGCCTCTACGGCGGCACTGAGACGCTGTTCCAGCACACGTTGCCGAAGTTGGGCATTGAGTTCACCTTCGTGGAAAACCCGGACGACCCGGCAAGCTGGCAGGCTGCCGTCCAGCCGAACACGCGGGCGTTTTACGGCGAGACGTTCGGCAACCCGATCGCGGACGTGCTGGACATCCCGGCCATTGCAGAGGTGGCCCATAACAATCAGGTGCCGTTGATCGTCGATAACACGATGGCCACTGCCGCTTTGGTCAAGCCGCTGGAGTTGGGCGCGGACATCGTGGTCGTGTCCACGACGAAGTTCTATACCGGCAACGGTGCTGCGATTGGCGGCGCGATTATCGACGGCGGCAAGTTCGACTGGACCGTCCAGCGCGACGGCAAGGACGTCTTCCCACTGTTTACCACCCCGGATCCGGCGTACCACGGCCTGAAGTACGCGGACCTGGGCGCCCCGGCGTTCGCGCTGCGTGCCCGCGCCGGTTTGCTGCGCGACACGGGTGCGGCGATTTCGCCGTTCAACGCGTGGGTTGCGCTGCAGGGTATTGATACGTTGGCGCTTCGCGTGGAAAAGCACAATGCGAACGCGCTGAAGGTGGCGGAGTTCCTGGCGGGCCACGACAAGGTGGCCAAGGTCAACTACGCGGGCCTCGACGACTCGCCGTACAAGGCGACGAAGGACAAGTTGGGCCTGAAGTACACCGGCTCGGTGCTCTCCTTCGACATCGCGGGCGATCAGGATGACAAGACGAACGCGTGGAAGTTCATCGACGCGCTGAAGCTGCACTCCAACCTGGCCAACATCGGCGACGTGCGCTCGCTTGTGGTGCACCCGGCGTCGACCACGCACTCCCAGTCGGACGCTGCGGGTCTTGCCCGCGCTGGCATTACGCAGGCCACGGTGCGTTTGTCTGTCGGCATCGAGGATGTCGAGGACATTATTGCGGACCTCGAGCGCGGTTTCACGGCGGTCTAAATGCTGGCTTCCGAAGGGCAGCTCGCCACGGTCGCCATCGGCGATGTTGTCACTGAAGCCGGCGAGGTGATCGCGGATACGCGCATTGCTTATCGACGATGGGGCGCACTGCAAGGCGACCCCAACGGCGTCAACAACGTGATCCTCGTCGAACACGCATTGACCGGCGACAGTGACGCCGCCGACTGGTGGTCCGAAGCCATCGGCCCAGGCAAGGCGCTAGACACCGACGAGTGGTGCGTGATCTGCACGAACGCACTCGGGTCGTGTTACGGCTCCACCGGCCCCGCGAGCGAGCACCCGGACGGCGGCGTGTGGGGATCGCGCTTCCCCGCCATCACGATCCGCGACATGGTGCACGCCGAGCACGCCTTCCTTGACCGTCTCGGCATTGGGCGCGTCCACGCGGTCATCGGTGGATCCATGGGCGGCGCGCGCACTCTGGAGTGGACGCTGCTCTACCCCGAGCAAGCCGACTACGCGCTGGTGCTGGCCGTGTCTGCCCGAGCAAGCGCCTGGCAAATCGGTATCCAAACCGCGCAGATCACCTCGATCACCCAGGACCCAGCCTGGCAGGGTGGCGACTACCACGGCACCGGCCAGTCGCCCGACGCAGGCCTTGCCGCCGCGCGCAGGATCGCCCACCTGACCTACCGCGGCGAGCTGGAAATCGACGAGCGCTTCGGCACCTCCGCCCAAACCGGCGAAAACCCACTCGGGCCATTCCGCCAAGACGACCAGCGCTTCGCCGTCCAGTCCTATCTGGAGCACCAGGGCAAGAAACTCACCGAGCGTTTCGACGCCGCCTGCTACGTCACCCTCACCGAAGCCCTCAACCGCCACGACATCGGCCGAGGCCGCGGCGGGCTGAACAAGGCGTTGGCATCTTCAACCGTGCCGACGATGATCGTCGGCGTCGACACCGACATCTTGTACCCCTACCACCAGCAGGAACACATCTCCCGAAACCTGGGCAACCTGCTAGCTATGTCGAAGTTGTCCTCCCCCGTCGGCCACGACGCCTTCCTCGTGGAGGCACGCCAGATGGATCGGATTCTGCGCAACTTCATCAAACTCACCCACGAAATCCCGCCCGCCCGCGAGATCGCGTCACGCTACGGCGACTACGCGATCTAGGAGTTAAGACCCCAGCGCATCCACCGACCAGGACAGCCACATCATGGTGGCGCCAAGGGCGGTGGTGAACATGGCGTCGAAACGCTTGGAGCGCACCGCGACCAGACCAATAACCTTGGAGTCGCAGGTCAAGCGCACCAGCGTGAGCCACAGCAGGGCCGCGCCAAGGGTGAACGTGGCGCGACGCCAGTGCTCGGTAGCGGCGAAGATGCCGGAAATGACGAACCCGACAACAAACAGGGCAACCCCGACGCGCTGCGCCCACAATGGCAGGCGTGACGGGGCGTTGCCGCGGTCGTGAGGGTTATCCAGCGTCAACCCCGGTGGCAGCGAAGTCCCAGGGAGCTGGATGCGGGTGCTTCCCACGTTGTTACGCGTCCTGGTTTGCTTGCTGGTTCACGCCGGCTTGGCGCTCGGCGCTTTCGACGATGTTGCGCACCAGGAACGTGCGCGTCATCGGGCCGACACCGCCCGGGTTCGGGGAGACCCAACCGGCCTTCTCCCACACGTCGGGGTGCAGGTCGCCGACGGTTTTGCCGTCGACGCGGGAGACGCCGACGTCGAGAAGCGCCGCGCCTTCCTTGATCATGTCGGCGGTGATCATGTGTGGCTTGCCAGCGGCAGCGATGATCACGTCCGCGCGGCGAGTCTCCGCAGCGAGATCCTTGGTGCCGGTGTGGCACAGCACGGTGGTGGCGTTGACATCGCGAGAGGTCAGCATCAGGGAAATCGGGCGCCCCACGGTCACGCCGCGGCCGATGACGCACACGATCGCGCCGTTGAGGTCCACGCCGAAGCGCTCGAGCAGCTTGATGGAGCCGTTCGGGGTGCACGGCAGTGGCGCCGGCTCGTTGAGGACGAGTTTGCCCAGGTTCACCGGGTGGAGGCCGTCGGCGTCCTTGTCCGGGTCAATCAACTCCAGGATCCGGTTCTCATCCAGGTGCTTCGGCAGCGGCAACTGGACGATGTAGCCGGTGACGGAATCGTCGCGGTTGAGCTCGTCGATAACCGCCTCAAGCTCCTTTTGAGTGGTCTCCGCAGGCAGGTGCTTCTGAATGGAGGCAATGCCGAGCTCTTCGCAGTCCTTGTGCTTCATGCGCACGTAGTTCTGGCTGGCGGGGTCTTCGCCGACAAGCACCGTCGCCAGACCCGGGGTCACCCCCTGTTCCTTCAGTCGCGCCACGCGCTCGCGCAGGTCCGCGAAAATCTCCTCGCGGTAGAGTTTTCCGTCCAGTTTGATCGCAGTCACGGCCCCAATCCTAGACTCTTGTGCGTGCTCCACATCATCTATGACAATCCGGCCATTGGCGGCAATGCTGGCGCGGCGATCCGCCTTGCGGCAAATACCGGCGCGCAGCTGCATTTCGTCGAGCCGCTCGGCTTCAATTTTGACGACAAACACCTCAAACGCGCAGGCCTGGACTACCACGATCTTGCAGACGTGGTCATCCACCCCAACATCGACGCCTGCTTCGACGCGTTGGAAGGCTCACGCGTTTTCGCGTTCACCGCGCACACCGACCACCACTACCACGAGGTGCAATACCAGGACGGCGACGCGTTGCTGTTCGGCAACGAGGCCAACGGCATCCCGGAGGAGCACCTCGCCCACCCGCGGATTACGTGTCAGGTGCGGATTCCGATGCTGCCGTCGCGGCGCAGTATGAACCTGACGAACTCGGCGTCAGTCGCCATCTACGAGGCCTGGCGCCAGCTCGGGTTCCCCGGCGCTTTGTGACAGCGGCGGCAACTCGCGGGCGCGCAGCTTATCGACGAGCCCACGCGCCTGGTCCTCCTCCAAATCCCGACACGTCACGCTGAAGGCGCCGGGCACCAGGTCCAGGTCAATGCTGGCCAGGCCGAGCTTTCGCTGTAGCGGGTCCTGGTTAAAGGTCAGTTCCTGGATGTGTGGGACGTCCACCATCTGGAACCAGCGCCCGATCCGCCCTGCCGTTGTCGTGACCGCGTCGGCGCGGACCTTGACCGTTTGACGTTTCCAGTCGAACGGCGAGATCCACCGGGCGCTGCGCGGGGAGCGGAAATCTACGTTGTCCAGATCAGTCAGTTCTGCGCCGGTTAGCGGACCGACTGCATCGATCACGGCCATCGCCTGTTCCCACGTCCCCACTGGCAGAATCTTCGACGTGCCGGTTTGCTTGTTACGTTCCGAGCCATAACCCGCCGCCACCACAGAGACCGTCCACCATCCGAACGGGCGCCAGAACATTGGCTGGCGCAACTGCACCGCGTGGATACGCGAGCGAGGCATTGCTTGCCGACGACGATTCGCCAACCCATACGTCAAGTGGAACACCTCCCCGTCCTTCGTCGCGTTGAAGCGCCACGACTGATCGATCGTGCGCCAAATGCGGGGCATGAAACCCACCACAACCGGGATGATCGCCGCGGCGGTCACATCCGTCCACAGTGGAATCGTCGACCACGCCAGTGTGAATACGGTCGACATTTGCAATGTGGTGCCGATCAGCGAGCGGCGAATCGGGATCGGCGGCACCAACATGTTCGGTGCGTATTCGGCCCCGGCAGCGGCGGCGCTCTCAAGCGAACGCTTTACTGGCCCGTCAATGCGGGCCAGGATCTGCGCGCGGACCTCTTCTGCTTCCTCGCGCGGAAGGTATGTGATGTCCAAACCTGAACTGGCGCTGCCTGCGGCCTCGATACGCACGGAGGCAAGCCCAAACAGTCGCGGTGCAAAGGATTCGACTACGTCAACTGCCTGAACACGGTCGTAGCGCGCGGTGCGGATTTGGTTGGTAAGCACACCGCGGCGGGTCTCCACCTCTTCGTCGCCTACCTTAAATCCGCTGCGACGCCACCACACCTGGGACACCGCGAAAATCACCACGAGCGCAGCCACAAGGCCTGCGGCTGCCCATGCAATGTCGGTGGGGCCGACGTTTTCGCGCTGCATCCACCGATAAATCGGCATGGTGAAGTTGAACAGGGCGAGTGTCGCTAGAGCCAGCATGAACGTCCACACACGCAACAATGGCGTGAGCCTATGGACGTGGCGGTAGCCCTCCATGCCGGGAATCGTCGATACGCGTCCGCTTGTCACAGCCCACTCATCCGCTCACGAGCCTTCAGCGCAAGGCGATCCCGCAACGCATCCGCATCCGCCGCAAGCAGTCCCGGCAGATCCGAGTTGGACGAATTCGACGCCGTATGCACCGTCAGCTCCTTCAGCCCCAGGGCACGTGTGATCGGCCCCGACTGCACATCCACGAACTGAATGCGCCCGTACGGAATCACCGTGATCGTGTGGAACATCTTGCCGGTGCTCAGCACCAGTTCGTCCTCGGTCTCCAGCCAACCCATGTTGCGGACCTGGTACGGGATAAGGAAGAAGCGCCAGATGAAGATCACCGTGAAAATCCCCAGCGGGATCAGGAATCCCCAGCCCCACTCGCGGTAGGCCAAATACAGGCCACCGCACACACCGATGGTCCACAGGGCATTCGACACCAGCATCGGCCACATCAACTTCGGCGACACTTTGTGCATCTCCTCGACCGAGGATGGCAAAGGCTGCACCGGGCTATGCACGCCGGTAGTGGGCTGGCCTGCAGTGTTCGGGCCTGCAGTGTTTGGTCCGGGGTGATGTTCAGGGCTTCCGCTGAGCGCTTCAGACATGGCGATCACGCTACCAGCAGCCCCAGACACGGCCTTGCTCATGACAGGGCTCATCGAAGCATTCATCGGAAGTCCCTCGATCCCCGGGAGAGCAGCTCCCCTACCTCCAACGGTTCGAACCGGTCCGCCACCACGGACACTGCCCCGGAAGCATTTTGCACAATCCCGCGTACGACGAGCGCTTTCGCAGTGCGGGCAAGGACGCGTTGCTTCTTCCACAACCCAACTGAGATAACCACGTTGACCAGCCCGGTTTCATCCTCCATTCCTAAAAATGTCACACCACCTGCAGTGACCGGGTGTTGGCGGTGTGTCACCACTCCGGCGATGCGCACGCGAGTGCCGTCCTCCACGCCATGCAGTAGTTGTGCAACTGGAATAACGCCTCGCTCCTCCAGCGATTCGCGCACCATCTCTACTGGCATGAGCCCCGGGGTCACCCCTGTGGCTGCGATGTCAGCCACCATGAGTTCGAACGAGTTCATACCAGGCAGCGCCGGCGCCGAGATAGCCGACAAACCGGGCAGCATGCCGTGGCGTTCCGTGGCGGCGACGCCTGCTTGCCACAATGCTTGTCGACGAGACACCTCAAAGCAGTCCAACGCCCCCGCCCGCGCGAGCGCCTCGACATGGTCGACGCTCAGGTCAGCCCGGCGCGATAGATCCGCAATGTCTGCAAACGGTGCCGCCGCTTCGATCCGGTCAGCGGCATCCGCACCTAAGCCACGGACGAGCCCGAGCCCCATCCGGATCGTTGAGGAATCAATGCAGCGCGCCTCGCGCCCCGACGCGTTGACCGACACAGGCAGTACCTCTACCCCGTGTCGGCGTGCGTCCTGTACCAGCGACTGTGGTGAGTAGAACCCCATCGGTTGCGCCCGCAGCAATCCCACGCAGAACTGCGCCGGGTAGTGGCATTTAAACCAGGCGGAGAAGTACACCAAAGAGGCGAACGACTGGGAGTGCGATTCCGGGAACCCGTAGGCGGCGAACGCCACGATCTTCTGCCACAGCCGCTCTGCTACCTCTTCGCCGATCTGGTTAGTAGTCCAGCAGCCTTCGAAGAACCGCGCGCGCAACGCCGCCATTTTCGCCGGCGAGCGTTTCGATCCCATCGCGCGCCGAAGCACATCCGCTTCACGGCCAGAAAACCCTGCCGCGTCGACGCAGATCTGCATGAGTTGCTCTTGGAACAGCGGGATCCCCAGTGTTTTGCCAAGGGATCGCTCGAGCACCGGATGGTCGTACACGACCGGCTCTAGCCCGTCGCGCCGCCGCAGGTACGGATGCACCGAACCGCCCTGGATTGGACCAGGGCGGATCAAGGCCACCTGCACCACCAGGTCGAAGAACCTGCGCGGCTTCAACCTGGGCAGCGTGCCCATCTGTGCGCGCGATTCAACCTGGAACACGCCGACGGAATCGGCGCGGCAAAGCATGTCGTACACGGCGTCGTCGTCAAGCGAAAGCTCCCACAGATGCACCTTGCGGCCTGTGGTTTCCTCCACGAGATCCACCATGTGGTGCAGCGCTTCGAGCATGCCGAGCCCCAGCAGGTCGAACTTGACCAGGCCAGCGGAGGCACAGTCATCTTTATCCCATTGCACCACCGAGCGATCTGCCATGCGCGCCCATTCGACGGGGACGACGTCGGCGATGGGACGGTCACAAATCACCATGCCACCAGAGTGAATGCCCAGGTGACGCGGCTGCCCCTTGAACTGCGCTGCAAGTTGCTCCACAGCCTCGGGCGGATCTGAAAGCCCCTTCGACCAACTATCCGCAGCGCCCTGGGCGTACCCGAGCGCACGCGCGGCATCACGGACGGCTCCCTTCGTGCGGTACGTAATCACGTTGGCAACCTGCGCTGCATTGTCACGCCCGTATGTGTCGTAGACGTACTGGATGACTTCCTCACGCCGGCCTGACTCAATGTCTAGGTCGATATCCGGCGGCCCGTCGCGATCCGGCGACAGGAAGCGTTCGAACAGGAGTCCCGCCTCGATCGGCTCAACGTTGGTGATGCCAAGCGCAAAACACACCGCAGAGTTCGCCGCTGAGCCACGTCCTTGGCACAGGATGTTTTGCTTCGCGCAGAAATCCACAAGGTCGTAAATGATCAGGAAGTAGCCGGGAAAGTTCAGCTCCTCAATCACGCTCAGCTCGTAGCGGATCTGCTCCAGCACCCTTCTGCGCACATCCGCACTCCGCGTCGCGTACCGGAACTGCGCGCTCGCCAACGTCAGATCCCGCAGATGATCCATCTCGCTGCGCCCGCTTGGCGTTGGGTAGCGCGGCAGTTCAGGCGCGACAAGATTCAGCGTGAACGCGCACTGCTTCGCCAACTCAACGCTGTAATCCAGCATGTGCTTACATCCCGGCAGCATCCGTTCGAGCTGCTCGCCAGAGCGCAGCCAGTTCGCACCCATCGGATGCAAGTCCCCGTGTGCTTGCGCAAGTGCTTCTCGACGAGCCAACGCACGCTTCGCCGCAGCCAACCTCGCCTGCTCACGCGTGGCTGCCGCCGGCATCGCGGTGACAATGGCCGGGAGGTGATCAAAACGATCGAGCATTGCGTGCCGGTCAGCGTCTTCAGGAGTCATCGAAACTTCATATTCTCGCACCACATTGTCCTGGCCAAAGGTTTCGACCAGGTGGTCGATTTCATCGACCCACTGCCACCCCGCGAGCACAACGCAGGTGCCATCTAGTTCTGCACCAATAAGCTCCAACGGTGGATACGCCACCGCATCCTTTTCCCGCGTCGCCATGTGTGCATCTGCCATAAGATGCGACAGGCGCCGATACCCTTCAGGCCCACGCGCAATCACAGGAAGCACCCGCTGGCCTAACGTCAGCTCGGCCCCAAATACGGTGTCCAGCCCTGCAGCTGCAGCAGCCTCTGCAAACTTGACTGCCCCATAGAAGCCGTCGCGATCCAGCAGGCCAAGAGCATTCAACCCCAAATCCGCAGCGCGCGCGACAAGGCCTTCCGGCTCGCTCGCCCCATCGAGAAAACTATACGACGACACCGCGTGGAGTTCCACGAACGGAACTTGCGGCTCGTTACGGCGCGGCCGCACAGGACCTGCGCCAGGCAGCATGCCTGTGTGCCCCACCGGCACCGGCTCTGGCCCGGGACGTCCCGAAAGGATGCGCTCTAGCCGCGACCACGAAAGTGGCGCTCCCCCATTGAATCTCATGCCGAGAACGCTATCATGATTCGAAACTGTGTGCTACATTTTTCGAAAACCCAGAACAAACTGCTTTGTTCTAAAAAATAGACTAAGCGGTACATAGGGTGCTAGATTCTCACCCGTCAAACTTTCCCAATAAACAAGGAGACATCATGCGTATCAAGCGCACCCTCGCAACCGTTGCTGCTGCAGCGCTCGCCACCACCGGGCTGGTCGCTTGCTCCAACGAGTCCAACGACGCCACCGAGACCACCGCAGCAAACGGCGAGAACGTTACCGTCAAGATCGGCACCACCGAGGCCGACCAGGAGGCCTGGACTGTATTCAAGCAGCTCGCAGCTGACAACGGCATCGAGCTCGACATCGTGCAGTTCTCCGACTACTCCCCGGTCAACGAGGCGCTCGCGCAGGGTGAGCTGGACGTGAACAAGTTCCAGCACATTAAGTACCTCGCCGAGTACAACGCTGCTTCCGGCAAGGACCTGAAGGTTGTCGGCTCCACCGAGATCGTCCCGCTCGCACTGTTCTGGAAGGACCACGACTCGCTCGACGGCATCGAGGGCCAGTCCGTCGCTATCCCGAACGACCCATCCAACCAGGGCCGCGCCATCAACGTGCTGGTTCAGGCCGGTTTGCTTACCCTCAATGACAACGTCGCTGACCCGCTGACCCCGACCCCGGCCGAGATCAACAAGGACGAGTCCAAGGTCACCGTCACCCCGGTCGACGCGTCCCAGACCCCGAACGCTTACAACGAGGGCAAGCCGGCCATCATCAACAACACCTGGCTGGACCGCGCAGGCATCGAGCCGAGCCTGGCCGTGTTCGAGGACGATCCGGAGTCCAAGGAAGCAGAGCCGTACATCAACGTGTTCGCTGCTCGTTCCGAGGACATTTCCGATGAAACCCTGAACAAGCTGGTCGAGCTGTGGCAGACCCCGGAGGTCGCTGAAGCTACCGCTAAGGACTCCAAGGGCACCTCGGTTCCGGTTTACCGCGACCAGAAGGAGCTCAACGACATCCTTGACCGTCTGCAGAACAAGTAAGCACAAGAAGCAATAAGGAGCGCGTAGTTCATGCGTACCAAGCGTTTTCTCGCAGCGGCGGCAGCCTCTGTCATCGCCGCAACCTCTTTGGTGGCGTGTTCGTCGGAGACGGAGTCGTCGACAAGCAGTGCTGATGGCGACGCTGTGACCGTCAAGATCGGCACCACCGACGCAGACCAGAAGGCCTGGAGTGTCTTCGCGGACGAAGCCCAGAAGGCTGGCATCGAGCTCGATATCGTGCGTTTCTCTGAGTACCCGCAGGTCAACCCGGCGCAGACCGAGGGTCAGATCGAGATCTCGAAGTTCCAGACCATCAACTACCAGGCCCAGTACAACGCCACCTCCGGCAAGGACCTGCGCATCATTGGTTCTGGCGAGATCAACGTGCTTGGCCTGTACTGGAAGGACCACGACTCGCTCGACGGCATCGAGGGCACCGAAATCGCTGTCCCGAACGACCCGTCCAACCAGGGTCGCGCGATCAACGTGCTGGTCCAGGCTGGTTTGCTGAAGCTGCGCGAAGGCGCGCCGAAGCTCACCCCGACCCCGGCGGACATCGATAAGGATGCCTCCAAGGTCAAGGTTGTCGCTGTGGATGCGTCGCAGACGCCGAACGCCTACAACGAAGGCCGCCCGGCTGTGATCAACAACAACTGGCTGGCACGCGCAGGTATCGACCCGGCTTCCTCGGTCGCGGCCGACGATCCGAACTCCGAGCTTGCGGAGCCGTACATCAACGTATTCACTGTCTCAGGCGATGACCTGGACAACGAGACGTACGCCAAGTTGGTCGACGTCTGGCAGTCGCCGGAGGTCACCGCAGCGCTTGACGAGGATTCCAACGGCACCGCCGTGCAGGTCCAGCGCAGCAAGGAGGAGCTCAACGAGATCCTCGACCGACTTGTGGAGGAGTACAAGTAAATGACAACAACCGGCACCCGGATTGAGTTCCGGAACGTATCCAAGGTTTTCAAAACCAAAGAGCGCGAGGTCAAGGCCGTCGATGACGTCACCTTGACCGTCGAGCCAGGCGAAATCCTCGGAGTGATCGGCTACTCGGGTGCCGGCAAGTCAACGCTTGTCCGCCTCATTAACGGCCTTGACATGCCAACCTCGGGCGAATTGCTTCTCGACGACACCAACGTCGCCGGTATGCCCGAGCGCAAACTCCGGGAGATCCGCCGCAACGTCGGCATGATCTTCCAGCAGTTCAATCTCTTTTCCTCCCGTACCGCAGCGGGCAACATCGAATACCCGCTGAAACTGGCCGGTGTGGACAAGAAGGAACGTAAGCGTCGCGTCGCTGAACTGCTCGACTTCGTCGGTCTGTCTGACCGTGGCGAAAACTACCCGGAGCAGCTCTCCGGTGGCCAGAAGCAGCGCGTCGGCATCGCGCGAGCACTTGCGACCAACCCGTCGCTGTTGCTTGCCGACGAAGCCACGTCCGCCCTCGACCCCGAAACCACCCACGAGGTGCTCGGAGTGCTGCGTCGCGTCAACGAAGAACTCGGTATCACCATCGTGGTGATCACCCACGAAATGGATGTCATCCGAGCCATCGCCGACAAGGTTGCCGTAATGGAGAACGGCCGTGTTGTGGAGTACGGCGGTGTCTACGACGTCTTCGCCAACCCGCAGACCCCCGTCGCGCAGCGTTTCGCAGCGACGAGCCTGCGCAACACCCCCGATGATGTTGAGCGCGCCGAACTGCTGACCAAGCCTGGCCGCCTGTTCACCGTGGATCTTTCCGAGGACTCCGGGTTCTTCGGCGCCGCCGAGACCGCCCGCACGCGCGGTGTTGTCATCGAGCCGGTCCACGCTGGCATCACTACTCTGCAGGAACGTTCGTTTGGCAAGATGACCGTCCGCCTCAATGGCGACGACGCCGCTATCAACGAGTTCCTGGCCACACTGCAGCGCAGCACCGAGATTGAGGAGATCACCCGATGACCGAATACCTGCTCGCTGAACCGAACTGGGACAACCTCGGCCCCACCTTCCTCGACGCCATCGGCGACACCCTGTGGATGGTCGCCATCACCATGGTTGTCGGCGGATTCCTCGGCCTGGTGTTGGGCATGTTGCTCTACACCACCCGCCCGGGCGGCATCCTGCGCAACAACGTGGTCTACACCCTGATCAACGTTGCGGTGAACTTCTTCAGGCCAATCCCGTTCATCATCATGATCGCGATGCTGTACCCACTGACCCTGGAGGTCGTGGGCACTACCATCGGCCGCGCTGCCGCAACGTTCGTGATGTGTTTCTCTGCCACGTTCACCGTGGCGCGCATCGTGGAGCAAAACCTCGTCGCCATCGACCCCGGTGTTATCGAGGCCGCCCGCTCCATGGGTGCCGGCCCCTGGAAGATCATCACCTCGGTGATCCTGCCGGAGGCACTCGGCCCGCTGATCCTGGGCTACACCTTCATCTTCATCGCGGTTATCGATATGTCCGCAATGGCCGGCTACATCGGCGGTGGCGGCGTTGGTGACTTTGCCATTGTCTACGGTTACCGCGCCTTCGAACCGCAAGTCACCTGGGCTGCAGTCCTGGTCATCGTGGTCATCGTCCAGCTCGCTCAGTTCCTGGGCAACTGGCTGTCCAAGAAGGTCATGCGCCGGTAGATTGAAGTGCCATGAAGGTAGCGGCGTTCGACTTCGATGGCACTCTCCACCACCCTCCCCACGGTTTCGACCAGGAGGATATCGCCGCGATAGATGCCTGGCGTAACGCCGGGCATCTTGCCATTTCTGCCACCGGACGCTCCCGCACAGCACTCGCCCACGGCATGGCCGGCAGCACGCTAGCGTTCGACTACCAGGTGCTGTCCAACGGTGCATCAGCTACCGACGGCGCCAACCGCGACCTGCTCTTCAGCCACGAACTCGACGGTGCCGTCTTGCGCGCCGCCGTGGAACATTTCGGGGAGCGCGAGGGACTGGCTATTTTCGGCACCACCATCGGACGTGTCGACGGCGTGTTTGCCAACAACACCGGCCGTACCCACGACTTCACGGCTCACTTCACGCCGATGGGGATTCGCGACATCCCGGACCACCAGTTCGCTGTCATTCCGTTCTGGATTCCTGACAACGACGCGCTGCGCGCCGAAGTCATCGCCTGGGCCACCAAACTCGGCGACGTAGAAGTTGCCCAAAACCAGGACTACATCGATCTCATGGCACCGGGCCGGTCGAAAGGCTCCGGCATCCTCGAGCTGTTCGAGGTACTCGGCATCAACCGCGATGACGTTGAGCTCTACACGTTCGGCGATTCCTGGAACGACCTGACCATGCATACCCTCGCCGATCACTCGCACAGTTTCCACCACTCCCCCGCCGACGTGAAAGCAGCCACCGACCGGGTCATCGGATCAGTGGCTGAGGTGCTCGACGAGTACATCTAGGGCATGGTTTCGCCCCCGCCCGGCACCACCTAACGTGGCTGCACAGTGAGCGCGACCCAGGCGGTGCCTTCCTTGGGGTCCTTGCCACATGAGTCGACGATGCCACTGACCGGGCGTTGTTCCAGTTCGACGACGTATTCCACACTGGGCGTGGTGACGTTGACGGTGGCGGTGGTGTCGTCGATACGCGCAGGCGCAACGTCGAACTCACCGTAGCGGGGACTGGCAACCTCGCTGGCGACAGCGACCTCGGCAACCTGTTCCACCGGGGTGAGCGTGCCGCGCCCGCGATTGCCGGGTACGAAGTATTCGCCCCGCTTCGCGGCTGTGAGCATCGCGTCGGTGGCTTCCACGTTCATGCGGCCGAAACTATACGCCCACGGCATGAGCAGCATGGTTGCGGCAAAACGGTGTCCCTTGATGTGGGAGACTTCCCACGCAACGTCGTTGCCCGGGCCGAATGGGTAGCGCTCGTGCAGCGCGTTGACCAGCGGGCGCCCCTTTACCGCGCAGCAGACATCGCGCTTGGCATGGGTGCAGATCAGCAGCAGCGGACGTTCCCGTCGCTTCCCACCGTTTTTGCCAGGCCCCGACAGGTCGAGATCCAGGATTGCTTCTGGTCCGTCGACGTGGAGGACCTCGGTGATTCCTTCGTCGGCGAAGACGAGGTAGAGGTGGTGGTCCTTAATGTGTCGGCCTTCGCGCGTTGGGTGGCGGATGAGCAGCAAGGACGCGTCGTATTCGTCGAGGTGCTTCGCAATGCGGGGGGTGATTTCTTCGCCAAGTGCGGCATCACCGAGCACGTCGCGGGGCCACGGGTCGGGCCACTCAAAGATGACGTAGGTAGCGCCAGGCTTGGCGGTGCCGGGCAACGGTTCAACCTCAACATCTGAGCAAGGCAATTGTCGCATGTCACCACCATAGCCAAGCTTGGCCTAACTTATTAGATGACCCATTTGAACAACTTTTACTTCTGTAACAGTTAGATAACCTTTTGGGTATTTCGCTCTGAGGCTTTTGTTCTGATTCCTCCTGCTGGTTACGGTGGCTTAATGCAAAAAAATTCCGGTTCCTTCCGCGCTGCGGTCGTGGGCGCTTGCGTAGCGACGATCGCTGCCTGCACCGCCTGCACCACACCCAGCTTCGGGGCCGGCGAAACGGTGGCCAGCAGCTTGTCCGCCAGCTCTCCGCGTCTGAAACCGTTGGGCAACGCTGACCCGTCTCCGAAGACGCAGCGCCCGTCGGCACCGTCACAGCTTGTGGTCACCGCGGTCCGTGTTGGCGCACATGAGGGATTCGACCGCGTCGTGGTGGATCTTGGGGGCGACGGGGATCCGGGTTGGTTTGTGGATTACACCTCCACCCCGATGCAGGAGACCACCGGCCAGCCGTTGAAGGTTGCGGGTAACGCGTTTTTGAACATCAACGTCGACGGCACCGTTTATCCGTTTGAGATGGGTAAGGATTCCGATGTTGAGGTGAAGATGGCGGGCGATACTGGCAACGTCATCGACGTGATCAGCGCTGGCACCTATGAGGGCCGTAGCCAGGTCGTGGTGGGTCTGCGCTCTGCTTTGCCGTATTCGGTGCAGGTGTTGGAGGACCCGAAGCGCGTGGTCGTCGACATCGTCCAGAACTAATCGCAGCGCTAAACCCCCACCGTTAATACACCGCCTCGACGCGCCAGCTGCGTCTGCTCCACACAAGCAACCAGCCTGTGACAGCGCCGTCTGGTCCGCCTTCGCGCCCGACGACTTGCATGCGCGCAAGCCGTCCTGTGGCCCCTTCGGTTTGGGCCCACCATCCTTCATCCACGGGCCACGGCCCGGCCCAGCCGGTAACCAGAAACCGGCGATCGCCCCAGGCCAGGGCGTACGGCGTGGTTGAGAGCAGTACTTCGGCGGTGACGATGACGGGGGTTGCGGTGTCGTCGATAAGCGCGATGCGCGAGGCGGGGTGCTCGATGCCGCCACCGAGGCGCGCAGGCAGCGGTGCTGGGATCGCCCCGGGCCACGACCGCTTGTCGACGACCGGCCCCGCCTCCCCGTACGGCACCATCTGCACCCGTTCTGCCACGCCACGGCCGCCGACGAGCCGGGGTTGGAGCACCGCGTCGATGCCGAGTTGGGATTGCACGCGTTCCACCACTCGGCGGGCGGTGTCGGTGGAGGCGCCGTCGGCCCACAGTTCGCCGACGGGTTCTGGGGCGGCGAGTTCGAGCGGTTCCAGGATGAGACTTGTAATTTCACCGGCACCGCCGCCGGTCAGCCAGCCGTCGAGTTGCCAGCGCACCCGGTCGGCGGTCGCGGCCTCGGTGAGTGCTTCGCGGGTGCGCCAGACGCGTTCGACGCGGGTGCCGTCGCCAAGTTCGGCCGTCACTTTCAGCCGCAGGCAGTTCCGCCCCGTTTCTTTCAGCCGTTCGTGCAGGCTAGCGGCCAGTGCACGGGCGGCGAACGCGGCAGCATCAACTCGGTCGATCGGGTCCTCCGGAGTGATCGCCACCGCGAGGTCCTCCACGGGAATTTCGGGCGCGACGCGGCGGTCCGGCGTGGCTGCGGCGATCCGGTAGATGAGCATCCCGGACTGGCCGAAGCGCGTGGTGACAGCCGCCGGAGGCAGCGCCGCCAACTGCCCGAGCGTGGAAATCCCCAACTGCCCCAACGCCCGCACCGTGTCCATGTCCGCGCCAAGTGCTTCCTCAGCAACGAGCACACCGAGCGGCTGGTCTGCCAGGAACGTCGCCGATTGCCCCTGCGCCACCACGTCAGACGAGCGCGAGGCGATCACTGCGGTGGCGATCTCGTCGGCGGCACCGGCAAGGGCGTCGATGCCGCGGCGCGAGGCGGCGTCGATAAGCATCTCAAGCGCACGGTCCTCACTGCCGTGGAACTTGCCCGCGGCCTCAAGGTCCGCAACGACAAGGCCTGGGCGCAGCACTTCTACGCTCGCCGCGACATCGTCGAGACCCGCTGCAAGTGCTGCGAACATCCGGCCGTCGCGGTCGGTGTTGTCCTCCACCACCGTCAGCTCCGGTGCTGCCGCCTGTGCGTTTCGCACCCGCATCCCACGCCGGATACCCACTTGGCGGGCCGCCTGCGAGCACGCCTTCACTCTGTGGTGCGCAGCAATCGCAATAGGTTCTACCAACTCGTCGCCGGACTCCAACTTCGCGGCCTGCACGGGCCAGTCCGGGAACCACAACGCAGCAACCCTCATGTGACTAGCCGCAGCTTTCGTCTATCGACGACCCGCTCACCACCAGCACCCAACGTCACCCGTGCACTCGCCGGCCGGTACCCCTTGCCCTCTGCGCGGACATCGAAATCGATCCCGGTAATGCGCCCTGTTCCTCGGCCGATACCGTGGAATTGTGCGAGCGTGCCCGTCAGTGTGAGCGCCGGCGACGGCACCGCAACGTTGACGCACACAAGCGCCGCTTGCCCTTTCCGGATCCTGGCCAGCAGTGGCCGGGCGCGCACCGGCGACAATTCCAGAGCACTACGAGTGCGCAACACCACCAGATCGAGCCCTTCGGCGAGCACGCCTGCCACCGAGAGGTCGTCGATACCCGGCTCCGGCACCGCAACAACCCGCTCAAGTGCATCGGCGCTGATCCCGGCATACGACAACTCCGGCCAGCCCACCGCACCTGCGCGCCCACCGGCTTCCACCACCTGGCCGAGCAGTTCCACGACAAGCGCGGGTGTGTCACTGACGTGCGTGACCGCCCTTCGCGCCAAGCCACCATTCGGCAACACAGTCGAAAGACCACCGCCGATCGTGAGCACCTCAGTGTCAGCAGCAACCTCCCGAGGGACCTCCCCACCGAGCACAGCCATGCGCGCACGCAACTCTGCGATCTGCTCAGCACGCGTCGGCTGAGCAGGCGCTTCGCCCACTTCATGCAGGTGCGCCGCGGCAGATGACGCTCGAATAGGTGTTCCACTCACGCCAGATAGTATGCACCCCGGGGTCGACGCAAGCAACGTCCCTGGTCGAACATGTTTTCTACTCGACCTTCATGAGAATCTGACTTATGGGGCCATACGAATACTCCATGATCTCCCCATTCATAATGCGGCAACGAACGCCAACAGACCCCGGAGCACAAAGAAGGCTCTCGACACAACGGTCCGAACCCCCTTGAACTCCGTCATCGCGCACTCCCCATCGGCCTTCCGCTTGAACAGAGGCCGCGCTTCATACCGAGCCGAAAGAACACACTGCCACACCACTACACGGGACTTGACCACGAACCGTGGTGACACGTGCACGTTCAGGGGCAAATCTGGTTGCGTTGAACATGGGACTCTCTATGGGACCGTCCACTGCTGACGATTAAAAAGAAGGCGAGCTGGCAAACTAATTTTGCCAGATAGCTGACATAACAACGGTTACGTTAATAGGGCGTAAAGCACTCCAGATGGTGGCAATACTTAAATTTAGCGTGATACAGAACACATTCCTTGCGGTGTCTGTGTATACTCCATATGTGAGTCGCCCATCAGGGTGACCTCCCCGGAACCAAGCGGCGCGAAGAGTGGGCCAACTGATAAGGCTCAGCTACACGCCCCAAGCAACACAAGGAGAAACCATGAAAATCACCGGCAAAAAAGCCTTGCTGTCCGCGGGGACAGCTGTAGGGATCGTTTTTAGCCTCTACAGCCCCATTGCTCAGGCAAGTACGATTGCAGAAACAGGCCAAACAAACGCTGTCAGTCAGGTAGCTGGGAACGTCGATAAGATCGCCAACTACCCCGACATTGAAGGTGAGGCCCTCGATGTCGTGCGCAATGCTGCGCTCGACGCGTCTGTCAAGACGGCTGTCCTAAAAGATGGACAAACCCTCGCAAACGAACCACATGTGGCAAAGCGTCTGGATGATGGAAGCGCATTTGTATCCATCCGAATCGACGGAGCGTCGAACGGTAGCATGTTTGGAGTCTTTCTCACTCCTGAAAACACCCTGAAGTCCACGTACCAAATCACACTGGAGGAAGAGTCTCCAAATTCAGGTTGGGTCACGGCCTATGCCGATGGCGAGCAGGAACTGCATGAATATGTTGTTTCTCAGGATACCTCGGCCACTGATGATCAAATCTCGCCAATGGGCATGGATTGGGGCGGGCTGAACGATTGCCTCAGCAACGCTGGAATTGCATCATGGGCAATTGCGGCACTGAGCGTTGTGTGTGGTGCAGCCTGCGCAGCGACGCTGGGGGCTGGTTGCATGGCTTGCCTTGTCGCAGCTTCCGGAGCTACAGGCGGCACAATCGGGTACTGCGCAGGCCAGAATTGGAGTTAATGATGAAATCGAGTGAAAATCAGTCGCGTGGGTTCGTTGCACTCGCGATCGGCGCGGTAGCACCTCTTCTTGGAGTAACAACCCCTGTAACAGGAGCTGCCATTGCTGGTTGGGGTATCGCTGCTGTGGCCTTTCCTGTCTCCGCTTTCTTCTTCCATCGAGCGAAGGATGACGACAAAGTGCGCGAGTAAAGTTCCAATTTCATCGCATTACTTCGTGAAAGTCCTGTACCGCACTGATGCGGTACAGGACTTTGCTTTGCGAAGAAGATCCAGACCCCCTGTTTGAACTTTAAATCATCTCAAAGCCACTTCGTTTATGTCTGCGTCAACTTAACGAGAAACTCGCCTCAGATCTCCCGCCAAGCACCCCACGACGGGTGCGGCGATCGCCTCACCATCCGTCGCCATGAGCCAGAATTTTGGCAAGCAAGCGAATGTACTGTGATACGAGAGGTTCAAACGTGCAATGCAGAAGAGTTTAGAGGCATAAGAAGGCGGTGGAGCGCCCTGGTAACCTCCCAAAACATGATCCCGATCAGCGCCAACGAGGTCCGTAGCCGCGTCACTCCGATCCCCACGCCCGCCGTCGTGCGTGTGGTGGGTTCGCTGGCCGTGGGTGGTTCCGTCGGCGTGATGATGTCCGAAGCACCACTAGGCATCAAGGCGATCACAGCACTGGTCTGCGTCGTTGTTGCTATCGCGGTGACGTGGCTGCACCCCTACCGGAAGCAGATTGCGGCGTTTGCTGAGGAGAAAAATGTCAGCAGGGTGCCGTCGATAAGCATGGTTGTGCCGCTCATGGTGTGGTGGCTTGTGCTCATGATGGGCCCGCTGGTGCACTGGTCCGCAGTGGCGGGGCTGCTGGTCGGCATCCTTGCGGCAGTGGCGGCGTGGTTGCTGTACCCGCACGTAGACGGCACGCGGCGCCTCGCGTATGCATAGAACTACTAGAAAGAATCTACTCGAAAGGCTTTCTAGTAGACGCGTTTTCGCAGCTCAACCTAGAAACATTCCCTTTCGAGTA